>JAFTTT010000032.1 GCA_017466625.1 Clostridia bacterium
AACCTTTACATATTCCTGTCCGCTTGTTCCGCATACAGTACAAACGTTATTAACGAAGTCGTGGGGAGCGATAGGAGTAGTCGTCTGTGCTTCAAGGATCTCTCCGCACTCTCCACAGTGAGAACCTTCAGTCTTACCGGTAGAGGTACAGGTCGAGGGGATCTCTTCGTCAACTACGGGAGTATGTCCGGGTGCGGTAATTACTTTATCTTCGCCGGGCTCGCCGCACTTTTCGCAAACCTGAGCTACTACGCGGTTGGTCGTGCAGTCGCCTTCGGTGATTACTTCGCCGTCTACCCATACGTGCTCTGTGCAGAGATTAGTTCCGCAGGTATCACACTTGCTGTCTCCGTTTTCGTCGATGTGACCGGTTGCTTCGATGGGTTCCTGAGGAACGATGATTTTGCCGCAGTCAGCGCACTTTTCACCTGCGGTAATTCCATCGTCGGTACAAGTAGCATCAGAAGGAGTTCCGACCGCTACGATGTTTTCGTGGGCGCAAGCGGCTGCAAGTTCCACCTCAACCTTGTTTACTCTAGACTGAGCCGACATAGTAAACGAAAGACTCTTTACGGGTTCAGTCATAGTAATAGTAACAAGCTTTCCGTTAACCGTTACATTTAAATTAGAGTCATTATTATTGTTGACACTCGTCTGTAAGACCGTCGCATAATTACCGGATGCTGTTGTTGTAAATACTACCTTGGAAATGTTATTTTCGTTCAAGGCAGTAATTGTAACTTCGCTTTTCCCATACATTCTGTAATGATCGGAATCCGATACACGAATTGCAGTAGCAGAACTGCTCTGGGCATTTTCGAAGGTAAAATTGGATGACGTCCATGTAATAACCTTATTCGAGAAACTACCCGTGTTTGCATAAAGGTTTATGGATTCTGTCGCCGATTTCGTGCCGATCGTAAGCATCGGAATCATAGCGGCCACAACCACAAATGCGCCGAGGAGAAGTGCTAACCACTTTTTGGAAAACTTGTGCTTCATTGCAAATACTCCACTTTCTTTTTTTGATTTTTCCGTCAAAACTCGACGGATATAACTATACAGTTTCATTTTATCATCGATGTCTATATTTGTCAACCTTTTTATACAATAAAATACATTATTTTATATTAATTTTATACTTAACTTGACATGAAAATTTTTGTGTGCTATATTTGACTTAAATCGAGGTCAAAGGGAGGCAAAAAATATGCCGATTAAGGTTGGTTTACGACACATTGAAATTTGGAACGATTCGATGGAGGACGCCGTCCGCGAATGCGAAAAAGAGCCGATAAATAAGGGGCAGATCGTTTTCTACGGTCCGTCGTATTTTACACGCTGGAGCACCAAATGGGGAAACAAGCCGTTATGCGAGACCGTACTCGGCAAAAGCGGCACTCAATGCTGCATTAACCGCGGATTCGGCTCGAGCTGCCCCGAGCATCAGCTCTATTACTACCCCCGCATGATCCGTCCGCTTGAACCGAAGGTTCTCGTATACGCGAGCACCGGAAATTCAGACGCGTTCGGATATACGAATGAGGAGGCATGGGAACTTGCGCAGAGGGTCATCGCGTATACTCTTACAGATTTTCCCGAGGCAGAGGTCTACCTCATGAGCTCGACGAGATGCCGCGACATTACCGAGGCACAGATAAAAGACCGTCGCGAATATAATTCCTTCCTCAAGGAATTCGCCGAAAAAACGCCGAGATGTCACTATCTCGACGTATTTGACTATGAGCCAATGACGGCAAACGATATTTACATCGCCGACGGTGTTCATTTTAACCCGCGCGGCTATGAGCTTTTTGCCGATTTCTTTAACGAATCGCTCAAGGACGAGCTTGCGAAATACTGACAAAAAATCCACCGCAGATGCGGTGGATTTTCTATTATTCAATCGTTACGAAGCAAGCTTCTGTATTTTTGAAGGTCACTTTATAGGTGCCGTTTTCGAAAACGAGCTTTTGTTTGCCACAGCACTTGTTTGCGTATGCCGTCTTTCCGTTTTCGGCAGTAAATGTGACCTCGTATTCCCCTGCGTCGCAGTTTGCGGGGGAAACCAGGATAGCGCAGACGCCGTCCTTTTCAAACTTACCGATAAGAGCATCGTTATTGACCTCGATGCTCTTGAAGCAGCAGTGGTTATCGCTGCCGTTCGCACGTACGGTTTCGACCCAATTAAAACCGAAGCTGTCGTTTGCAATTGCGCGTACGCTTGCGTTGATCTTTTTCAGCTTGTCGTACTGCTCGGTCTTGTTTCCGTCCGCGTCAAGAACGTTATGATTCCACCAACCGATCGAGTAGCAAGCCCACGAAATCATCTTCGCGCCGTATGCCAATGCGCTGAACGCCTGGAATGCAAGCTCTTCTTCGGTTACGTAGTGCTCGGGGTCGAGCGAGTTTACCTGTCCAATGAAGAAAAGCTTTTTGCAGTTTTCCTTACAACTCTTTGCGGCTGTATTAAGGTCGGAGAAAAGGCGCTCGGGGCTTGATGTGAGATAGTAGTGGTCGAAGCTGATGTAGGGGAGGTCTATATTCTTTATATATGCATCGATATATCCCTTATAATCGGGGGTGCCGAGCTCCTTTTTAGACTGCTCCTCGCTGTTTGCGGCGAGCATACCGTAAGAAGGATAAATATTGAGATAAGGGAACTTCGACGGAGCAAGCTCCTTCATAAGAGAAATCATCTGTCCGTAATAGGGGAAATCAACGCTCGACGGCTCGTCGCCCGCGTCGATACCGACGATAGCGGGGTGGTCAACGAAAGCGTTTATTCCGTTTATATACGCTTCTCTTTTATTGGTTTCACACATCGTACCTGCGTTGTCGCCGTTACCGCCGAACCAACCGGGAACGATGCCTGCAACTACTGCAGTTACTCCGTTTTTATAGAAGAGGTCGAGCATTTCTCTATCGTTATCGACGCCGAAAACGACGTCGATGCCGCTTTCACTCAGATCCTTAATTCCCTGCTCTGTTCTTGCGTTTTTCTGAAAATAATAGGTACCGATATGGAATTTGTCAAAAAAAGTATTCATAGTGTTCTCCTTTTTACCCTTTGCGAGGTTCTTTCGTTATTATATCATTAAAAAAGCGTTAAGGCAAGGATTTCGTATAAAAAAGCGCCGAATCATCGGCGCTTTTTATTACTTTATCTTAATTTTGATATCGCCCGTGTCGGTCGTTATCTCACATCTACCGCCCGTCGTCGTTGAGGGAACGTTAATATCTCCCGTGTCCGTTCTTACAACAAATATCTTTTCTGAAAGGATCGTTCCCTCGACGTCGCCTGTGTCTGTCTTGATACGGATCTCCGACGCGTCGGAGCTGTTTAACTCAACGTCGCCCGTGTCGGTGCTTATATAAAATTTCTCTGTCGCAATTACGTTTTTCAGCTCAACGTCGCCCGTGTCGCCGTTTACCGTCAGGTTTTTGCAGTTGACGTTCGTAAGTTCAACGTCGCCCGTTGACATTTTGGTTTTAACGTCACCGATACAGTTAATATTCTTAAGCTTAATATTTCCCGTAGATGTCGTTATATCAATGTTCCCTGCCGATACGTCATTTGCATGAATATCACCCGTCGTTGCCTTGATCTTCAAGCCGCCTTTTGCAGATGCGCCGCATTTTACGTCTCCCGTCGATACCTTGACGTAAATAGTATCAAAGGTAAAACCGCTCGATACTTTAACGTCGCTTGTATCGGCTTTGATATTTAGTGAGCTATACTCCTCTTCGGGAAGGTAGAGTGTGATCTTTGGCTGTTTGAAGTTTACCGAGAAGAGCGTTGACCAATTGAAGCCGTCGTCGCTTTTGACCAAAAGCGCGTTTTCGAACAGCCTTACGGTATGCTTTTCACCCTCAGGCAGATACGTCACGACCTTGGTCTTTCCGTCGGTCGACTTAAGAACGGTTATATCCGCTGTATTCGATATCAGCGATACGTTTTCGATCTTTTCTTCAAAAACATAGGTGTCTCTTTCATATTTAACGGTGGTCAGCTTCGTGAAATCCCAGCCGTGCGCCGTCATTGCCGATGCAAAAATCATGCCGCCGATAAGAATGAGAACAGTCGCAATTATCATTGCAAGCTTCATTTTCTTCATTACGCCACCTCCTTTTTGGTAAAGAGCCCTTTAATGCGCATGCAGATCCATACGGTAAGCTTGATCGTCGTTTTTGACAGAGCCAAGCAGCCGTAGAAGGCAAATACGGTAAGACCTGCAGAGATGAGCGATGCGCCGATAAGCGCGATTCCCGTTATCGTCCCGGCTTTAACGATCTGTACAACTCCGAGCGCAAGCAAAGAGGGGCAAACGACCGCAAGCGCGGCAAAGCAAGCCCAAATCGATATAATGATCGACCATACGGACACAAAAAGCGAAATGCCTACGACGAACGCCGCACTTATAAGCGGTACCCAAACGGGGATTCCGAGTATCAGAAGTGCAATTTCCCAGCCGGCAAGCTTTCTTTTCTGCTTTGCTTCGGGCTTCGGGTCGGGTTCGGGTCTCACTTGTGCAGATTCGGCCATTATACCCTTCGAGATCTCGTCGATATCGCCGATCGCCGCTACCGCTTCTTCCTCGGTAAGCCCCTCTTCCATTCGGTCCTCGATCATTTCGCTGTAAAATAGCAAGCGTTCCTCTATCTCGTTTTCGGCAAGTCCCGAAAGCTTTTGATCGAGCGCATCAAGAAATTCAATTTTTGTCATCGCTAACGTCCTCCTTTGCGACGAAGTTATATATCGAAACTATTTCTTTCCATTCGATCTTGAATTCTTCTATTCTTTTCCGTCCGATATCCGTTATCCTATAATACTTGCGAAGACGCCCTCCGTGCTCTGCCGACCAAACCGTCAGCATATTCGCGCTCTCAAGACGCTTTAAGATAGTATACAGAGTCGATTCCGAAAGCTCGATGTACGGCTTCAAATCCTTTATGATCTTATAGCCGTACGAGTCCTCGTTTTTTATCGCCGCAAGCACGCATACGTCAAGCAGTCCTCTTTTTAACTGAATATCCATATCATACCTCTCCTTACATAATACATCATATCACGAGGTATTATGTTTGTCAAGGGGTTTAAGAAAAAAATATTGCAGGATCGCGCCTTTTGTATTATAATAGTGAAGAGATCTTTTTAGGAGTATACAAATGAATCTTCCCGAAGCTTTCCGCGCGCGAATGAAAATGATGCTCGGCGATGAATACGATGCTTTTTTGTCCTCGTACGACCGACCGAGCACCCCGTCATTGCGTCTGAATCCTTTGAAAAAGAATAATATTTGCTTAAGCGACGTTTCGGAGCTAATGTGCATTGGCGAGCGCGTTCCGTGGGCGGAGAACGGATACTATTACGATCCCGAGAGCAAGACCCGTCCCGGCAAGCATCCGTATCACGAAAGCGGTACGTATTACATTCAGGAGGCGAGCGCAATGCTCCCAGCTTCCCTTTTTCAGCCGTCAGAGGGTGATAAGGTGCTCGATCTGTGCGCCGCACCCGGCGGTAAAAGCACGCAGCTTGCCGCCGCACTTAACGGTCACGGACTTCTTGTGTCAAACGAGATACATCCGCAAAGAGCGGCGATACTGTCGCAGAACATCGAGCGAATGGGAATCGTTAACGCCGTCGTCACCTGCCACGCGCCGAGTGAGCTTGTGCCGCATTTTCCTTGTTTTTTTGACAAGATCGTAGTCGACGCGCCCTGCTCAGGCGAGGGAATGTTCCGCAAGGAGGAGCAAGCGCTTACGATGTGGAGCCAAGAGAACGTCGACCTCTGCGCCGAGCGTCAGAAGGACATCCTCGAGTCTGCCGCAAAGCTGCTCAAGCCCGACGGATATCTTACGTATTCGACCTGCACCTTCGCTCCCGAGGAAAACGAGGGCGTAATTTTGCATTTCATTAGAAATCACCCCGAATTTGAGGTCGTTCTGCCGAAAAATCAAGCGGTGCTTGAATGTATCGAAAAGGGACTTATCGCCGGCGGAAGGCCCGAATGGGTCGAGGGCGGAGAGGAGCTTGCCGAGCAGCTGAAGAGGACGCTTCGCGTCTTTCCACATCACGCGGATGGCGAAGGTCACTTTGCGGCGCTTCTTCACAAGTCGGCAGACGCACCGATCATTACCGCAAAAGAGCGTAAGCCCGAAAAGAAAAAGCCGAAGGACAAAAGTAACGGACGCGGGCAGTTGTCTCCCGAAAGCGCCTACAAGCTATTTCTTGATTACATAAAGGGCGTGACCGACGAGGAGCTCGACGGTGTTCCCTGCCTTTTCGGAGAACAGTTATATCTTTGCCCTCGTGATCTGACGTCGCCGCGTGAAGGACTGCGCACGCTGCGCCACGGATTACATCTCGGCACTGTTATAAACGGAAACCGCTTTGAGCCGTCGCACGCATTAGCGCAGGCGCTCGATCTGACGAGGGTAAAAAAGACGTTCTCCGTCGACTTCGAATCTGCCTGCTCCTACCTGCGCGGAAACGTCGTTCCATGCGATAACGAAAAGGGCTGGCACGTAGTAGCTCACAACTCCTTCCCTCTCGGATGGGGCAAGGCAAGTGACGGAATGATGAAAAACCATTATCCAAAGGGATTAAGAAAATAAAAAGAACGCGGAAATTTCCGCGTTCTTTTTATTTATATCTTAGCGTTCTTTTTGTTGTTGATGAATATTGCGATCGCTACGCCTGCGCCGGCTACAACGACTACCGTAACAATGATCGGAACGACGTAATTATCGTTCTTCTTATTGTTCTTGCCGTTTCCGACGTCAGTCGTATCTATCGGTCCTGTCACCTCGGGAGTTGTCGACTCGGTTCCGTCGGTCGTTTCGTCAGCGTCCGTGGTTCCGTCACCGACGGTAGTTCCATCGCCAACGGTAGTTCCATCGCCAACGGTGGTTCCGTCGCCGACCGTAGTTCCGTCGCCGACCGTAGTTCCGTCTCCGACAGTCGTTCCGTCACCGACGGTAGTTCCGCCGGGAGTCGTCACGGGAGGCACCTGGCCCTCGACCAGGCCACAGTTATCGCACGTCTTGGGGTGCGTTGCAGTTGCTTCTCTCCATTCGTGGCCGAGTGCGCTTCCCTCAGTTGCGCCGCATACCGAGCAGGTCTTCGGGTTATAGCAGTCGGCATCTACCCACTTATGCTTCGTCGCGGGAATCGTCTGTCCGGCGCTTATGATAGCGTTACAGTCAGTGCAACGTGTCTTTCCGGTATGTCCGTCAACCGTACAGGTCGCCTTCTTTGCTCCCTCAACGGTGGTATTTGTATGCTTGCAGGACGTGTCGGGGGTATTGCTGCTTGTATCCATTGTATACATACGCGCCAAGTAATCGGTGTCCTGCATCTTCGACGTACGAACGACACCCATCGTCACGTACTGTCCGTAGGTACCCATATAGCAGATCTCACCCGAAACGGTGGTGTAGAGCGAGCTCTTCGCGCTGTCCCAAGTGAATACGGAGCTTGCAGAGCTGCCATACGTAAAGTTAAAATGCGTTCCGCTCTGAACGAGATTTATGTACTGCTTGCTGCTGCCGTCCTTGAAGTAGAGGTAGTAACCGCCCGAAGCGTTCTCAACGAATACGTCGACGCCGTTGTCATAGGCGGTATCGGTAGCGCCGTAGTAACCCGACATAGTACCCATGAAGTAATACTCCGAGCTTTTAGCGGTCGAGTACAAGCCAAGCTTGTACGCCTTGCCGGGAACAAGAGTCGTGGCATAGGTGGGTTTAGGCGGCTCAACGGGTTTGACCTCTCCGCAGGTGGAGCAAACGCCCGAAACGTAGTTATGTCCCTTTGCCTGAGTTATGTTTGCCTTGTAGCTGTAACCGCATCCGGAGGTGCGGCAGGTGTAGAGAGTGTATCCGCCCGTCGTGCAGGTTGCCTTGACGACCGTGCCGGAATCGAAGTTATTGTGATCGCATTTCTTGCCGCCCTCGCCGGAGGGAGTGGTCATACCGTCGGGAACTTCCTCGCCGAAAAGCAGGAATGCAAGCTCGGGATAGTCTACGAATACGTTACGGGTACCGGTAATAGCTTCAACCGAGTCGTTACGTCCGAGCTCCCAGGTATCAACGGGGTCTGCTTCCATCCACTCAAGAAGAACCTCGGGGCTCTCCATTACGCCGCCCGTACCCCAAGCATAGCTGGTGTTGCCCCAGCGCACGTATACGTAGAGGAATATACGGGCAACGTCACCGCGAAGGTCATACGCACCGTTTGACTCCTTGTTGGGATTATAATATCCGCTGCTCTTACCGTAAGCGGTGTTACCGCGGGAGGAGTTTTCGCTCGTCGACGTAGGACGAAGCATCATTATATCGTTTTCGTCGCTTCCGCCGAGTCCCTTGCTGTTAGGCCAAGTATGCTCGCGGTTCCATCCGCCGTCCCAGGATGGGCCGATCGCCTTACCTGAATAGAAGGACGATATCTTTCCGCCGCTATTCTGACAGTCGGTATATTGATAAAGGTCCTTGGTTTCGCTATAGTTGGTAATATGAGAATGTGCGCCCGCCATCAAGCTCTTCAAGGCGCTGTACATAGCACTGCTGGGTACGTTTGACTTGCTCGTTCCGCCCGAATAGGAAGAAAGCACGTCATAAGAAACGTGATCGTCATAGAATGCTTCTGCATTCGGCGACAAAAACGTCGCTACCGTTCCTCTCGATCCCCAGTTGTATATGTAATCTCCGTTTCCGCTGTAAACGTAGTTTACGGTTGCGGCGTCTGCCTTCATGCCGGTCACAGGCAGTATTGCTATGCAACATACCAGGGCGACAACAAAAGCAAAGCCGCGCTTCAACAAGTTATTCATTGAATTCTCCTCTGTAAATAGTCATATTATTACTTATATAGTTTATCTCATATTACGAATAAAATCAATAGATTTTTGAAAACTTTCTTTTCTTATCGGTTATATTAAACTAATATGTCGAAATAAGCATAAAAAACATCCCCGACGCTTGGCGTCGGGGATGTTTTCGTCATATCATTTTTTCATCGTAAACGGCGCGGACTCCGCCGATAAACTTCGGGCGCGTACGCGCGGCGACAACAAGCGCCTCGCCGATGTGATCGTTAGTCAAACGCAGGGGAACTGCGACCTTTTTAAGATGCATTCCGATAAGAGTGAGGCCTATATCAAGCCCTGCGTCTGCCTTAATTTCTTCGACAACTACGGGGTCGGCAAATGACTTATACGCCTGAGTTGCCATTGATCCGCCCGCCTTCGGCTGGGGAATAACGTTCACCGTTTCAAGATTCGGCGCCGCTTCCCTCTCAATTACTATAGCACGGTTAAGATGCTCACAGCACTGAAATGCGAGGTATATGCCCTTTTCTTGCGCGGATTCGTAAAGAGCCGAAAAGACTTCTGCCGCCGCTTCGGGCGCGGAATTCGTTCCGATCCTCGAGCCGAGGATCTCGCTCGTCGAGCAACCGATTATAAGTATGTTTCCTTTTTTAAGCGATGCCTTCTCGATGATCTCATTCACCGTCAGACGCGCCTCATCATATAGTGTTTTGCTCACTTTTATATCTTCCCTTCAAGTGTTTTGAAGCGTGATTCCGACATCACGTTCACAAAGCTCTCGTCAAACCTATTCGCCGAACGGAATATGCCGTCGTCAAGACCCGTTATCACAGTCGGCTTACCCATAATAACGACGATCCTTACGTATTCTTTAGACGGCGTTGCGCTTAATATGCGTTCCTTTTTTATTCCGTGAACTGCTCCACCTAAACCCATAGCAAGCATAGGAAGCTGTTCCCATTCGATGTAATTGTCAACGCAATTTATGATCGTGCGCTTGTTCGCGCGCTTTGCCGTAAAATAGACCTCATAATTCTTGTCACCGTCACTGAATCTGACGAGATTCATTTTTTCAAAAGTCGTCGGCACAGTCGAGCTTTTTGCGGCTTCTTTGAAAAGGTCGTATATTTTTGACATATTGTCTCTCCCTTCCGCCTTGATATAATAATTATATCATAATATTACGCCCTTTTCAATACAGTATTATCAGCATATTTCAAAACGGTATTGAAAAAACGGAGCAAAAGTAGTAAAATGAGATTATAAATCAGAGAGGAAGCTTTTATATGTTCTCATGTGATACTATGCTCGTGAACAGTGCCTGCTCGCGTTACGGAAAAAATATACTTGCTAAAAACAGCGACCGTCCGACAGGCGAGCCGCAGCCGCTTTGCTTTTATGAGGGACGTGAATATCCCGAGGGGGCAACGGTAGAAACGACGCACATAACGATACCTCAGGTGCGCAAGACATACTCGGTCGTTGGCTCAAGACCCTATTGGATATGGGGATTTGAGATGGGCTACAACGAAAAGGGACTTGTTATCGGCAACGAGGCAGAGGGCTCACGTTTAGAGCCCGAGACCGAGGACGGTATACTTGGAATGGACCTTTTGCGTCTTGCTTTGGAGCGTGCCGCCAATGCGCGCGAGGCAATAGAGGTCATCACATCTCTGCTCAAGAAGTACGGTCAGAAGGCAAACGCAAGCGCTCTCACACAGCGCACCTACGAAAACACCTTCAACATAGTCGACAAGGACGAGTGCTGGATTCTCGAGACCGCAGGACGCGAATGGGCTGCAAAGCAGGTCAAGACCATGCAGGGCATCTCTAACTGTTATTCCATCGGAACGGACGCCGATATCCTCTCCGAAAACGCCGAAAGGATCGCAAGAGAAAAGCGATGGCTATCTCCCGACGAGCCGTTTGACTTTGCAAAGGCGTATTCGGGACGTCTTATACGTCAGCCGCTCGGCGTACAGCGATTCCGCCGTCTGAATAAGCTCCTTTCTCAAAAGGAAATGCACGATTTCGAATCTCTTTCGGATATTTTGCGCGACCATTTCGAGGGTGAGCTTATCGAGCCGCGCTTCGGTGCGACCGCGGGCACTTTTTTGAGCATCTGCATGCACATGCGCGAGTGGGGCGAAAGCGAAACGTCCGCCTCACTTCTGGCAAGATATGACGAGACGATCGGAATTATTGCGCGATATGCGCCTGCACAGCCCTGCCTTTCCGCATACATTCCCGTGTATATGGTCGGCAAGCTTCCCGAGAAGATGCAAACGGCAGACAGAGCGTTCGACGACGCCTCCCTTTGGTGGCAGGTAAAGCTCTTAAGCTTGCTCGTTGCAGTCGATGAAGACAAATTCGCTGCCGAAATAAGAGAAAAGCTTAAGGAGCTTGAGGCACAGTTTGCCGACATGGCAGAAAAAGCCGAGAAGCAAGCCGCCGAGCTTATCTTGAACGGAAAGCGCGAGGAAGCAAACAAGGTCCTCTATACAGTCACAAACGAGTGTACCGAGCTTCTTTATCATCTCGCAAAGGCCGAAAACATGCGCTTGTCTGACACGATCAAGGAAAAAGGCGGCCTCTACGGCAGACAAAAGGAAGTTATTGAAGAGTACTTCGAATATGCCGATATTACGTTTTAAGCAAAAAAGACACCCTCTCGGGTGTCTTTTTTA
>JAFTTT010000033.1 GCA_017466625.1 Clostridia bacterium
TATTTTTATTTTGTGGGTATAATAATTGACACACCGTAATTTATGTGCTATACTTATATGATACCAATAATGGGAAAGGGGGAAGGATATGTCGAAAAAGGGATTTAACACATTCGATCTTAACGACGAGTTCTGGGATATTGACGAAATGCTCCCGAAAAAGAAGATCGGCGCTGTGTTTTCGAACGATACCGATACGGTAGAGATACAGGTCAATTCTCAAGCCGAGCGCAAGGGCGCGCCGATACCGAAAAACGACGGTTGGCAGAAGCGTCTTAGCGAAATGAGAAAAAACGATCCTGCTTCGACTGCTTCCGCCACCCAGTCCGACCGTCTTGAAAGAGCAAAGGCGGCACTCAAGACTGCAGAGACGAAGCATCTTTCCTATGCCGCCGCGGCTTACGGTGACAAGAACGAGAAGAAAAACGAGCCGATCGAGCTTACCCCCTCCGACGAGCCGCTTTTCTCCTATTCCCCGAAGCGCAATCCGCTCATCGAAAACGTAACGGTGCGACTGTGGCCTGCGAAATACTCGTTCTACGAGCAGTTTCGGAATAACGCCGTGAAATACTTCGACCGTGAGGGCAACGAATGTCCGCGCGAGCCGTTCTTCTCCTTTACTCCGCAATACGTTCAGATGACGAGACGTCAGCTCGAGTTTTACTTCTATTTCAGAAGCAAGATAAGACGCGGCGAGACGGTAAAAGCGGATTATTCATATATCCTTCTTCTCATTTACGAAATAATCAACGTCCCCGATCTTCTCCCTCCCGAAAACGGTCTCGATATGCTCGTTTTCATTTGGGAAAGCTATCGGAGGGAATTTCCGAAGCTCGACCGTCATTTAAGTGAATGGGTATGCGACTACTGCCTTATTCACAAGCTCGACGGCAGATACATCCCTCCGTCGGTATCGGGCGAAGCGGCAAGGAGCTGTTCTCTTAAGGAGTTTTATGCCGGTCTTAACGCCGTCGATGGGTCGCCGTACGCAACGGCGCTGTTCTCTTACGCGTCTTTGTACGATTACAGAAACAGTAAGTTTATAACCGACGAAAACCGCGCGCTTTTCGATAAGCATATTAAGGCGGCGTTTGTCTACGCATTCACGAAGGCGGAAAATGAGCATCTTACCGTTTTCGCACCGGTAGGCAAGGTCGCAATGACGCCCATCAAGACCACGCGCGACGCATTCGTAGGTGCCCTTTGCGCATATAACGTAAAGAGGAGAATTGATATATCATATCTATCGGTCTCGCGCTCTGCGGAGCTTCGTTACGCGGTAACGGACGCTATTAAATTTGCAGAAAATAACGTTCGCGCGATGCTCGGTATACGGAGCCGTTTTCACACTCCGAATCTTGCTCTTCCCTTGCGTCATGCTATCGAGGAATATTTTGCGCCTTATAAAAAGGAGTTGAAGAAGGAGCAGACAAAGGACGCTCCCGCTCCCGAATACGACGTTCTTTACGAGCCGATCAGTCACGAGCTGTCCCTTTCCGACGCCAAGAATATCGAGGAGCATTCCTGGGTAACCACCGAGCTTTTGACCGAAGGCATCGAGGAATACGAGCTCGAGGAAACGGAAACGATAGTTATACCGGAAAAGACGCCCGAGCCGGATGATAACGAAGCCGACGATCAGGTCGCAAAGGCGCTTATTTGCCTTATAAACAACGATAAACAGGGTTTTACAGAGCTTTCGCACGATATGGGCATCCTTCCCGATGCGCTTTGCGAAGCGATAAACGACCGCCTGTACGATACGCTCGGCGATATTGCGGTCGAGCACGGTGACGACGGATTTTCCATCGTCGTCGATTATATGGAGGAAATCAGTCAATGGTTGAAAACAGTGAAAAAGTAACCGTACCGAAGAGAATACTCTCTTCGCTTATACGTTCTATATCAGCAGGCGTCGTTCCGCGTCTCGGTGCGCCTTATATCGCGATAGGACGCGACGACGAGATCGCGGCTCTCCTTACCGATCTTAATCAGGTAAGCGAGGGCGGATCTGCTATGCGCTTCCTTATCGGTAAATACGGCAGCGGTAAGAGCTTTCTTATGCAGCTCATGCGCGGTTACGCACTTGAACGCGGATTTCTTACCGCCGACTGCGATCTTTCACCCGAAAGACGCATTTGCGGAAGCAAGGGTGCAGGTATTGCGACCTACCGCGAGCTGATCCGTAATCTCTCATCAAAGACGTCGCCCGAGGGCGGTGCTCTTTCGGGGATCATCTCAAAATGGCTCTCGTCTCTTATGAGCGAGGTCGCGGCAGGCGGTATATCGCCGAACGATGCGTCGTTCTATAACGAGGTAACGAAGCGCGTTTACGAGGTAACACGCGAGCTTGAAAACAACGTGGGCGGCTTTGATTTCGCTTACGTTATAACCGAATATTACCGTGCGTCGGTCGAAAACGACGACGAGAAAAAAAGCCACGCTTTGCGCTGGCTCCGCGGTGAATATGAAACAAAGACCGAGGCGCGCCGAGATCTCTCCGTCAACTCGATAATCGACGACGACAGCTGGTACGATTATATCAAGCTCTGGGCGGAATTCGGGCGCAAGCTCGGATACGAGGGACTCGTCGTATTCATTGACGAGTGCGTTAACCTTTACAAGATCTCTAACCGCATCTCGCGTGAGAATAACTACGAAAAGATCCTTTCGATGTTTAACGACACCTTGCAGGGTAAGGCAAAGGGGCTTGACATAATCATGGGCGGTACTCCGCAGTTCCTCGAGGACACGAGACGAGGTCTGTATAGCTACGAGGCGCTTCGCTCTCGTCTTACCGACAGCCGATTCGGCAGTGACGGCTACCGTGACCTTATGGGTCCCGTAATACGTCTGCGCCGTCTTTCCGATAACGAGCTTTACGCCCTAATTACGCGTTTGACGAAGCTTCACGGTCAGCATTTTTCGTGGGAGCCGAGAGTGACCGACGAGGATCTTGAAGCGTTCCTCAAATCGTCTCTTTCGCGTGCGGGAGCGGATATTATGATAACTCCGCGAGAGATCATACGCGACTATATGTCGATGCTCAATATTCTTCTGCAGAATCCGAACCTAAAGGCGTCCGACGTGATAGGAAGGATCCCCGAGGGTAAAACGGAAGCGGAAGTGCCTTCCGTCGAAAAGCGTCCGTCCTTTACCCTCTCCGACATCGAGCTTTAACGGAAGATCATAATAAGACCGCCAAGTATGACGGTAAGTGCAAAAAAGCGCTTGACGAGCTTCAGCTTTAATTTTGCGAGCAGATACGCGCCAAGTGCGCCGCCGAGTGCGGAGGGCGCGACGTAGCGGAGTGCACTTTCAAACGGCAGGTTGCCCTTGAGCTGATATATGACCGCCGAAACGAGGGCGAATGATGCGGTTATAAGCGCCGTTTGCGCAAACACCTTCTTCTTCTCGTTCTTCATTAAAAGCGAAAGCGCAAAAATCAGCACGACTCCTCCTCCCGCTCCGAAAAAGCCGCTTACAAAGCCCGAAATTGCGCCGATCAACAAATATTTGCGTATTTTATTCACCTTTTTCTCTCCTTTTTTGTTCACTACTTGTCATTTTGTAAAAAATCTGTTATTATATATATGGTAGACTATTTTTGGAGGAACGATCCTTGAACATATTGTCTGCCATTATATACGGTATAATACAGGGTGCGGCAGAATTTCTGCCGATATCGAGCTCGGGACATCTCGTGATCGCACAGCATTTTTTAGGCGGAAGCATCGAGGCGGATTATTTCACCTTTGATATTCTTTTGCACCTCGCTACGCTCTTTTCGGTGACCGTCTTTTACATCAAAGATATTCTCCCGCTCTTCCCTGCTTTTTTCAGAGTTCTGGGAAAGCTGTTTCGGGGGAAGCTTCGGTACCGCGACTGTGACGGTGACGAACGGCTTATAGTTTTGCTCTTTGTCGCGTCACTTCCGCTTTTGCTCGTTCCGCTTTTCGGCGACAAGGTTGAGAATATCGGAATAGGTGCGGTTGCGCTTTTACTTATTTTGAACGGCGTTATCCTTTTTTTGAGCGAGCTTATCCCGAAAGGAAGCAAGGATATATATTCGGCGAAGCCGCGTAATGCGTTTTTCGTTGGACTGTGCCAGCTTGCCGCTGTCTTTCCGGGACTCTCCCGATCCGGATCGACCATCACCGCGGGGCGGCTATCGCGATTTGATCCGAAATTTGCCGTTAAGTTTTCATTTCTTATGTCAATTCCCGCCGTTATCGGCGCGAATATATTTAAGCTCGGCGACGTTATATCTACGCCCGTGCCAAAGGGAGACATTATCCCTTACGCCGTCGGTATGGTCTTTGCATCTGCCGTCGGCATACTATCAATGAAACTGATCCAAGCTTTGACGAAAAAGTCAAGCTTCAGATTCTTTTCCGTCTACTGCGTATTGGTAGGAATTACGGTTCTAATCTTCAGATAAGGAAGTGTTAAAATGCCTGAACAAAGAAAAACTCAGACACAAAAAAAGAAGGTCGAAAAGCCGGTCAGACCCAAAAAAGACGCTACCGATCCTATCGACCGTCCGATACATCAGATCCTTCCCTATATAATCGGCGCACTGTCGGTCTTCGTGCTTTTCTGCTTCGTTGCAGTCAAGCTTACGGGATTTATCGGATACGGTCTCCGCTGGCTCTTTTACGGCCTTTTCGGCGGAGCTTCGATCGTGCTCCCCTTCCTCTGCTTCATCCTTGCTCTGTTTTGGAGGAAGCAGCTTCGTAAGAGCGTTGGGGCGCTTGTAAAGTTCGCCGTTTGTCAGGCGATATTCTTCGTATTTCTTTCTTCGCTCATTCACATCTGGAGCAAAGGAAGCATAACCTTTAACCCTGTAACGCTATTTGACCAGGGACTTAAGCTCCGCGGTTGCGGCGCTCTCGGCGGTCTGCTCGGTGTTTGCATCTACAAGCTTACGGGCAGCATCGGCGTGCATATTATCGGCATTTCCGCTATACTTATCTTCGGACTTCTTATGTTCGGTCTGACGCCCTATTCGATCTATCTTTACATAAGATATTTCATTCACGAGGCGAAGGAAAAGAGCGAAATGAAGGCAGTCGAGAAGGCAAACGAGGAAAAGGTCACGACCTTCAAATCGAAAAGCAAGCCGACCGTTATTGCCGACGAGGAAGAAAATTACGCGACAGTCAAGCCCGATCCCTACGACCGTCATCACTTTGAGCCCGACGTCGCCCTTGACGGCACAGGCAAAAAGGAGCGCGGAAAGCGTCTTCCCGAGAATGAACACGAGTCAACTCCCGTGCGTGAGGATCTCTTTACTCCCGACGAGGAAGAGGACGAGCCGCCCTTTGATTCCGCAGTTAAGACCGAGACAGTTAACGCTACGCGCGTAGTCAAGAAATCGGTTCCCGATTTTGAAAACGGAAACGAAAAGGCGGATCTTCAGGGAATATTCGGTGACGGCGCTAATATGGATGTCATTAACCGCTTTGCCGACGAGCACGAGAGAAAGAATCTTGAAAAGTCGCTTGAAAATGCCGACGCTTCTATTGAAATTACGAGAACTCCCGTTGAGGAAGCACCGGTCGAAAAGAAGGAATATCAGTTCCCGCCGATATCGCTTCTTAAGGTTGACAAAACTCCCAAAAACGAGAATATTCGCGACGAGCTTCAGACGAACGCAACGCGTCTTGTTGAGACCCTGAAGAGCTTCAAGGTAAGAACGAGGATCGTTAACGTTTCGCGCGGTCCTGCAATAACCCGTTACGAGCTTGCTCCCGAGGAGGGTGTGCGCGTTCGTCAGATAGCTAATCTCGTAGACGATATCGCCCTTAACCTCGCGACGACGGGCGTTCGAGTCGAAGCACCGATACCCGGTAAGGCGGCGGTCGGTATCGAGGTACCTAACAAGACCGTTTCTACCGTTTATCTGCGCGAGCTTATTGATACCGAGACCTTCAGAAAGGCGACGAGTAAGCTGAACGTTTGCCTTGGTGTCGACGTTGCGGGCGAGCCGGTGTTCCTTGACATTGTTAAAATGCCTCACCTGCTTATCGCGGGTGCTACCGGTATGGGTAAGTCTGTATGTATAAACAGTATGATAACCTCTCTGCTCTACAAGGGCAGTCCCGACGAGATCAAGCTCATCCTTATCGACCCGAAGAAGGTCGAGCTCAACATATATAACGGCCTTCCCCACCTTCTCGTACCCGTCGTTTCCGATCCTAAAAAGGCGGCAGGAACGCTTCAGTGGGCTGTTACCGAGATGGAGCGCCGCTTCGAGCTTATCGAGGAGGTCGGCGTCCGTGACGTTAAGAACTATAACATCGTAACAAAGGACGATCCCGAAAAGGAATTCCTCCCTCAGATCGTAATTATCATAGACGAGCTTGCCGACCTTATGATGACCGCGCCCGACGACGTTGAAGCGTCTATTTGCCGTCTTGCGCAGAAGGCAAGAGCCGCAGGCATGCACATCATAATCGGTACACAGCGTCCCTCTGTTGACGTCATCACGGGTCTTATCAAGGCAAACGTTCCCTCACGTATCGCTTGCACAGTTGCTTCGCAGACCGACTCGCGAGTTATTCTCGATATGGCAGGCGCAGAAAAGCTCATAGGACGAGGCGATATGCTGTATGCTCCCGTAGGTGCGGCAAAGCCGAGACGAGTTCAGGGTGCGTTTGTAAGCGAGAGCGAGGTCGAAAACGTCGTCTCGTTCATCAAGGAAGAAAACGGCGACATTTCCGAGTACAATTCCGACATTATCGCAAGCATCGACCGCGCCGCGGCTGCCTGCGGAAGCGGAAAGAAGGGCGCTTCGGGCGGCTTTGGCGCTCCCGACGATGCCTCCGATGGCGGAGACCCGATGCTCCGTGCCGCTATCGAGCTTGCGCTTGAAAGCGATAAGATCTCGACCTCTCTTATTCAGAGACGTCTTTCCCTCGGCTACGGAAGAGCCGCAAAGCTCATTGACGAGATGGAAAAACGCGGCTACGTTTCGCCCCCCGAAGGACAAAAACCGCGCCGCATACTCATCACACGCGAGCAGTATATGGAAATGGTAATAAATCGAAGCGAGGAGCTTCAGTAAACAAAAAAGCAGAGCTTTCATTGAAAGCTCTGCTTTTTATTTATTTCAGTTCAACAAAGGTAACTCCGCCGTCGCCCTCGCCGTAAATGCCGGCACGGAAGCTCTTTACGCGTGGATCGTTTTTAAGGTGTCTTTTAAGCGCGTCGCGAAGTGCGCCTGTGCCTTTACCGTGAATGAGCGTAACGCTCTTTATATTCGCCATGATCGCCTCGTCGAGGTACTTATCGGTCATAAACCATGCGTCGTCGCCGTACTGACCGCGCAGGTCAAGTGACGATGTGAAGGTCTTATTGAGCGTTGCCTGATATTTCGATGCGGCTATACGCTTTTTGTCGGCGGTCGTGACCTGTACTGCTTCCTCTATCAGACGCAGGTTCTTTATATTGCTTCTGATATTCATAAAGCCCGCTTGAATCGTCACGTTGCCGTTTTTATCGGGGTCGGCTGTCAGCATTCCCTCTTGACCGAGGTTGACTATCTGCACGGTATCGCCTTTTTTAAGCGGTCTTGGCAGCTCGTAGTCCTCGTTTCCGCCATCCTGAACGGGGTTTACGTTGTCAGACGCGTCTCGAAGCGTTTTTCTGATATCACGGCGTCCCGCCTCAAGCTTCGCGCCGAAGCTTTCCTTATCCTTCTGGCGCTTGATCTTTTCGAGCTCGTCCATAACGTATTCGCTCGTTATCTTCGCGCTCGTTATTATCTGCTCCGCCTTTTCGATATTCTTTTCAAGCTGCTTTTCCGACGCAAGCAAACGCGCTTTCATCGTCTTTTCCTGCTCGTCGCGGTATTTTTCAAATTCCGCACGCTCACGCAGTGCCGCGTCGCGCTCGCGCTCTGCCTCGATACGGCGCGCTTCAAGCTCCTCTATGACCTTTTCAAAACGCTTATCGTCGGTCGAGATCTTCGCCTCCGCCGCCGATATAATATCCTCGGAGATTCCGAGCTTACGCGAGATCGCAAAGGCGTTCGATTTGCCGGGCGTACCGATTATCAGACGGTAGGTCGGGCGCAAAGTTTCGATATCGAACTCGCACGATGCGTTCGTTACGCCCTCAGTCTCGAGCGCGTACGCCTTTATTTCTGCATAGTGAGTCGTTGCGCAGCAAAGTGCACCGAAGGAGCGCACCTTTCCGATTATCGCCATAGCGAGTGCCGCTCCCTCCGTCGGGTCGGTTCCTGCGCCAAGCTCGTCGAGAAGAACGAGAGATCGGTCGGTCACACTATCAAGTATATCGACGATATTTACCATGTGTGACGAGAAGGTCGAAAGCGACTGTTCGATGCTCTGCTCGTCGCCTATATCTGCAAGAACGGAATCAAATACGGAAAGCTCCGCGCCGTCCTCACACGGTATATGAAGCCCTGCGTGAGCCATAAGGGTAAGAAGTCCGACGGTCTTAATACAGACGGTCTTACCGCCCGTATTCGGGCCTGTAACGATCATCGTATCGTAATCGTATCCGAGCTCGACAGAGATCGGAACGACCTTCTTTTTGTCAATTAACGGATGCCTTGCCTTTTTATAGGTAAGACGGGGGCCGTTATCGGTTATTTTCGGCTCGGTGGCGTTCATTCTGTATGAAAGCTCGCCCTTTGCGAAGATGAAGCCGAGCTCGGTAAGAGCGTGATAATTGCCGACGATGACAGAGCTTTGCTCGGCGCACATTGCCGAGAGCTCCGAGAGTATTCTCTCAATTTCGTGCTTTTCGCGGCTTTCAAGCGCGCGAAGCTCGTTGTTTGCGTCAACGACAGAAAGCGGCTCTATAAAGAGCGTTGCGCCTGACGCAGAGGTGTCGTGAACGAGTCCCTTGATCTCGTTTTTATACTCCGCCTTGACGGGAACGACGTATCTGCCGTTACGCTGTGTTACTATGTTTTCCTGAAGATACTTGCCAAACGCGCCGCTTACGTATTTATTTAAGCTTTCCTTGATCTTGTTGTTTTCGGATCTTATCTTTCTTCTTATATCGGAAAGCTCGGGCGACGCCTCGTCTGCTATCATATCCTCGGCGATAACGGTCTTCGTTATCTTGTTTTCAAGCATTCTGTCGGTCATGAGACGCGCAAAATGCTCATTCAGCGACGGATATGCGTTTATATCGTTACGGTCACCGAAATAATAGTCGTAAAGGTGTCTGCCCGACGCCATAAGTGCTGCGGTATCGAGGAGATCCTTCGTGCTCATCGTTCCGCCCTTTTCGGCTCTTTCTATCGCGTCGGTAACGTCACGGACCGAGCCGAACGACGGAAAGCCCTTTGCGGCGATCATCTGCTTTGCGTCCGTCGTCATAGACAGGCGCTTTCTTATCATATACGCGTCGCTGTCGGGCGTCAGGCGCGCCGAAAGTGCCCGTGAGCCGTCCGTCGGCGAGCATTCAACGAGCATTGACAGTATCTTATCAAATTCAAGGGTCTTTATCGCCTTTGAAAAGTTTGACATCGTTTTATCCTTATATATCCAGTTTCTTTATGTTCTTGTAAAAATCGAGCGTTTTGAAGCCGCGCTCAAGGTGATTCGTTAAATATCTTTCGCAAACGCGGCAAAACGGCTCAAGCTCGTCCTCTTCAAGCTTGAATGAAAAAATTCTCTTGCTCGGCGAGCCGATAACGTATCGCATTGCGGCAAGGACTGAGCGCGAAAGCGGAATTATCATCAGCGCCTGTCCCTCGCTTTTGCGAAGCTCTATATCTTCGTCAGATCCGAAGCAGTCACCGCAGCGAAGTGAGCCGTTCATCACGTCAAGATAGAATATATCGCTCTCCTGCTTTCCGCAGAGTGGACACGCGGTAAGATCGGGGCAAAAGCCGTTCAGCGCCATACAGCGAAGCTCAAACACCGCCTTAATAAAATCGGTATCCGTATCCTCACGGCAAAGCATATAAAGCGTATTTAAGGCAAGCGAAAGAGTTTCCTCGCCGTTCTCGTTTTCAACGCTGACCTCGCCGCAAACGTCTGCTATATACTGCGAAAGAGCGAAGCGGTCAAGCGAACGCCTTAGCTCGAAAAACTGCTGTATCAGCGCCGCCTCGGATAAGGTATAAAACCCATTACGCTCCTTAACGGTAAACTCGCTGTAGCATAAAAGCTGGCTTGACGCGCTGTTCTTGTTCTTCAAGCTCTTTCCGCCCTTGAAAAGCACCGTCATTCTTCCCTTTTCGGCAGTCAGGAGCGTCAGCAGCTTATCGTTTTCGCCGTAGTCGCTTTCGCGTATGACGAGCGCGGGAAAGCTTGTTAACTCTTGTTTCATATTAAAGATCGTTCTTGTTAAAGCCAAAGTTTCCGAGGTTGACGACGTCGTCGCGCCAGTTCGTTTTAACCTTTACCCAAAGATCAAGGAACACCTTCGTTCCGAAGAAGCTTTCGAGATCCTCTCTTGCGTAGCTTCCGATCTTCTTGAGCTGTGCGCCCTGCTTACCGATGATGATCCTCTTATGCGCCTCGCGCTCGCAGAATATTTCTGCTCTTATGCGCAGAAGCTTGCCTTCTTCCTTAAATTCCTCAATAACGACGGCAGTTCCGTGCGGAATCTCATCGTCGAGTGTGCGGAGGAGCTTTTCTCTTATTATCTCGGATGCGATCTGCCTTTCGGGCTGATCCGTTATCTCGTCCTCGCCGAAGAACCAATCGCCCTCGGAAAGGAAGTTTTCGGCTTCGGATAGAACCGTATCAACACCCTTATTATTCTGCGCCGAGATCG
The DNA here is from genome assembly GCA_017466625.1 of Clostridia bacterium. Taxonomy (GTDB): domain Bacteria; phylum Bacillota; class Clostridia; order Oscillospirales; family CAG-272; genus Colimorpha_A. The sequence continues at coordinate 10,768 of JAFTTT010000033.1, forward strand.
GCACTATCGAGACGAAATCGTAAAGGTCCTTATACTGAATAATGGTATCGCCGACCGCCTCGCCGTTCACTTTATCGGTCTTGTTTATAACGAGTATTGCGGGCAGGTTGCGCTTGCTTATTCTTTCAATAATATTCTTCTCGGTCGGTCCGGGTGCAACTCCTGCCTCGACGACAAACAGGCAAGCATCGACCTCGCCTATCGTGTTCGAGATCGTCTTTACCATATAATCGCCGAGCTTGTTTCTGCTCTTTATCATACCGGGGGTGTCGAGGAAAACGAACTGATCCTCGTTTCGTGTAAGTATGCCCGTTATTCTCGTTCTTGTCGTCTGCGGCTTCTTTGATACTATTGCGATCTTCTCGCCGAGCATTGCGTTAAGAAGCGTTGACTTTCCGACGTTAGGGCGTCCGAGTATTGCTATAAATCCTGTTCTCATAATTATTTCCTTTATCTTAATAATCCCATAGTTTTCAAAATTTCTTCCTGTCGGAAAAACATCTCTTTTTCGTCGGCTTCCGATATTTCGTGATCGTAACCGAGCAGGTGAAGCATTGAATGCACCGTCAGAAACGCGACCTCGCGCTCAAAAGAGTGTCCGTACTCGTTTGCCTGCCCTCTTGCCCTCTCAAGCGAGATCGCGATGTCACCGAGCGCGTCACCATCGCTTGCCTCTGCCAGCTCTTCCTTTTCAAAAAGAGGAAAGGAAAGGACATCCGTCGGGCGGTCTATATTTCTGTGAGCAGCGTTCAGCTCTCTTATTCCCTCGTTATCGGTGAACGTGACCGAGACCTCGGGGGTAAAACCGACCTTCTCATATTCAAGTGCCGCCTTTACAGCGCGGCGGACGAGGGCTCGGAGCGACGGAGTTACTGTCTCTATTTTCTGTTCATTTCTTGTAAAAACGTCCGCTTTGGCGCTCATTCATCTTTTCCTGTCTTTCTTTATCGTACTTTTCGTATGCCAGAATTATCTGCTGAACGAGACGGTGTCTTACTACGTCACGCTCTGTAAAATGGTGTATCGCTATATCGTCTATTCCGTCAAGGACGTGAATTGCCTCAACGAGACCGCTTTTCATTCCTCTCGGCAGGTCCGTCTGCGTTATATCGCCCGTTACTATCGCCTTTGAATTCGAGCCGAGTCGTGTCAAAAACATCTTCATCTGCTCGGGCGTCGTGTTCTGCGCCTCGTCGAGAATGATGAACGAATCGTCAAGCGTTCTGCCTCGCATATAAGCAAGCGGTGCAATTTCAATTACGCCCTTTTCGACGTTTCTCTGATAATTTTCCGCGCCGAGCATCTCAAAGAGCGCATCGTATAGCGGACGGAGATACGGGTCTATCTTATTCTGCAAGTCTCCCGGAAGATATCCGAGCTTCTCACCTGCCTCGACGGCCGGTCGTGTAAGGATAATTCTCGATACCTGCTTTGCGCGAAGCGCCTTTACCGCCATCGCGACCGCGAGAAACGTCTTACCCGTTCCTGCAGGGCCTATGCCCATTACGACGGTGTTTTTCTTTATCAGATCAACGTATCTGCTCTGACCGACGGTCTTTGCCTTTATCGGCTTTCCGCGCGTCGTAATGCAGATACAGTCGCCGTCAAAGCCGGCAAGCTCCTCGTTTTTTCCGTCGCGTACCATTGAGATAACGTAATCGACGTTCTGCGAGGTTATATTATTATTGAGCGAGGCGATCTTCTGAAGATACTTAAGCGCCTCCGCGGCGCTGTATACCGAGACCTCGTCGCTTCCGGTCACGGCAATTACGCTTCCGCCCGCGATCTCGCTGTCACGCGTTGTAAGGCGCACGCCAAAGCTCTCCTCTATTCTTTTCGCATTACAGTCAAGACCGCCGAATAGCATCGCGGTCTGCTCAATACTGTCTGTTTTTACGGTTTTTTCAGCCATTTTTAACCTCTATACAAGTCCTATCGGAGTCTCTTTTCCGATATCTATTATACATTCAACTTCCCAAGTCAATTTGAGCACGCCGTCCTCTATCACGCTTTCGACCGTTTTATTAACGAGCTCTGCGCCCTCCATCGTTGATGCGTAGAGGAGCGACATCTCCTTTTCGGCTATCTTGAGCGCGTCGTCCTCGGTGTATGAAAACTCAACCTGTTCTGTGACAAGCGCATATTCGGTCACGACGGTAACAGGAAGCGGTATATGCCAGCTTCCGTTCAGACCTTCGAACAGAACGACTCTCTTGCTTTCTTTTATTATATCACACTCTTTACCTAAAATGCTACTGTTTTCTTTAAGTTTAATTGATTTTCCGAAGAAAATAAGCGTCTTTTTTGCCAAAACTTTATCGGTTACTGCGGTTTTGACGCCGTTTAGCGGCACGCTTACCGAAAAACTGCGTTTTGTAAGTGCGTAAACGCTTCCCTTTGCGCGCGTAAGCATAAATCTGCCCGTGTCGATCCCCTGCCCGATCTCGACGACTCCGCTGATAAGAAGCTGACCCTCGGTAACAGAATCGCCCGCCTTTACGCAGACCTCGCCGTCGACCGTTTCTGTGCGAATAATGATACCGTCCGACGATGCTACGATGTTTGACGGACTTCCGTTGTCGTTTTCCCCCTTAGCGTCTCGCTCGATAAGCTTGACGCGCGCCGACGTGCCTTCCATATTCACCGATATCCAGGCGACGTTTTCGTTTTCGAGTATGAACCTGTGGCAGATATCGTAAAAATCAATATCGGGAATGTGGCTTCCGACCGAAAAGCCAAGCTTATCGAGCGTGTTTATCACTTCGCTGTCGGAAATGCTCTCGTTTCCGTCTACGCTTACGTCCCAGACGTAGGCACTTGACATTTTCGTAAGTATCAGAAATATCGCGATACCGACCATAAGTCCGTAACGGCGGCGGTAACGGTATAGAAAATACGGAAGTCCCTTTCTTTTATGGACGCGGAAAACGCTTTCGTCGATTTGGCGTATAAGCTTTTTATAACCGAGCTCGCTGACGGTAAAGCTGACTCTGCCGTCCTTTTCGCTCGCATGATCGTATCTGATACTGTACCTTGCCATGGTCGGCACGATATTCGCAAAGGTCTTTTTCGGGCATGATAGACGCCTGTAGCCCGTAAAAAATGCGTATATTTTTTTCAGCATTTCTCCCCTCCGAGCATAACTGAAGTTATCCGTCCCGAAACTGCGGCGGTATTTTCTCCGTACGAGGACAGGGTGAGATCCCGTCCGATCACGGTCAAGTCGTATTCCTTCATCGACAGGATGACCTTGTCGGATGAATAGTCTATTATCCTGCGGCAGCCGTTCACCTTGACACTCGAGTTTGACACTATCTCAATATGACTGCCGCCGAAGGCATCCTCCGGCAGATCAACGAGATGCAACAAGCGTTTTTTGAGCTTCATATAAGAATATCTCCCGTATAAGTTTTATATAGTATAATAAAATATGCAAAAAACGGGAGCATAATTCATGGTCAAGCTTAAGGGAGCATTCGGATACGCGTCGATAGCTTTTATAGTCATTTTCATCGTCTTTTCGGACGTTGCCGCGCTTTCGGCTCTGAACGGAATGAAGCTGTGCGGTAACGTTCTCGTTCCGACGCTCTTTCCGATGATGGTGCTGACGGGGATAGCGGTGCGCTCGGGCGTATTTAACGCGCTCGCCAGAATCGGAAACAGGATCTTTAAGCCGCTGTTCGGAATCGACGGAAAATACGTCGTCTCGTTTTTCATCGGCATTTTGGGGTCTGCACCGACGGGCGCCTTGGCCGTAAAGAACCTTTCAAGCGAAAAAGACACGGACGGCTCTTCAAGTGCTCTGCTTCTTTCGTCGGTCGTATCCTTCGGGTTTATTTATTCTGTCATCGGTATCAAATATCTTGATAATGCGCGCAGAGGGGTCGGTCTCTTTGTTTTTCAGATCCTTTCGGTCATGATAACGGCGGTGTTTCTTCGTCCGAAAAAAAGATGTGAGACAAAACCGAATGACTTGAGCGTAAAGCCCGAAAAAATTTCTGCTGCCGTCGCGCTCTCGATACGCGATGCGGCAACCAACATGCTTTCGGTCTGCGGAAGCGTCATTTTCTTCTCGGCTCTTTCGGGAATATTCGTTTCCCTCCCTATCGGAGAAAAAGCGAAGCTGTTTCTCTGCCCATTCTTTGAGCTTGCTTCGGGGCTCGAGTATATTTCGGGGCGCTTTTCCCCCGACGTTACCTTTATGCTTGCTTCAAGCGCCGTCGGCTGGTCGGGGCTTTCCATGATATTCCAGTCGATCTCGGTCGTCGGCGGAAGCATCCCCACGCACAAATATCTGCTCGGAAGAGCCCTTTCCGCACTGATCTGTCCGCTCCTCTCGCTCGGTGCCATAAATTTGGGAATTATTTAGGATTTTGCAAGAAAGGTATTGCAATAATTCATTATCTGTGGTATAATTGCTTCATATTTACCCTAAATAGCAAAAATATTGACAATTTGCGGAGGCAAAAATGCAAGACAAGAGAATTTCTTCATCGTCACAGAAGCTCGAATTTTCGCCGGCAACGAATCTTCTCGAGCAGTCTTCATATAAATATCAGCTTCAGGATAGAGAGTCACCTAATCTCTACCGTCACCTTTTCGACTACGAAAGCGTTCCGAAGGTCTCCTTCAACCACCGCTTCGTGCCGATAAATATGCCCGAGAACATCTGGATAACCGACACGACCTTCCGCGACGGTCAGCAGTCGACATCCCCCTTCTCCGTCAGACAGATCGTTGAAATATTCAAGATGCTTCACCGTCTCGGCGGACCGAAGGGACTTATCCGTCAGAGTGAATTTTTCGTTTATTCCGAAAAGGACCGCCGTGCAGTTGAGGAATGTCTCGCCCTCGGCTACGACTTTCCCGAGGTCACGTCCTGGATCAGAGCAAACGAGAAGGATTTTGAGCTTGTAAAATCTATCGGTATCAAGGAAACGGGCGTACTTGTTTCCTGCTCCGACTATCACATCTACAACAAAATGGGACTTACCCGCGCGCAGGCGATGGACAAATATCTCGGCATCGTCAAGAGCGTGCTTGACAAGGGCATACGTCCCCGTTGCCACTTCGAGGATATCACCCGTGCAGACTACTACGGCTTTGTAGTTCCCTTTGCAGAGGCGCTTACTCGTCTCAGCGAAGAAAGCGGAGTGCCGATAAAGATCCGCGCCTGTGACACGATGGGCTTCGGAGTTTCTTATCCCGGTGCCGCGCTTCCCCGTAGCGTTCCCGGAATAATCTACGGTCTTCAGCATTACGCGGGAGTGCCGAGCGAGCTCATTGAATGGCACGGACACAACGACTTCTACAAGGTCGTAACCAACGCTTCCACAGCTTGGCTTTACGGCTGCTCCGGTGTAAACTGCGCTCTTCTCGGAATCGGTGAGCGTACAGGTAACTGTCCTCTTGAAGCAATGGCTATCGAATACGCGTCTCTGCGCGGAACGACCGACGGCATGGATCTTTCGGTCATCACCGAGATCGCAAACTTCTTCGAGCAGGATATCGGATATGAGATACCGCCGAAGACTCCCTTTGTCGGACGTAATTTCAATATGACCCGTGCAGGCATTCACGCAGACGGTCTGCTTAAGGATCAGGAGATCTACAACATCTTCGATACCGAAAAGATACTCGGCCGTCCCGCGACAGTCTCCGTTGACAAGCACTCGGGTCTTGCCGGAATCGCGTTCTGGATGAACGGATACTTCCGCCTGAACGACGAGGACAAGATTGACAAAAAAGCTCCCTTTATCGCGAAGATAAAGGAGGTTATCGACCGCGAGTACGAGGAAGGCAGAACGACCGCTATGGGCGACGACGAGCTTGACAACATAATGCGCGAGATCGACTTCGACGAATACGAGCGTCTTTGCCATATTCACGTTAAAAAGAAGAAATAAAA
>JAFTTT010000034.1 GCA_017466625.1 Clostridia bacterium
AGCAAACCGCTAATTTCTTTAGGTACAAGTTTATCCTTCCCATACTTATCCAAAAGCTCAAACGTTTCTTTAAAAAGTGCACGAACCTTTTCATATCCGGGGTTCTCAAATTCAATTACCTTGTCTGTTGCCTTATCCCATTCATTAATTAATTTCTTGATTTTTTGAATTTCCATATTTGAACGCTCCTAACAATTTTAGATTAATTACATTATAACACATTATTCTTAAAATGTTTAACGTTTTTTCTTATAAGTTTAATTTTATTTAAAAACAACGCTTACAAATACATTCAAACACGTTATAATGTGGTTAAGAAAACTCAAAACGATGTGTTTAGAAGGACAAATATTATATTAAATAGTGTTAAAAAGCAAGTTATAACAAGGCTTTCGGGCTATGTTCTGAAAAGGTCTTTTATTTACTGATTCAGGGTGCGCTGAGATGATGGGCTTCCTCGGCGCAGGTAACAACCCGATGGTCGGTATGACCGTCTCTGTTGCTGTTGCAGTTGAAGAGGCAAGCAAGTAATTAAATTTTAAGGATATGGGCTTTGCCCATATCCTTCTTTTTTGAAAAGCAAAACACAGCATTTGTAAGAAATTGCATGTGACGTGTTTGATTTAACTTGAGATAAACGGATATGAAAAGCGAGCCGCATGAAAACAGCTCGCTAATTTTTGACTTCCGGTATTTCGGCTTACGGAAGACATGTTTAATTAAAGACCAAGCAGTTGCTTTTTCTTTGCATCGAATTCTTCTTGAGTAATAATGCCTGAATCAAGAAGATCTTTTAGTTTCTTTAATTCATCAGAGGTACTTTCGGGTGCTTTTGCTGTTGTTTTTGTTTCCTCCTGACGCTTCATAAGAAGTTCGGAAATGGTTGAAAAAACTTCATTTTGATTGGTTACACCATAGAAATTAATAGAGCCGGAGGAAGTTGCAATCGAAACTCTATTGAATGCGCCAGTGCCTGCCACAGATATTTGGCTGATAGGTAAGTCTACTCTTTTACCGAACAATGTTTTACCAACGACCTTGCCTTCGGTTACAATGAGTTCGAATCTCATCACCATGAACATAAGACCCAAGGCAACAAAAATGAATGCGCCTATAAAGAACCAATAATATCCGTACTCCATTCCTTCGATAGCCCACATGGGACTTCCTCCAAATGCGCTTGCGACCATAAAGCATGCAATAAGAACAATTCCTGCTATTGCAAAGCAAAGAACCGCGAATGGGTTAAAACTTGAAAACTTAGCTTTTACCAATGTTTTGTCGTTCATAAAATTTCTTCTCCTTATCTAATAAAAAGTGCGCCAACCGAAGTCAGCGCACCGAAAAACGCAAACTTAACGGCAGGTTGTTCATATTATAACACCGAATGGTGTTATTTGTCAACACCGTTCGGTGTTTTTTGTATAATTATCTCACATATTATATGTGAGGTGGAAAGATGTTTGTGTATCCAAGAATACGTGATTTGAGAGAAGATTTCGACAAAACACAAAAGCAGATAGCTGAACTGCTTAATATGCAACTTACCGTTTATCAAAGATATGAGCGCGGAGAACGCGAGCTGCCTATTTGGGCGGCGATAAAGCTGGCTGATTATTACAACACTACACTCGACTACTTGGTCGGACGAGATGAAAAATAAAGAAACTATATTTTGAATTGATATGATGGCTTCCTTCGGCGCCGGCAACAACCCGATGGTCGGTATGACCGTTTCGGTTGCAGTTGCAGTTGAAGAGGCAAGCAAGTAATTTATCGTAATGAAAATCCCCGAGCATTGCTCGGGGATTTTGTTATGGACAATAGCAGATTTTTATGTTACAATAGCTGTAACAAAATTATGTGGAGGAAAAACTGTGGCACAGAATTATTATAGTCATTCGAGAACTTGCGCGACCTGCGCGTACTGGGCGGGTATGAGAACCACCGATGCCTTAAATCAGTGCTCAACCGTTGAGAACTCGTCCGAGAAGGGAACCTGCAAAATTCCGCAGGGGCCGTGGAGAAACTGCACAAGAACTGCGAGCAACTCTTGCCCCTCGTATATGAAATGGCCGGTGCTTAGATAAACAAAAAATTCCCGAGCGGTGCTCGGGAATTTTTTAGTTATCATCCGTAAAGAGTGTGCAGCCCTGATTTCTGTAATGCACGATCTTCTCGCGAAGGAGCTCCTCGGTACAGGAGAAGAACCGGGCGAGGCAGGTTATGCACATATAACTGTCCGCACCGCGGTTGATGAGCCGTTTATGAAGCCCGATCTCGTTTGCCGAAAGCTCCTTTTCGCACTTTTGACATTTTGCCATTACGCGTCAACGACCTTTGCGCGGAAGAGGCGGCAGGAATGTGCCGAAGTCTTGTCTAAACGGATCGTGCCGTTGAACGTTTTAACGGTTTCACCCGTCCAGAGATCGTGAAGCTCGATCGTTTTGCCTGACGAAAGGGGAATGCCGAGGTTGTCGGGAGTAAGCGTGAACTGCCACTCCGACGCGTCACTGTCCATAAAGTTGAAGAATCCGATAGCGATATCGCCGCCGTCGAGGTACTTTGCGATTATCGGCGTGTCGATCGGGTACTGCTTGTAGAAGGGATCGTTTTCGGTACGGTTATTGTTGATCTCGTACTTGAAGTTGTTCGCAAAGAAGGGCTGAGAACCGAGCTCGTCCTGGTTGATTGCAATAACGTCCTTGTTGAGAAGGATCGACCTCGTTTCGTCGTTCATATCGCGTATATCGCAGCCGATCATAAGCGGCGAATTAAGGAGCGCCCAAAGTGAGAAATGCAGGCGGTATTCATCGGTCGTACAACCCGTGAGAGCTACGTTGCCCTTGCCGTTCATACCGACTATAAGCATATCCATGTCGTTGAAGCAGCCCCTGCCGTTATATTCCATGGTTACGATCTGCGACTGTGCAAGATTTTTGACCGACGCCCACGAATCGTTTATATCGTAGGTCGAACGCCACATGTGTGCACCCGTTTCCTTGATCCACTGCTTGGTGTTTTCCGAACCCCACGAGCAAGCGCTGAAGAGAATGTCGCGTCCGCAGTTGCTTAGCGCGATAGCCATTCTCTTATACAGAATATCTGCACGCTCCGTCATTGGATGGAAGCAGAAGTCGTACTTGAGGAAGTCGACCTCCCACTCGGCAAACGTCATCGCGTCTACCCACTCGTAACCGTAGCTTGCGGGATATCCCGCACAGGTCAGATATCCTGCACAGGAATACATGCCGAATTTAAGACCCTTCGAATGAATGTAATCTGCGACGTATTTCATACCGTGAGGGAACTTTTCGGGATCGGGAACGAGGCGCCCGTTCTCGTCGCGCTCCTTGAGCGCCCAGATGTCGTCGATTACGACGTACTCGTAGCCGGCATCCTTAAGACCGTTTGCGATCATCGCGTCTGCAGAATCCATAATGAGCTGTTCGTTAATGTTTGCGCCAAAGGTGTTCCAGGTGTTCCACCCAAGCGGCGGCTTGTTTACTACCATTTTATATTGACCTCCGTGCCCTAATATGTTATAATCATTATATATGCAAAAAGATTACATTTGAAGTATAATTTATTGCATATATATGTAATATTATTGCAAGGACAAAAAATATGACCGACAATAACGAAAAGCTTTATCTGTCTGTTACGGGTATTTATTATCCCGAAAAAAACGAGAGCTTTAGGTGGGGTCCCGGTGTGCGGGACAAATATATCATTCATTACGTCAGAGAAGGCAAGGGCTATTTTGAATGCGGCGGGAAAAAATACACGTTGACGAAGGGGCAGAGCTTTCTCATCGTGCCGGGACAGCTTGTGAATTATTATCCCGATGAAAAGGAGCCGTGGAAGTACACGTGGGTCGATTTTACGGGAATCGAGGCGAGGAAGCTTCTGTCTTACTGCTCGCTCTCCGAAGAAAACCCGATAGCTGAAAAGGAGATACCCGAGCTTGATCGGCTGTTCCGGGAAGCATCGGATCGGTTCGTTACCGACTCACACGCCGACGTCTGCCGAAATATCGGATATTTTCGGCTGATCTTCTCGATTTATATCAAACATTATCCTGCCGTAAACAGTAAATCTGTAGGCGAGCTTCTGATAACGCGCGCGGCTGAATTTATAGAGAACAACTACCGACGTCAAGAGCTGAATATTGATATGATCGCCGAGTATCTGTCGGTAAACCGCGTGACTTTGCACCGAAAATTCGTGGATGAGCTTAAGGTCTCGCCCGGAAAATATATTATAGATCTGCGTATCAAAAAGGCGTGCATGCTTTTAAGTAACAGTAATTATTCTGTTAAGACCGTCGCTTATTCGACGGGCTTTTCCGATCAGCTTTACTTTTCAAAGGTGTTCAAAAAGCTCGTCGGAACGACGCCGACTGAGTACCGTGCGAAGCATAAATGAAAATCCCGCCAAGCGGCGGGATTTTTCTTTTATCATTTAACCGCATCGACAAACTGTTGTGCAAGCTTGGTAATGGCTGCATAATCGCCGTTTGCGATCAGCTTTTTGTTATAGAGATTCGAGCCGACGCCGATGCCGTAAAAGCCCATTTCAATAAAGTCGCACGCGTTCTCGGCGCTTACACCGCCGACTGCGAGAAGCTTTGCGTCGGAGATCGGCGCGCTTACTGCCTTAACGTAGCCGCGGCTGACCTGATCGGCAGGGAAGAGCTTTACGTAATCAGCGCCGTGATTTAGCGCAGAGACTATCTCGGTCGGCGTGAATGCCGCAGGGATCGATACCGCGCCAAGCTCTCTTGAACGCTTGATTATCTCGGGAGCGCAGTTCGGGGAGATGATGAACGACGCGCCGGCGTTTATAGCAAGATCGACCTCGTTAAGATGCGTGACCGTGCCTGCGCCGATATACATTCTGCCGTCAAAATGAGCCGAAAGCGCGGATATCATAGAGCAGATCTCTTCTGCACTGACCTTTCCCGAACGGTCAAACGTGATCTCGATAAGCCGTATTCCGCCCTCGTAAAGCGCTTCTACGGCAGGAATGAGCGTTTCTTTTTCTGGCAGACGAACGATGGATATTACCTTATTTTCAGCGATGGCGTCAATGACCGCCTGTCTTAGTTTTTCACTTATCATTTTACCACTCCGCAACAGATCCGTCGGCGTGATGCCATACGGGGTTTTTCCAATTATGAGGATTCTTGTTTTCCTCGATAACGAGCTCCTTGTTTACGTCGACGCCAAGCCCCGGAAGCTTCGGGAGGTCTACCCAACCGTCAGTAAACTTGAAATCGTCCTTGTTGTGAACGTAATCAAGGACGCTCTTGCCGACGTTGTAATGGATTCCGATGCTCTGCTCCTGAATAACTGCGTTGTAGCAGGTCGCGTCGATCGAGAGGCAAGCGGAAAGCGCTATCGGTCCGAGAGGGCAGTGCGGCGCGAGCGCAACGTCGTACGCTTCCGCCATCGAGGCGATCTTCTTGACCTCGGTAAGTCCGCCTGCGTGAGAGAGGTCGGGCTGAATTATGTCGATTCCGCCTGCATTGAGCAGACGCTTGAAATCGTAGCGTGAGAAGAGACGCTCGCCTGTTGCTATCGGAATAGAACAGCAAGCGGCAATTTCCTTGAAATCCTCCATGTGCTCGCAGAGGACGGGCTCCTCGATGAACATAGGATCAAATTCCTCAAGCTTCTTTGCAAGCACCTTTGCCATCGGCTTGTGAACGCGTCCGTGGAAGTCGATAGCGATCCCGAAGTGCTTTCCGCAGCTTTCTCGGATCGCGGCAACGCGCTCAAGCACGGCATCAATCTTGTCGTAGGTGTCGATCATCTGAAGCTCGTCGGTTGCGTTCATTTTGATCGCTTGGAACCCCTCGTTTTTCTTTTCGAGCGCGGCTCTGCCGACGTCGGACGGACGGTCTCCGCCAATCCAGGAATAGACCTTCATTTTGTCGCGGCATTTGCCGCCCATAAGCTCGTAAACGGGCGCGCCGAAATACTTTCCCTTGATGTCCCAAAGCGCCTGGTCGATGCCCGAAATTGCGCTCATGAGAACACCGCCGCCGCGGTAGAAGCCGGCGCGGTAGATGGTCGACCAGATGCCCTCGATATTGGAGGGATCCTGACCGATCAGGTAATCCTTGTATTCCTCAACGCAGGCAAGGACTGATGCCGCGTGTCCTTCGAGGACCGCCTCGCCCCAGCCGATAAGTCCGCTATCGGTCTCAATTTCAACGAAGCCCCAACGCGGACGGACAAAGTAGGTCGATACTCTCGTTATTTTCATATTTTTATGCCAACCTTTCGTAAATTTTGTATTGACAAATTGCTGTTTTCTATTATAATGATAACATAGAAAAATGGCAAATTCACGTCAAAATTTTATATAATAGGGACAATTTTTAATATGAGTGAAAGAAAGACTGCGACTCTGTCCGTCGAGCGCGAGCTTAAGGACGAGCTTCGAGTAATTGAATACGGGATCGGCAACGGCGATTTTCATTTTCATTCGCAGGTCGAGATCTGTATAGTTGAGGAAGGAAGCGTCGAGGCGCTTGTGAATAACAGTCAGACGACGCTTGAAAAGGGAGACATAGCCGTGTCGCTTCCTTACGATCCGCACAGGTATATTGCGAAGGACGGCGTGCGTTATTCGGTGCTTGTGATACCGAGCGAAATGGGCGAAAAATTCTGCTCCGATATGAAGAGCTTGACGAGTCCGTTTTTGAAGCAGTCGGAGAGCAATTCGGTGATTTTTTCCTACCTTTCTTGTCTTAAAAAAGCCGATAACGGTGAGCTTGACAAGCTCGGATACGTTTATCTGATTCTCGGCGCGATCAAAAAGGAGCTTCTTTCCGAATCGAAGGAGAGTGGATCGGATAACGAGCTTTTGTCGGCTTTGCTTTTGTATATTCACAAGAACTACGGAAAGAATCTGACGCTTTCGTCGATAGCAAGGGCGTTCGGTTATCATCCTGCGTATATTTCGAGCTATTTCAAAACGCGTCTCGATATCGGAATTTCACGTTATATAAGCGTAATTCGGCTGAATAACGCCGTTCAGCTAATGAGAAAAAAGAAGTACAGAGTGACCGAGATCGCGCTCGAGTGCGGCTTCAATTCCGCACGCACCTTTTACCGCGCCTTCCGAGAAGAATTCGGCTGCTCGCCGGGGGATTATATTGCGAATTTGTAACTTTTCCTTTCTTGCCTTCCCCTCAGGGGAAGGCGAGACAACCTTTGATCTACTCTGTGATGTATACGCGAATATTTAGATTCAAAAACCGCCTCGAGGCATTTGCTTCAAGGCGGTTGTTTTTTATTTTTCTTCGTAGATCTTCATAGCGTTTTTGATGCTGTTTATCGCGGTCTTGTGAACGTGCATCCAATCCTTGTCGATGCGCTCCCAGGTCGTCTGCATCATGCCGAGCCAATGCGAAGGATCTATGCGCTCCGCGCAGTATCCGACGAGCTCCTCGAGGTTATCGGGCTCCGCCCAAACGCTTGCGGTCGGAACCTGATCGTAGCCGAGCGCGGAGAGTCGCTCGAAGCCGGCGAGCATCGTCTGAAGCTCCTTTGAATTTTTGATCTCTTCACCGAAGCATTTCCAGTAATACCAGCCGCACATAACGACCGATTTCGGCATTTTTTCGATGCACTCCTCGGGGTGTGACCAGAAGTAGTCAGCCCATATCCAGGGGCGTGCGCCGATGCGTTCTACGCACTCTACGAGGTAGTAGAAATCGTGCCACCAAAGCTCGTGCTGACGGACGATGGCGATCATCTGGTTGCGCTGATTTCCCATCGTTTCCTCGTCCATTCCGAGGTGGAAATGATTTGGCTTGAAGACCTCTGCGACCTCCTCTATAACGTCACGGCAGACCTGATAATAGATCGGAGTTGAGATCATACGGGAGTAGTCCTTGAGCCAGATATCGTGTGCGGTTGAGAAATTGAGCTTCGGAATGACCTCAAAGCCCATGCTTTTCAGACGCTCGACCTCAGCTGAAAGCTCCTCGTGAGATAGGGCTCCCTTTGCTGAAATTTCGGGGTGGGATTTATATTGAAGCGCCTCTGCGACGTCAATTATGAGGGTGTTGACGCCGATCTCGCGGAGTTCATTTGTGTGTGAGACCCAAAGCTCGCGGTCGAAGCGGAGCGTGTCGGACGCGCAGGGTGTTGAGCGGTGTTCGCGGCCTTTCGTGTTGCCTTCCTCGTTCCACATATTGCTTCCGAGATGAAGTAGATGCGCCCACATGAAGTTTTTGTTTTGCATTGTGATTCTCCTTGTGTTTTATGGAGATATTATAACATAAAGGAGATATTGTGTCAATTTTTCCCACTTTTCTTTGCTCGTGCAAAGAAAAGTTCCAAAAGAAAGCACGCCAAGGGGACAACCGATGAAAATTTGCTAAGGCAAATTTTCAAACGTTTTCCCCTTTGGAAACCCTTTTCGAATTAAGGAAGCTTCGCCACGTTGTCTTGCCTTCCCCTCAGGGGAAGGTGTCGAGTGCCCGCTGTCATCCTGAGCGTAGTCGAAGGATCTCGGGCACTTGACGGATGAGGTGTAGCCGTCGCAGACGGCGTTGTATGGACGGGCAAGCTCGGAAACCTCCAAAACTCGTGTTCGCTCGCTTCGGGGAACCCCACGCGCTCCCGCTGATATAAAAGTTAGGTAAAATTTATCCTAGAAAATATCCTAGAATTTATCCTAAAAGTGAAAAAACTCGGCAAGCCAAACGGTTTGCCGAGTTTTGTTATGTTTTCTTATAATTGAACAAGCGTTATAGGTTTATCCTTTTTATTTGCATATTTAATGCTATATTGTGTTCCCTTTGAATTACCGTCCCATATTACAAGCACCGCATCACACATATCTATCATTTCCTCGTTGCGTTTAAGCGGTGCTGCGCGTCCGTAGAGATCGTAACGAGGGCGTATTATGTACTTGGAAATGCGGTGCTTATCTGCATATTCCTCTGCCAAGCTGTCTATTCCGTTTGCCCCGCCGCTTATGACGGTATCAACCTCTGGTGTAATATAGGGTGATAAGTCAAAATCCGCGATGCTCCGCGAGCCGATTATAAGTAATTTCATCAAATAAAACCTTTCTTTGGGGTATATACCTATACAAGTATATACCTTTATAGGTAAATTGTCAATCGGGTATATATTTTTTAGAATGTATATCAAGGGAGGGATATTTATGGTAAGACTGACTATTGATAAATATTTAGATAAATGCGGTATTACGCGTTATGAGCTTGCGAAGCGTACTGATGTTAAATTTCAAACTATTGATCGCTACTATAAAAATCGCGTAGTTCGTTACGACAGTTATATTTTAGACCGTATATGTCAAGCGCTTGAATGTGATATCGGCGATATTATTGAGTATGTTGAGGACTAAGGACTTTCTTATAGCTTGATATGAAAATTTACGATTACAACGGTAAGAAGAATATTTGCGGAGACAGGGTACACGAAGCAAGATGCAAGCACCGTATGACGCAGAGCGATCTTGCCGCGCAATTACAGGTTGCCGGGATAATTATTGAGCGCGACAGCATTTCGAGAATCGAGATCGGCACGCGATTCGTTGCTGATTACGAATTGCGCGAGCTTGCGAGAATTTTGAAGGTTTCCGTGAATTGGCTTTTGGAACTTGAATGATTAAAGGCAATACAGCATCGGCGGTATTGCCATTTAGTTTACTTCGCCGCGTTCAGCATATTTTCGATAAATACGCCGTAGCCGCGTGCGGGGTCGGAGATGAGAACGTGAGTGACGGCGCCGACGAGCTTACCGTCCTGCACGATGGGAGATCCCGACATTCCCTGAACTATTCCGCCGCTTCTTTCCTTGAGAACCGGGTCGATGACTGTGATGACGAAGCTCTTATTGTCGTTGCTTGTGCGGTCGATCTTCGAGATCTCGACCTCGTATTCCTTCACTCCGTCGTCGCCGAGTGTTGAATACACTGTTGCTTTTCCTTCCTTGATCTCGTCACGCTTTCCGACTGGGATCGCTTCGCCGAGGTCGGGAAGGTCGGAAAAGAATCCGAAAACGCCGCAGACGGTATTGCTCTTCACGTTACCTGTCCGCTCCGAGAGAAAGTAGCCCTTTATTTCTCCGGGTTTTCCGCTTTTTCCTTTAATAACTCCTCCGATCTCGACCTTTAAGGTCGATCCGCTCCGAAGCGGCATCAGAACTCCCGTTTCGGGTTCGCATATACCGTGACCGAGGCCGCCAAACTCCCCCGTTTGCGGGTCGACGTAAGTGACGGTGCCGATGCCCGCCATACTGTCCTTCAACTTCAGCCCTGCACGGTACACGCCCGTTACGTCCTCCTTAACGGGAATGACCTTGACTGTTATTTCGCTATCGCCGCGCCTGACGGTGATATTCGCACCGTCCGTACTGCTTTCGATAAGCGACGAGACGGATTCTGCGGTATTTACCTCCGTCCCGTTTACCTTGATTATTATATCCTTGACTTTTATTCCCGCGTCAAGGGCGGGCGTCAGCTTTCTTCCGTCCGATATTACGCTCGGCGTGTCGAGAACGAGCACGCCGGTCGTACCGAAACGGACGCCGAAGGCGAAGCCCCCGACGCATAAACGCCTTTCTGCCTGATCGGTATTTTCTGCCGCCGAGACCGATAGTAGGCAGAATGATAGTAGTAATGAGCAGACTGTCAGTGCCACCGAAAGGAGACGGACGCATCTGCCTTTATACGCTTTTTTTGCTGCCATTTTTCCGCTCTGCCGTTCCTTTTTTATTTCAAGCCGCTTTTTTGCGGCTGTATTTATTGTGGCTCATGAGCGATTTTTTATAACAAGCAATTTTTTCTCGTTTTGATAAATAAAAATTGTCATTAAAAGCGCAATTATGTCAAAAATACACTTGATTAGTATTTTGATATATGGTATAATAACTCTATAAATACGACTTTTTCAGTCAAGAACGGAGCGGGAAGGAGAGTCTGCTTTTTGCGGACGGAAAACGGAAATGGATAATAGTTACTACGGTGAGCTTGCGGTAATATGTATGCCGGGTTGCGAGAAGTTCGTCGACGAGGTCGACGGATACCTTCGCGAGTGGAGAGGGACGGCTGTATGCGACACCTTCGTTGTAAAGCCCGAGTGCAAGAGATTTGCAAACGGCGAGGGTAAGGCAGTCCTTCACGAATCCTTCAGAGGACGCGACATCTACATTATTGCCGATATGTATAACTACGGCGTTACCTACAAAATGTACGGCAAGGAGTTCCCGATGAGCCCCGACGATCATTTTGCAGACCTCAAGCGCGTTATCAACGCTATCGCAGGTAAGGCGCGCAGGATCACCGTCATTCTTCCCATGCTTTACGAAAGCCGTCAGGACAAGCGTCACGTAAGAGAATCGCTCGACTGTGCCGTTGCTCTTCAGGAGCTCGAGAATATGGGCGTTACGAATATTGTAACCTTCGACGTACATAATATCGGTATACAGAATGCAGTTCCGCTTATCGGCTTCGATAACGTTCAGCCGACCTATCAGATGATAAAGGCGCTCGTAAACACCGTTCCCGACATCAAGCTCGATAAGGATCACCTTACGATAATCTCCCCCGACGAGGGCGGAATGACGAGAAGCATGTACTATTCCTCGCTTCTTTCTCTCGACCTCGGTATGTTCTATAAGAGACGCGACTACGCAACTGTCGTTAACGGCAAGAACCCGATCGTAGCTCACGAGTACCTCGGTAAGGACGTTACGGGTAAGGACGTCGTCATTGTTGACGACATCATTTCCTCGGGTCAGTCGATACTCGACGTTGCATCCAGCTTGAAGGAGCGCGGAGCAAACCGCATCTTCGCATTCGCCACCTTCGGACTCTTCTGCGAGGGTTACGAGGCGATCGACAAGGCGTTTGAGAAGGGCGACATCACGAAGATATTCACGACCAACCTCATCTACCGTTCTCCCGAGCTTCTCTCCCGCAAGTGGTACGCAGAGGTCGACCTCGGAAAATACGTCGCGCTTATAATCGACACTCTCAACCGCGACAAGACGATAAGCCATCTTCTCAAGCCCGCCGAGAGAATCAAGGCACTCGTCGAAAAGGTTAAGGCATAATAATTATTTAAGGCATAAAAGGCGGCTCAACGAGCCGCCTTTTGTCCGAAAGGATCTATTATGGAAGTAAAAGAAAGCTTGTACGGGCTTTTCAAAGATATGACCGTCGGTGAGCTTGAGGATCAGCTCTCGATCTCGAACGACAGAGAAGAAAAGATCTTTCTGCGCGCGCTTATAAACCTGAAGCTTCAGCTTGCGCAGGAAAAGATCGTAGGAGAGATGCTGCTGTGAGCGAAAAGACCTTTACGATAATAGCGGGAATAAACGGCGCAGGTAAGACCTCGCTTTTCCGCGTTCTTAAAGAGACCGATAAAGACCTCGGCGTAAGAATTAATATCGACGAGCTTGCTCTGCAGCAGGGCGACTGGCATGACCCTCGTGCTCAGATATACGCAGGACGCACCGCAATGGCAATGATAAGCGAGTATATAGAGAAGGGAATATCCTTCCATCTTGAAACGACGCTCCCGGGCGCGGCGATAGTGCGTCAGATAAACGCGGCGAAGCAAAACGGATTTACCGTAACGCTGTATTTTGTCGGCATCGACCGGCTCAACGTTGCACTTGAGCGCGTACACATGCGAATGGCAAACGGCGGCCACGGAATCGCCGACGAGTTTATCATAAAGCGCTACGCGCAGTTGAACGCGAATCTCCGCCAGGTGCTTCCGCTTTGCGATAACGCGATACTTTTTGATAATACCGTCAAATTCCGCCAGATAGCGATAATGGAGAACAAGAAGCTGGTAGACTGTGATTCCGACCTTCCGTATTGGTTTATAGATCTTATCGACGAGCTTCCCGACTGAAAGGACGAGAATGTTTAAGTATTTTATTTTTGACCTCGACGGCACGCTTGCGTACACCATCGGGGATCTTCGCAACGCGATGAACATGACCTTTGAAAAATACGGTTTCCCTCTCGTTGACGACGCGAAGGTGCTCGCATCGGTAAATCACGGTACGAAGGATTTCGTCCGGAAGTGTTTGCCCGAAAAAACAGAAAAGACTGATGACTTTATAAACGAGGTCATCGACGAGTATCTGAAAATATACGGCGAAAACTGCCTATTGTATACGAAGCCGTACGAACACGTAAACGATATACTTGATCACTGCAAGAAAAACGGCGCAAAAATGGCGGTCTTTTCGAACAAGCACGACCCCTGCACCAAGCACATCGTTAAAACGCTTTTCCCTAACGTCTTTGACGTCGTTCTCGGCGGCGGAACGGAATTTCCGCATAAGCCGCAGCCCGACGGCGCGCTTTACATAGCGGATATTCTCGGCGCAAAGCCCGACGAGGTCGCCTTCATAGGTGATTCAGACGTCGATATGGCGACGGCGATAAACGCGGGGATGCACCCTTTTGGCGTAAGCTGGGGATACAGACCGGCTGAATTGCTTACCGAAAAGGGCGCCGAGGGGATCATATCCGACCTTGATTCGTTCCTCTGTATAGCAAATAAAAAAGTTTGATAAAAACAAAAAACCGAGAGCTTTTCGCTCTCGGTTAATTTTTCTTTTAGAAATTAAGCTTTTCCTTTGCGGCGCTTTCCGCCTGCTCGAACTTGGTCTTGAGCTCTTCGCTCAAGCGCTTGTATTCCTCGGCAGACTCGACAGAGAGGGCGTTCAGATTTCTCATATACTCCTCGGTGAGTGCGGCAAGCTCTTTTCTCGTCGTTTCGGTCATGATACGCGCGGAAACGGCGGCGTCAAAGCGTATGCTCTCCGCTGCCTTTTCTGCTTCTGCGATCTTGCGTCGACTCTCCTCCTCCGCATCGGAAAGGATCTTCTGCGCGTCAAGATTTGCCTTTACGAGTATGCTTCCAAGCTTCGTTTCGGCATCGGATATCGAGAGATCGGTCTTTACGACCTCCGTGGCGGGGCGATTCTTCTGCTCCTCAAGCTCGATCTTCATGATGTCGAGCTCATTTTCGAGCTCGTCACGCGTCAACTGCGCATAGGCAAGCGCACTGTCGAGCTCGGCGATCTTTGCCTTCGCTTCTTCAAGGGCGCGCTTTGCATCCTCGAGCTCCTCGGGCTTGATCGCATTCGCGTTGAGCTTTTCGATATCCTGCTCCAGCATTCTGATCGTGCTTACGTAACGGTTTTCTGCCGTCGTGAAGCGGATATTCATATCCTCAATATATCGGTTTACGTCGTTCTTATCATAGCCCTTGCGGGAATTTCTGAACATTACCATTTCTTTGGCGGAGCTTTTCATATTCTGACCGTCCGTTCACATTAGTATTTCGTATTTTTATGATACCTTAAAAAATCCGCGTTGTCAATAGGGATCGTTTTACTGCTTGTGGTAAAGCTTCTTTGACGTATATTTCGGCTCGCAGGTTATGTTGACGCCGAGCTTGCGGAACGCGTCCTCATCGGACTGCGGAAGAATTACCGTAGAATGCGCCTCGCAGCCGCGAAGGTCGGATAGATGCTCGAGCGCTTTCGCGGAGTTTTCGTCGAAGCTTGCGCTGATCGTGAGAGCGATAAGCACCTCGTCTGAATGCAGACGGGGATTGTGATTGCCGAGAACTCCCGTTTTAAGCTCCTGTATCGGCTTGATGACCGACTCACTTATAACGTCGGTGTCCTTGTCAATGTCGGAGAGGGCCTTGAGCGCGTTGAGGAGAAGCGCTGCAGACGGTCCGAGAAGCGACGAGGTCTTGCCCGTCACGATCCTGCCGTCGGGAAGCATGAGAGCAGAGGCGGGCTTGCCCGTTTCCGACGCCTTGTTGTTTGCTGCCGCAACAACTGCACGGTCGTCGGTCGTAACGCCTGCCTGATTCATAACGAATTCCATCTTCGTTACTGCGGCATTGTTCTGATTTCCGCTCTTAAGTCCGTCGCAGAGTATCTTGTAATAACGGCGGATTATCTCTTCCTTCGACGCGCTTCTTACGATATCCTCGTCGGATATGCAGAAGCCCGCCATGTTTACACCCATGTCGGTGGGGGACTTGTAGGGACATTTGCCGTAGATCTTTTCAAATATCGCGCGCAGAACGGGGAAGTTCTCAACGTCTCTGTTATAGTTTACCGCCGCCTTGCCGTACGCCTCAAGATGGTACGGGTCGATCATATTGACGTCGTTAAGGTCGGCAGTCGCCGCCTCGTAAGCGAGGTTTACGGGATGCGAAAGCGGGAGATTCCAGATCGGGAAGGTCTCATATTTTGCGTATCCCGCCTTGACGCCGCGGAGATTTTCGTGATAAAGCTGGGAAAGGCAGGTCGCCATCTTTCCGCTTCCGGGGCCGGGAGCAGTTACGACGACGAGCGGACGCTCGGTCTCAATGTACTCGTTCTTGCCGAGTCCCTCGGGGCTGACGACGTGCTTGACGTTAAGCGGATAGCCCTCGATCGGATAATGGAGGTAAACCTTCATTCCGAGCCCCTCAAGGCGTTCCTTGAAAAGAACGGCGCTTCGCTGACCCGTGTATCTTCCGATCACTATGCTTCCTACGTAAAGACCCGCATCGCGGAATGCGTCGATAAGACGGAGAACGTCTGCGTCGTAAGAGATGCCTATATCCGCGCGTATCTTCTGGTTTTCGATATCGGAGGCACTGATAACGATGACCATTTCAACGCGTTCTGCCATATTGAGAAGCATTTTCAGCTTGATGTCGGGGGCGAATCCCGGCAGTACTCTTGATGCGTGATAATCGTCGAAAAGCTTTCCGCCGAACTCGAGGTAGAGCTTTCCGCCGAAATCGCTTATTCTTTTTGCGATCATTTCGGACTGTTTTTTGATATACAGTTCGTTATTGAATCCAAGTGTCTGCATGACGCTGCCTCCGAAAAATAATACACGATTATTGTACCACATTTCAGCGTGTTAGTCAACGGGTAAAAAAGAAAATTCCCGAGGCAAAATGCCTCGGGAAGGGATAATTTTCGGTTTATTTTATAAATCTTATAAATCCGACGAACGGCATATCGATCGCGCGGCCGCGTGCAGCGAACGAGCCCTGCAAAACGATGACGAAAAGCGCGATAAGACCGAGAGCGATAAACGCGATCACCTTCACGACGTTGAATAATATACCGATGAAGGGAATGAGGGCGAGAAGCCCGAGGAGCCAGGAGACCAAAAATCCCGCGATAAGCATAATAAGCTCGCAGAAGAGCATTATAAGTCCCTGATTTGCCCAGTATCTTCCGAACTTCGATCCCGGAACGGAAACGAGTGGGAGAAAGAAGAGAAGTCCCGTGCAGGCGCAGATACACTCTATCTTGCAGCAACGGCGGTCATCGGGATGAAACTGCTTCGTATGTTCTTTTCCTTTTGCACTGAAACGCATTTTATCTGCTCCTTTCGGCAAAATTCGGCAGGTTTACGCTACCGAAAGATAATTATAGCGCATAAACGGAGATTTGTCAAGAACAAGCGTTTGAGAAGCGAAAAATATTTGAAAAACTTGCAAAAAACCTATTGACAAAACGAAATGCACGTGTTATAATGAGTCGTCTAAAAAAGAAGCAGAGCACCGCTCTCACCGTCAGACAACGTTTGCCGGTCGATATCCTATCTGTCCGCGAAAGCGGTAGTATTGCACGGGATCTGTTTCTTGACGCCCGCGCATTTTTTGTTTTATGCGGGAAACGTAAATTTCGGAGGTGTTTTACCATAGCAGCGAAAGGCAACTCAAAGGATATGACAATAAACGAGGCGATCTTCTCCCTTCCCGGCTTCAGCCGTCAGAAGCAGGTCCGTGTGATCGGCGAGGGCGGCGAACAGATCGGCATTATAAGTGCGATCTCCGCGCTTGAAAAAGCGTACGATAAGGGATATGATCTCGTTCTCATCGCTCCTCAGGGCGAGGTACCCGTATGCCGTATAATGGACTACGGAAAGTTCCGCTTCGAGCGCGACAAGAAGGAGAAGGAAGCAAGAAAGAAGCAGCAGATCGCCGAGATAAAGGAGATCCAGCTTTCCTGCCATATCGACGTAAACGATTTCAACACCAAGGTGAACCACGCTCTCCGTTTCCTTTCAAACGGCGACAAGGTAAGAGTAATGGTCAAGTTCAGAGGCCGTCAGCTCAGCCACACCGAGCTTGGAATCGAGCTTCTCAAGAAATTTGAGGAGGCGTGCGCTGAAAAGGGCAACGTCGACAAGCAGCCCGCGATGGAGGGCAGATCGATGATCATGTTCCTGTCGCCCATCAAGCCCGGCAAGGTAAAGCCGAAGGCAGAAAAACCTACCGAATAAAAGTCGCTTTGCGACACAGCGGGTAAGCTTCGACGGTGACCGAAGCGGATAACACCCGAAAAAATACAGAAGTCATCGGGAAATGGAAAACAAAATGGCTAAGATCAAGACACATAAGGCATCGTCCAAGAGATTTTCTCTCACCAAGAGCGGTAAGGTTAAGTTCAACCACATCAACCGCCGTCATCAGACCAACCTTAAGACAACCAAGCGCAAGAGACACCTCCGTAAGGCAGGATACCTCAGCGAATCCATGGCTCCCAACGTAAGAGCAATGATCGGTTGATCAACTACCAAAAAATCAGGAGGAATTAAGAAATGGCAAGAGTAAAGGGTGCGGTTACTACCCGCGCAAGAAGAAATAAAGTTCTCAAGCTCGCAAAGGGTTACTGGGGTTCCAAGTCCAAGCACTTCAAGATGGCTAAGCAGGCCGTAATGAAGAGCGGCAACTATGCATTTGCAGGAAGAAAGATGAAGAAGAGAGATTTCCGTTCTCTCTGGATCACCCGTATCTCCGCTCAGGCGAAGGTCAACGGTATGAACTATTCCCAGTTCATGCACGGACTCAAGCTCGCAGGCATCAACCTCAACAGAAAGATGCTCGCTGAGCTCGCAGTTTCCGACAAGGCAGCTTTCGCAGCGCTTGTTGAAAAGGCAAAGGCAGCAAAGTAATTAAATAGCAAATTGCGGCAAAGGGCTGAAATATCGGCGCTTACCGCGCAGAAAAAACCCGGCTTCGCCCGGGTTTTTGCTATATTTTTTCGCAATTTTATTTTTCGAGGTAAACGTTATGTTGATAACGAGCAGAAGCAACCCTCTGATAATCGAAACGGCGTCTCTTAAAGAGAAAAAGTACCGCGAAAAAAGCTCGCTCTTTATTTTCGAGGGCGTAAAGCTTTTTGAAGAGGCGCTCAAAAAGGATGTGCCGTTGGTGCGTGTTTTTGCGACCGAAAAAATGACGGAATACTGCAAAAACAGCGCTTTTAAGGGCGAGATCGTTACCGTTTCGGACAGCGTTTACGAAAAGCTGTCGAATGAAAAGTCGCCCGAGGGGATAATTTGTGTTGCAAAATATATTGACAAATCCCACAATATGAATAAAATATATAATAAGGAAGAGTTTGAAAAAAGCGAAAAGAGGGTTATCATCCTCTCGTCGCTTCGCGACCCCGGCAACCTCGGAACGGTCATACGAACAGCTTCGGCATTCGGTGTCGACGAGATAATAATGAGCTCGGACTGCGCGGATATATATAATCCGAAGACGGTAAGAGCCGCAATGGGAACTCTTTTTTCGCAGAGCGTGTCCTACGTAAGCGACCTCGCGAAAACCGTAAGGGTGATGAACGAGGGCGGATATACGACGCTCGCCGCAGTGCTTGACGATAAGGCGAAGCCGCTTGACGGCATCGAGATCGGAAGAAAAACTGCGTTTATAATCGGAAACGAAGGCCACGGGATCGCACCCGACGTGATAGAAAGCGCATCGGGCACGGTCTATATACCGATGGCGGAAGGCGTTGAGTCGCTTAACGCCGCTATCGCCGCTTCGGTATTTATGTGGCAGGCATATAAAGGATAATTCAAATGATACTTAACGAGAATACGACTCTATATTGGCTTTGGCTCCAGAACCTTTGCGGTGAGGGCTCGGTCCTTCCCGAGGTGCTCGTCTCACATTTTGGCTCGGTAAAGGGCGTATACGAGGCGGACGAGGATGACTATGAAAGGGTCTCCGGGATAACGGCGCGCTCCGTTAAGAAGCTTGCAGACAAGTCGCTTGACAAGGCAAGAGAGATACTCGCATACTGTAAGAACGAGGGTGTCGGTATACTGACACCCGATTCCGCACTTTACCCGAAGCGCCTTAACAGGATCCCGTGTAAGCCGGCGGTGCTCTACTATAAAGGAATAATGGTCGATTTCGACCTCGAGGTATGTATAGCGGAGGTCGGAACGAGAGAGATGACCGAATACGGCTCGCGTAACGCATATACGATGGCTTACGATATGGCGCGCGGAGGCGCGGTGGTCGTCAGCGGCATGGCAAAGGGTGTCGACGGAATGGCACACAGAGGTGCTCTCGATGCAGGCGGTTATACAGTCGCTGTGCTCGGATGCGGAATCGACCGCGCATATCCGAGTGAGCACGTCGGACTTATGAACGAGATAACCAAGTGCGGTGTCGTTATGACGGAATTCCGTCCCTTTACGCCGCCTATCGGCAGAAACTTCCCGATGAGAAACAGGATCATAAGCGGACTGTCTCTCGGAACGCTCGTCGTTGAAGCACCGAAAAAGAGCGGCGCGCTTATAACGGCGGAGACCGCGCTCAAGCAGGGCAGAGACGTTTTCGCAATCCCCGGTAAGGTCGGTGAGCTGAACAGCGAAGGCAGTAACGTCCTTATAAAGAACGGCGCGAAGATGGTAACGAGCGCGACCGATATTCTCGTTGAATACCAGAAGCTCTACCCGACGAAAATAGACCTGAATAAAATTACTGCGATAAGATCGCGCAATTTTGCACCTGCTTCCTTCGTCGCGACCGAGCTTCCGAAATTTTCCGAAAAGCGTAGAGAAAGCGCCGAAAAGCGTGCTCGCGTTTCGGAAGAGAAAATGACAAAGCCGCTTAAAGAAGAAAAGGAAGAAAAGAGCTACACGCTCCCGACGGACGTCGAGGGCAAGCAGCTTGAGATCTTAACGCTTCTTATGAACGAGGGCGAAATGACTGCGGACGTCATTTCGATAAAGACAGACACTCCGATAACGGATATCCTCGTCGAGCTAACGATGCTCGAAATAACGGGACATATAAGCGCCAACCCCGGCGGAACCTATAAACTATCATAAAATCCCTTTTTAGGAGAAAATAAATGGCAAATCTTGTAATAATCGAGTCACCCTTCAAGGCGCCGACGATAAAGAACTATCTCGGATCAAACTATAAGGTCATCGCGTCGAAGGGACATCTTCGCGATCTCCCGAAAAGCTCGCTCGGAGTTGATATTGAAAACGGCTTTGACGCTCACTATATCAATATCCGCGGCAAGGGCGATATCATAAAGGAGCTCAAAAAAGAGGCGAAGAACGCGTCGAAGATATACTTCGCAACGGACCCTGACCGTGAGGGCGAGGCGATATCCTGGCATCTTGCGAACGTTCTCGGTATTCCGATCGAGAAGACGAGAAGAATAACCTTTAACGAGCTTACCAAGACCGCGATAAAGAGTGCTATCAAGGAGCCGAGAAATATCGATATCGAGCTTGTCAATTCACAGCAGGCGAGAAGAATGCTCGATAGAATCGTCGGCTATAAGCTTTCCCCATTCCTGTGGAAAACCGTTCGCTCAGGTCTTTCTGCGGGACGAGTTCAGTCGGTCGCGACGAGAATAATCGTCGACCGCGAAAACGAGATTAACGCGTTCGTTCCGCAGGAGTATTGGACGCTTGACGCGCTCCTTAATACCGCGTCGGGCGCGGCTCTTACGGCTCATTACTACGGTAAGAACGGCAAGAAGAATGAGCTTAAGAACGAAAAGGACGCAAAGGCAGTCTACGACGCCGTTTCGGGTCAGCCCTTTACCGTTAATTCGGTCAAGAAGACCGTAAAGCAGAGAAATCCCCTTCCGCCCTTCACGACCTCTACCATGCAGCAGGAGGCGTCGAAGAAGCTCGGCTTCAATTCGCAGAAGATAATGAAGGTCGCGCAGGAGCTTTACGAGGGTATCAACGTCGGAAGCGCCAACGGCGGCGTACAGGGTCTTATCACCTATATGCGTACCGATTCGCTCCGCGTTTCGGACGAAGCGGCAGAGAACGCAAAGAATTATATAGCAGAAAAGTTCGGCGCAGATCATTGCCCCAAGACGAAGAGAGTCTATAAGACGAAGGCGGGAGCGCAGGACGCGCACGAGGCGATACGTCCCTCGAACATCGCGCTCGAGCCCGATATGATAAAGAAATATCTGACGGCCGATCAGTATAAGCTTTATAAGCTTATTTTCAGCCGCTTCATCGCATCGCAGATGGCGTCTGCACAGGTCGACACCGTAAACGCAGAGATCTCGGTCGGCGCTTATAACTTCCGCGCGTCGGGATCGTCGGTCAAGTTTGCCGGCTTTATGGCGGTCTACGATTACGTTGAGGAGGGCGAGGAGAGAAAGGGTCTTCTTCCCGAGATAAAGGAAAACGATATCCTTACTCTGCGCGAGCTCAACCCCGCACAGCACTTCACCGAGCCGCCCGCGCGCTTCAACGAGGGCTCGCTCATCAAGTTCCTTGAAGAAAAGGGAATAGGACGCCCCTCGACCTACGCGCCTATCGTTACTACGATAATCTCGCGCGGATATGTCGCAAGAGAGGGCAAATCCCTTAAGCCGACACAGCTCGGAATCGTTACGACCAAGCTTATGGTCGAGCATTTCCCCGATATAGTCGACTACGAATTTACGGCACAGATGGAGGATTCACTCGACAGCATCGCAGGCGGAGACACCGATATGCTGACCGTTCTTTCGAATTTCTATGAGGGCTTCAGCGAGCATCTTACGAAGGCAGAAGCGACCGTCGAAAAGGAAGAGGTCGAGGTGCCCGTCGTTGAGACAGACATTATCTGCGACAAGTGCGGAGCGAAGATGATAATCCGCCAGGGCAGATACGGCAAATTCGCCGCTTGCCCGAATTATCCCGAATGTAAGAACACCAAGCCGATCGATAAGGACGGCAAGGAGCTTGTGAAGAAGGACACCGCCGAAAAGACCGATATGGTCTGCGAGAACTGCGGTAAGGAAATGCTTAAGCGCAAGGGCCGTTACGGCGAATTCTACGCTTGCTCCGATTATCCGAGATGTAAGAATACGAAGCCGATCCTCCGCCCGATAGGCGTAAAATGTCCGAAGTGCGGCGGAAATATCGTTCTTCGTAACGGTAAAAACAGAAGCGTCTATTATTCCTGCGAGAATTATCCTAACTGTGACTTCAGCTCATGGGATAAGCCGGTAAACGAGACCTGCCCTGAATGCGGTAAGATCCTTTACTATAAGAAGGGTAAGAACCAGCTCGTTTGCGCAGATAAGGACTGCGGATTCAAGAAGGAAATTTCCCCCGAAAATTATGAAAACTGACGTTATCCACGTTATAGGAGCAGGTTTAGCCGGCTCCGAGGCGGCATATCAAGCGGCGAAGATGGGCTGTCAGGTCATTCTTCACGAGATGAAGCCGCAAAAATATTCACCCGCGCATCACTATGAGGGAATGGCAGAGCTCGTCTGCTCAAACTCGTTGCGCTCTCTTCAGTTGACGAACGCCGTCGGACTTCTCAAGGAGGAGCTCCGAATACTCGGCTCGCTCATTATGGAGGCGGCTGACGCGACCTCGGTTCCTGCAGGCGCGGCACTCGCGGTCGACAGATACCGCTTCTCCGACTACGTGACAGAGAAAATACGCTCGATGCCGAATATCACCGTCGTCGACGGCGAGGTGACAGAGCTCCCGACCGACGGGATCACCGTCGTCGCAACCGGTCCGCTCACCTCTGATGCGCTCGCAAAGCACTTAGGTGAGCTGCTCGGCGAAAGCTACTTAAGCTTCTTCGACGCGGCGGCACCGATAGTCGACGCTTCGACTATCGATATGAGCAAGGCGTATTTCGCCTCGCGCTACGGTAAGGGCGATCCTTGCTATATCAACTGCCCGATGGAAAAGGACGAGTACGACGCGTTTTACGAGGCGCTCATCAGCGCAGAGGAAGCACCGCTTAAGGATTTTGACCGCGAAAGCCAGAAGGACGTAACTGTATTTGAGGGTTGTATGCCGGTCGAGGTAATGGCGAAGAGAGGACGCGAAACGCTCCTTTTCGGACCGCTTAAGCCGGTCGGACTTCCTTATCCGGGAACAGACCGCGATCCTTACGCAGTAATTCAGCTCCGTCAGGAGAACGCCGAGAAAACGATGTATAACCTCGTCGGCTTCCAGACGCATCTGACCTTTGAAGCGCAAAGACGCGTATTCAGAATGATACCCGGTCTTGAAAATGCAGAATTTCTCCGCTACGGAGTAATGCACAGAAACACCTATATAAATTCTCCGAAGCTTCTTAAGTCCGATTATTCGCTTGTAAGTAACGGAAACATCTACTTCGCGGGACAGATGACGGGTGTTGAGGGATATATCGAATCCTGCTCGTCGGGTTGGCTTGCCGGCTTCAACGCCGCAAGAAAAATGAAGGGACTTACTCCCTTTACTCCCGATAACCGATCTGCCATCGGCGCGCTCGCCAATTACGTCAGCGACCGAACCGTCGCGGCGTTCCAGCCGATGAACGTAAACTTCGGCATAATCGCATCACCCGATAAAAAAATAAAAGGCGGAAAGGCGGTAAGAAACCAGTACCTTTCCGAAAGAGCCCTTTCCTATATCAGAGAAATATATGAGAATTTGGAGTAATATGCTATGAGAATTATCGTAGATATTATGAGCGGAGACAAGGCACCGCTCGAAATACTGGTCGGCGCACACGAGGCGGCAACCGAGAACCCGAACGTCGGCTTCACCTTCGTAGGTAACGAGGGCATTATGCGTGCCATCGCATCGGCAAAAGAGTTTTCTCTCGATCTGCCGAATATCGAGATAGTACATACCGACGGAGTAATTACGATGGAGGATCAGCCCCTTTCGGTCGTAAGAGAGAAGAAGGATTCCTCTATGGGAATCGGTCTTAAGCTCCTTTCCGAGGGCAAGGGCGACGCGTTTGTCAGCGCAGGTAACACGGGCGCGCTTCACGCCGGCTCGACTCTTATCGTAAGAAGAATCAAGGGAATACAGAAGTCGGGAATCGCGACGATACTCCCTTACGCTAACCCGACGATGCTTATGGACAGCGGCGCGAATATTGAGATCCCGCCCGAGACCTACGTGCAGTTTGCGCAGATGGGAACGGTCTATATGAGGGAGATACTCGGTGTTGCCAACCCCCGAGTAGGCCTACTTAACATCGGCGAGGAAAGAATAAAGGGAACCAAAACGGTTGCAGCGGCTTACGAGCTGCTTGAAAACGCGGAAGGAATAAATTTCGTCGGAAATATCGAGGGCAAGGACGTGCCGAACGGCAAGTGCGACGTTCTCGTTTGCGACGGATTCTCGGGAAATATCGTCCTCAAATTGAGCGAAGGACTTTCGAAGTTCATAATCAGCAAGCTCACCGACGTGTTTACTGCAAATCCGCTTACCAAGGTATCCTACCTCGGCGTCAAGAGCGGACTTAAAAACATGAAAAAGAGCTTTGATGCATCCGAATACGGCGGAGCACCGCTTCTCGGTCTGTCAAAGACCGTTATAAAGGCACACGGAAGCTCCGATGCTTACGCTATCAAGAACGCAGTCCGTCAGGCGCTTCAGTGCGTTGACAACGCGGTGACGTATAAGATCGCGAAGCTCGTCGTACCTGAGATCATTCCGGAAGAAAAGCAGTAAGAAAAATGGAAAAGAAGTATCCCGCTCCGCTGTCGGAGCTTGAAAAAACGGTCGGCTACGTTTTCCGCGACCCCGTACATATTCTCGTCGCGACGACGCATTCGTCGTTTTCAAACGAGGCAAAGGACGGCATCGACTGTAACGAGCGTCTTGAGTTTCTTGGAGATTCGGTTTTGAGCTTCGTGACGAGCAGATATCTTTATGAAAACTTCCCCGAGCTTCCCGAGGGCGAAATGTCGAGAATAAGAGCGTCGGCAGTCTGCGAAAAGACGCTTTGCTCGATCGCAAGAAGAATGGACCTCGGCGCGTATCTGCGTCTCGGTCACGGCGAGGAATGTCAGAACGGACGCAACCGTCCGTCGATCCTTGCCGACGCCTTTGAAGCGCTTCTCGCCGCAATCTATCTTGACGGCGGGATCGAGCCGGTTCGCAATTTCCTTCTTCCGATAATCTCATCGGAGATCGGAAGCATAATCGAAAGCGGTGCCGACCGCGACTATAAAACGGCGCTTCAGCAGTTCATTCAGCAGGAGCGCGGTTCGCTTCTCGAATATGTGACGGTAGGCGAAAGTGGCCCTGCGCACGATAAGACGTTTTTCGTCGAGGTGCGTCTCAACGGTAACGTCATAGGACACGGAAAGGGCTCGTCAAAGCGTAAGGCAGAGCAGAGCGCGGCAATGGAAGCGCTGTCGCTATTTGATTGTGCGAAGGCGTGATTTTATTTTTATAAGCCGACGGAAATTCCAACCGTCTTTGTAGGGGCGACCATTGGTCGCCCGCACAAGAGGCGCGTAACTAGCGGGCGACCAATGGTCGCCCCTACACT
>JAFTTT010000035.1 GCA_017466625.1 Clostridia bacterium
ACGTCGAAAATCTTTCCGACTCGGAAAATACGACGCTTTCACATCACATAAATCAGGCGATTAAGGCGCACGGAACGATGGTTCGCGACGTTGACTACGTCAACAAGGACGGTCAGATCATAATCGTTGACAGCTTTACGGGCCGTCTTATGCCGGGACGCCGTTATTCCGACGGTCTCCATCAGGCGATCGAGGCAAAGGAAAAGGTCAAGATCGAAAAGGAAAACAAGACTCTTGCGACCATTACCTTCCAGAACTACTTCCGTATGTATAAGAAGCTTTCGGGTATGACGGGTACCGCTCTTACGGAGGATGCGGAGTTCAGAGAAATATACTACCTCGACGTCGTTGAGGTGCCGACCAACAAGCCGATGATAAGAAAGGACCATCCCGACGTCGTTTACAAGAACGTGCGCGGAAAGTACCGTGCCATCGTTAATCAGGTAATCGAATGTCACGAAAAGGGTCAGCCGGTCCTTGTCGGTACGGTTTCTATCGAAAAATCCGAGGAGCTTTCGAAGCTTCTTAAGAAGGAAGGCATCAAGCATACCGTCCTTAACGCGAAGTATCACGAGAAGGAAGCCGAGATAGTTGCAAATGCGGGTAAATACGGCACTGTTACCATTTCTACCAACATGGCAGGACGCGGTACCGACATTATGCTCGGAGGCAACCCCGAGTTCCTCGCAAAGCAGGAAATGATAAAGAACGGTTACGACGAGGACGTCGTCGGTCTTGCTATCGGCTCTTCCCTTTCGGTCTCCGACGAGGTGCTTGAAGCGCGCAAGGTATACCGTGAGCTATTTGAAAAGTACAAGAAGCAGATCGAGCCCGAGGCAGAAAAGATCAAGGCGGCGGGAGGTCTCTTTATAATCGGTACCGAGCGTCACGAAAGCCGACGCATCGACAACCAGCTCCGCGGCCGTTCGGGCCGTCAGGGCGACCCCGGTGAATCGCGCTTCTTCCTCTCTCTTGAGGACGATCTTATGCGTCTGTTCGGAAGCGAGAGAATTCTCGGCATGGTCGAGCGTCTCGGTCTTGAGGAGACGCAGCCGATCTCCGCAGGCATTCTTTCTCACTCCATTGAGGACGCGCAGAAGCGTCTTGAGGGAAACAACTTTGCACGCCGTAAGCACGTTCTCAGCTACGACGACGTAATGAATCAGCAGAGAACGATAATCTACGGTCAGCGCCGCGAGGTACTTGACGGTGCAGACGTTAAAGACAAGATCCTTGCGATGATCGAGGAGGTCATATCCTCGAAGGTCAACGAGTTCGTTAACCCCGAAAATCCCGCTGAATGGAATTTCGACGCGCTCCGTGCTTATTTCCTCGGAACGCTTACAACAAACGATGATTTCCGTTACACCGACGAGCAGGTCGACGACGTGTCTGCCGACGATATCGAGCAGCTTCTCCTTGACCGTGCTGAAAAGCTTTACAATGAGAAGGAAGCGATGTTCGGTGACGATATGCGCGAGATCGAGCGCGTGGTGCTTCTCCAGAACGTCGACAGAAAGTGGATGGAGCATCTTGACGCGATGGACGATCTCAAGGGCAGTATCGGTCTTAACGCTTACGCGCAGAGAAATCCGATCAGTGAATACCGTATCGAGAGTGCCGATATGTTCGACATGATGAACTCCGAGATCAAGGAGGATACGGTGAGAATGATCCTCTCGATCCAGCCGAAACGCGAGATAAAGCGAGTTGAGGTCGCGAAGATCAAAAACGAGGGATTCGTTGGCTCAGGTGAGCCGGTCAAGAAAAAGCCCGTCGTTCACAAAAAAGGCGAAAAGGTCGGACGTAACGATCCCTGCCCCTGCGGAAGCGGCAAAAAATACAAGAAGTGCTGCGGAAGAAACGAAGGAGACGACGAATAAGCAATGAAATACCGTTTATTCCTTTTCGGTCTTTTCTTCCTTATAAACCCGTATTTCTGGGTGTTTGACGTTCTTCCCGATTTTATCGGTCTGCTCATTATGGCGAAGGCGATCCGTTCGCTTACCGATGTTTCGCCGTCAATGGAGGCGGCGTCAAATGGGCTGAAAAAAGCGGCGGCGCTGTCTATATCACAGCTCGGGCTGACGATACCCATGATGACTCTGGTCAATTCCGACCCGACGTTCAATATGGTATTCTCCTTTTGCTTCAACATCCTCCGCATCATAATTCTGATCCCAACGCTTCACGAGCTCTTTAACGGCTTCGTTTATTTTGCAGATAGACATGCGGAAAAAGGGCATACCGTATCAACCGTCAAGCTCAAGACGGTTCGCACGGTAATGCAGATATACATCATCCTGCACTCGCTTCTCTCGGCATTCCCCGAGATAGTCTACTTCAAGGTCAACGATTCGGGCATGACCGAAAGCGTTGAGGAGATATATCCTCTTGCACCGTTCCGGCTCGGAATCATGTTCCTATGCGCCTGCATCGTTGCACTTCTGTCGCTCATCTTCTACGTCATTATCTGCGTATACTTCTCTTCTCTTCGCAAAAAAGCGGAGTTCAACAGAGGAATAACGTCGGATATCGCGTCCTACGTCAGAAGCGAAAGGAAGCGCATAATGACGGCGGTTAAGCCGGCTATGACCTGCTTTATAATCGCCTGCTTCTGTGCCGTCGGTTATTATATAGACGGCAAGGCGCTGATCCCGCCGTATTTTACACCGATACTTCATATTGCGGTGATATCGTATCTGCGTCGGATCCTTGATAAGAAGGTTACTCGTGCGTTTTCTATCGTGGCGGTCATAGTTTCCGTACCGCTTCAGGTTTTCTCCGAGTTTTTTGCGACGGAATACCACGAGACGGCTTCATTTGCTTTTTCGGAGATAGAGACGAAGTTCCTCTTCCCGTATTACCTTAATATTGCATATACGGTATTTCTCGTTCTGTCGACCGTTTGCATCGGAATTGCTCTTTACAGAGTGATAAAGGATCACACGGTGCTTTTCTGGGAAAGCGCGTATATTACTCACAATTCTAAGGCGGTAAACGAAAAACTGCGCCGTTTGCGTCTTTCGGTACTGTTGACCTGTGCTTCCTCTCTCCTTGCGGTGTTCAACTGCTACACCTACGGAAAGCTTTACAGCAAGCCAATGCTCAACACGTATGCGCTTCTCATCGGCGTTATAGTCGGAGTTTGCGCTTCACTTCTCTGCTCCTCCGTGCGTACGGCGGTGCTTGAAAAGTATTCGACTGAGAATAAAATGAATTAAAAAAGAGACCGTTAACGGTCTCTTTTTTAATTAAAATCAAATACTGCGCGGCCTTCCTCGAGCTTCAGCGAAGCGTCAAAGGTCTTGCCCGATTTTTTTGAAACGAAGCCCGAAAGCTTTTCGGTCTTTCCGTTTGTGAGAAGCTGCTTTACTGCAGAAAGCGGAATTACGCGCGAGCATATACGCATACTGACGGCAAATTTACAGCCGTTTTCGCGGTACGAGCCGCACCCGTAACCGAAGTTCGTTCTTCTGACCTCGCCTCCGCAAAGCGGACATTTACCGACCGTTTCCATATAGAAGCCGATGTCGGTATCGTTTGCGAAGCTATCTCCCTTACGGTCAAATACCTCGGAGATCTCCGCCTTTGCAAGCTCGACGCTGTCGCCGACGGTGCATTCACCTCTGAAAACGCGTTTAAGCGTTTTACCGAGCTCTGCGGTCTTATACTTATCCATGCTTATCTGCATGGCTTTAAGCGACTCGATAAGATATTCACCGTCGGGGAGGATCGTATAAACGTCCTTATTTAGCTTTATGTAGCCGCTCTTTCGTGCGTTATCTATGATTCCC
>JAFTTT010000036.1 GCA_017466625.1 Clostridia bacterium
CGTAATTATTGATGCGTATTACGAGGATATGAAAGATAAGATCGAAAATTTGAAAAAGGAAGATATTACGTTTGAATTTTTCATTGAGATCAACGGTGCGTACGCTGTGCGCATCGATGTTGGATGGCTATATCAATGCGCGCCCTCCAAAGAGACTGTAGACGGCGTGGAGTTTAATTATCCTTACGGTCCTGTGAGCAGCTACGGAATAAAATATATTACGAAGGTGAGTTCTACAGACTCGGTGAGGCGTTTGACTCAGGTATAGTGGACAATGCCGCTCTTAGAAAGATAAAAGCGGCATATAATAAAAACGCCGATTGATCTTGGAAATATCGATGGTGCCTAAAGGGAGATTAATATGAACAGCCAAAACAAAACCGATAATACAAAGCAAAATAGTAAAAAGCGGACGGTGATTACGATAGCGGCTGCGTCTGTCGCGCTTGTAGCGCTTTTACTCGCGATCGTTCTTCCGATCGTTAAGATCAACGCGGATTTCGACGGCATCTTTGACAAAATGTCGCAGGTGAGCGATCCCGAGGTGATGATCACCGATATGGGCGCGGAGAACGTTTTCGGAAGCTCGCAGGGAGAGATCCGCGTGACATCTCCCGATCTTGTCTCCGAGCTTCGCAGACTTGCGGAGGATTTCAATTACAAAGGTAAGGACATCGACTCTATGGGCGCGTGGGATATACGCTTCAGAGTGAAGAATGCTGACGGCTGGCTTGAGGTCTACCTTGACGAGGATCAAATTTATTACGTCTCGGGCGGCGTTTATTATCGCTTTGTTCCAAAGAACGAAGACGTCAGCGCTAGCTACGGTGATTATCTTGCCAACATCAAAAAGCTTCTCGAAAAAAGCGCTTGACAAACGATGATGTTCACACTGCGGATGTCCATAAATAATGCTTTTTAGGCTCATTTTATGTTTTTTTAAATCAAACGCCTTGACAATTTTGCTCAAGGCGTTATAATTATTTTAATCCTACTGTTATATTTGCGCGCAAATATAACACGGATATAAACCTAAAATGAAGAAAAGAGGAAATGATTATGTCTGAACAGAAGAAAGTATCTATGTCTGTACTTGACGGTACACCTTTGTCCATCTCCCCCGACGAGAGGGTGCTGGTTAACTCTAATCTGCGTATGACAATATTCTGCGTAGAAGAACTGAGAAAGGTATTTCTTAAGTCCAATCTTTCGATAACAAAGGCTGAGTATTTTCTTAAATCGCTTGAGGGCGAGGAAGTGATCGCAGGTGAATACGTATTCGAAAAGCAGCCCACATATTCTTATAGCCTTGAAGAGGTTCTTCCTCTTGACGATATGGTACAGTACGAAAGAAGCGAGCCTCCCTTCTATCTTCTTGAGGTTCGTACAACTGTCGAAACCGGAAAGGTGCTCAAGGGTGCATACTCCTGGGCAGGCTCTTTGGTAAAGGGTCACGAGGCGACTGTTTGTCCCCGCACCGATATGAAAGAACGCTTGGCGGCTATTCCGTTGGCTCACCCCGATATGACAGAAGACGAGCTTCGCCAGATCTGTGTTGATTTTATCAATCTTCAGTCTGAATTTCCCTATATGCTTCCGTATGACGTAGACGGCTACGTATCGAGCCAGAAAAAAGACAGAACTCTCAGAAAGGGAATCGTTCACGCGGGAACTCCCTATATTACGGTAGGCTCGGGAAGCCTTTACCGCATTGCTGAGTTCTACGATGAAAAGACGGGTATGATCTCCGCGGACGCCGATATTCTTAAGGTCGGCCGTCTCTTCGGTAACGCTTGCTCGGGTTCGGCAAGCATTTCCTGGTCGAGAGTCATCAACTCCGCAGAGATCGGATATACGATGCACATGTGCGCATCGAGAGGCTGTATTCCGCTCGGTGATATCAAATACGATTTCAGCATCCCGGGCTTCGTTTCAAAGAAGAAAGATCCTAACGGATGGAGCTGCAGAAGAGTTTGCGACGATAACGGCGAGCAGGTAATGTTCGAGGCTTACGCTCTCACAAAGCCCGCGGACGGAGCTGTAAACGACGGACACGTAAGAATGTTCACGAAGCTCCCCACCGTTGTAAGAAACGAGGACGGCACGATCAACGGAGACGAGAGCTACGTAATTATGGGCGAGCAGGTCTGCTACACCTCCAACCCCAACCACATACGTATTGATGCAGACGGAAATCATTACATTGCGCAGGGCTGCGTTGACATCAAATATTCCTTCAAGAATTTGTTCGATACGGGATATATCCCCTATACGTTCGCGGAATTTCTCGGCACGAAGAAGGTCGATCTTGCAGAGGTTTGGGTCTCTGAAAAGAAGGACGAATACACGGCAGAGGACATTACCGGCCTCAAGGTATCGGCTAACTACAACATTTCCGATATATTCTTCACGGTGACCGATGCAAACGGAGAGGTCGTATATAAAACCGTTCACCGTCCCCTTGAGTTCTTCTACAGAAATATCAAGCTTGCAGAGGTGCTTTCTGCCGATGTGAAGGAAAAGCTTGCAGAGCTTCGCGGCAACAAGATCTCCATTGACGTTCAGCTTTACAACGGCGCAAAGCTCAATGCGCTCACAACTGTAATTGCATAAACAAATCGATTACAGGGACGAAAAAGCCGAAAGCTTCTTGGCAATTGCCAAAAGTGATAAATATTACTTTTTCGCCTATTTTATATTCTTTTTTATAAACGCCTTGACAATTTTGGTCAAGGCGTTATAATTATTTTAAACCTGCCACTATATTTGCGCGCAAATATGAGTGGGAACGTAAAACTAAGAAAAGAGGAAATGATTATGTCTGAACAGAAGAATGTTTCTATGTCTGTGCTTGACGGTACTCCTTTGCAGATCTCGCCCAAAGAGAAGGTGTTGGTTAACTCCAATTTGCGTACGACAATATTCTGCGTAGAAGAGCTGAGAAAGGTATTTCTTAAATCCAACCTTTCGATCGCCAAGGCAGAGTATTCGCTCAAATCGCTTGATGGTGAGGAAGCAATCGCCGGTGAATACGTATTTGAAAAGCAGCCTACTTATTCTTACAGCCTTGAAGAAGTGCTTCCTCTTGACGATATGGTGCAGTATGAGAGATCCGAACCGCCTTTTTATCTCTTGGAGGTCAACACGACTCTTGAAACGGGAAAGGTGCTTCGCGGTGCATTTTCTTTCGCAGGTTCCTTGGTAAAGGGCTACGAGGCGACTGTTTGTCCCCGTACCGATCTGAAGGAGCGCTTGGCGGCTATTCCTATGGCGCGACCCGATATGACAGAGGACGAGCTTCGCAAGATCTGCGTTGATTTTATAAATCTTCAGTCTGAATTTACCTATATGCTTCCGTTCGATACCGATTGCTACGTATCCAGCCAGAAGAAAGATAGGATTCTCAGAAAGGGAATCGTTCACGCGGGAATTCCGTATATTACGGTTGGCTCGGGAAGCCTTTACCGTGTCGCAGAGTTTTACGATGAAAAAACGGGCATGATCTCCGAGGATGCCGATTATCTCAAGGA
Source organism: Clostridia bacterium (assembly GCA_017466625.1). Taxonomy (GTDB): domain Bacteria; phylum Bacillota; class Clostridia; order Oscillospirales; family CAG-272; genus Colimorpha_A. The sequence goes on from JAFTTT010000036.1 coordinate 3,531, forward strand.
TACTCATTATTTCGGCAATGCTTGCTCGGGCTCTGCCGCTATTTCTTGGGCGAGAGTAGTCAACTCCGCGCGTCTCGGATATACTATGGATATGTGCGCGTCGAACGGATGCATTCCGCTCGGTGATATCAAATACGATTTCAGCATAAGTTGCTTTGAGCGCGGAAAGAACAATCCTGACCTGTGGACCAGCAGAAGGATCTGCGACGATAACGGCGAGCAGGTGATGTACGAGGCTTACGCTATGGCAAAGCCTGCGGACGGTGCTGTAACGGGTGAAGGTCACGTGAGAATGTTCACCAAGCCTTCTATCGTTGTAAGAAATGAGGACGGCACTATTAACGGTGAAGAAAGCTACGTTGTTATGGGGGAGCAGGTCTGCTATACGTCAAACCCCAACCACATACGCATAACATCCGACGGAAGCCACTATATTGCTCAGGGATGTGTTGACATCAAATATTCCTTCAAGAATATGTTTGATACGAATTATATCCCTTTCACGTTTGCGGAATTTCTCGGCACAAAGAAGGTCGATCTCGCGGAGGCTTCGATATCCGAAAACAAGGACGAGTATACTGCGTCTGACATCGCAAGCCTTACCGTGTATGCCAACTATAATATCTCGGACGTCTTTTTCAACGTTACTGACGAGGCGGGCAACGTAGTATATAAGTATGCTTACCGCGCCCCCGAGTTCTTCTACAGATCCATACCGCTCGCAAAGCTGCTTCCCGATAACGTCAAGGAAAAGCTTGCAGAGCTTCGCGGTAACAAGATCTCCATCGACGTTCAGCTTTACAACGGCGCAAAGCTCAACGTGCTTGAAACGATAATTAAATAACAAAACAAAACACAGCAGACGCGCGTCTGCTGTGTTTTGCTTTATTAGCGATCTTTCAGTCCGATAATGATAAGTCTGTCACTCTCTCTGTCGTATGCGATCTCAACGGTCTTGTTGTTGTAATATTCGAATTGATTTTGCGCAAAAGGTGAGCTTGACCACATAGCTCTCGTTTCTTTTGATACGTTTACGTAATCTGAGAGCTGAAAATAGAGATTGTAATACACCGCTCCGCGAAGCCAATATGATAGGGAAGGCTTGTCGAGCTTTGCTTCGCACAGCTCGTACTTGTCAATGTCCTTGAAAAGCCTTTTGTAGCTGTAGATCTCATATATAACGAATGGAGAAATAGCGAGGAGAAAAAACAAAAATACTCCGCCTGCTATCGAAATCGAAAGAAGAAAGTCGCCGTGCTCAAGTGCGGCAA
>JAFTTT010000037.1 GCA_017466625.1 Clostridia bacterium
CAAGATACTGACCGGTCTGCTCCAGGCATGTTATAAAAGACCCGTGACAAACGACCAGGTGAAGAAGATCGTAGACGATATCGAGGCGGAGCTTAAGAATACTCTTAAGACTGAGTTTAAGTCGTCCGATATCGGAAAGCTCGTAATGATGAAGCTCAAGGAGCTTGACGAGGTGTCGTACGTGCGTTTCGCGTCAGTATACCGTGAATTCAAGGACGTTGAGACCTTTATGGAAGAGCTTAATCACCTAAAAAACGAAAAGACAGAATAAAAGAAGAGACCTGCATCAGGCGATGCAGGTCATTTTTTATTCAGAACAAATATCAATGATAACGTTAAGAGCTTTTACGAGAAGCTCATCGGGTATGTTAAGAGCAGGGAGAAGGCGAACCTTGTTCTTTGCAGTAAGACACAGAACTCCGCGCTCAATGCACGCCTTAACAACGTCTGACGCCTTCTTCTCTGTCTCAATGCCCATCATAAGTCCCATTCCGCTAACAGATAGAATGCCTTTTTTACCTTCAAGCGTTGCACGGACGAGCTGATTCTTACGCTTAACGTCGTTAAGAAGCGCGTCGTCTATTCGAGAAATTACTGATATAGCACCCGCGGCACAAACGGGATTACCTCCGTATGTCGATCCGTGATCGCCGAAACCGAGAACCTTTTCAACTCGCTCTCCGAGAATAGCCGCGCCTATCGGAAGTCCTCCGCCGAGACCTTTGGCGGTCGTTACAACGTCGGGCTTGATGCCGTAATTCATATACGCGTAGAATTCACCGCTTCGACCGTTACCGGTCTGCACTTCGTCTATTATGAGGATAACGTCTTCCTCTTGGGCGATTCTGTATGCTTCCTCAATAAACTCCTTCGGAGTGTTGAGAACACCGCCCTCGCCTTGAATGATCTCGATCATTATTGCGGCGGCCTTCGTTGATTTGACAAGCGGAAGAAGCTCCTCGTGCTTGCTTGAATCAATGTGAACGAAACCCGGAGTCAGCGGCTGAAATAGCTCGTGATAATGCTCCTGACCCGTTGCGGAAAGGATCGTTAACGTTCTTCCGTGGAAGCTGTTTTCGAGGGTTATTATCGTGTAGTGGTCAGCGCCCTTTTTATCTGCCGCATACTTGCGCGCGACCTTTATTGCGCACTCATTTGCCTCGGCACCCGAGTTTCCGAAGAACACCTTTTTGAGTCCTGTCTTCTTGCAAAGAAGCTCTGCAAGCTTTGCGCACGGCTCGGTATAGTAGAGGTTAGACATGTGCTGAACCTTTGAGATCTGCTCGGTAACTGCTTTTTGCCACTCGTCGTCGGCAATACCGAACGCGGTAACGCCGATTCCCGAGCCCATATCAATATATTCCTTGCCGTTTTCGTCGTAAACGAGCGAGCCCTTGCCGTGAGTTATCTCAACAGGGAAGCGCGCGTACGTGCCGGCAACGTATTCTTTATCAAGTTCCTTGATGTTTGACATATTATTCACCCATTACCATAGTGCCCGCGCCCTCATCGGTCAGAAGCTCCATGAGGATAGCGTGAGGAATTCTTCCGTCCATTATCGTGACGTTCTTAACGCCTGCGTTGATCGCCTCAATACAGCAGTCGACCTTCGGTATCATGCCTCCCGATACGATGCCGTCGTCGTAAAGCTTCTTCGCATCGGAAACCTTGACCTTAGGGATAAGGGTAGAAGGATCGTCCTTGTCGCGGAGTATACCTGCTACGTCGGTCATCATAATGAGGCGTTCGGCGCCCATCGCGCCGGCAATATAAGCTGCGGCGGTGTCACCGTTGATGTTGTAAACGTTACCCTGACGGTCGGACGCGACAGTCGAAATTACAGGAATATAATTCTTCTCAAGAAGGTCGGTTATCGGCTGTGAACGAACCTTTACTATTTCTCCGACAAAGCCAAGACGCTCGTCCTTGATCTTCGCTTCGATTATTCCGCCGTCCATTCCCGAAAGGCCTACTGCGTGTCCGCCCTTCATCTGAAGAAGCGTTACAAGCGATTTGTTGACCTTACCCGCAAGTACCATCTGAACGATGTCAACTGTCTCCTTGTCGGTAACGCGCAAGCCATTAATAAATTCCGGCTGCTTTCCGAGCTTCTTCATCATATCGGAGATCTCGGGTCCGCCCCCGTGAATAAGTACGACCTTGACGCCGATAAGCCAAAGAAGGGCGATATCCTCCATGACCTGCTGCTTGAGCGTCTCGTCGATCATTGCGTTGCCGCCGTATTTAATTACGACGACCTTGCCAACGTATTGCTTGATATAAGGGAGCGCTTGAGTAAGAATTTCGGCGCGCTCTGCGTTAGAAACTGATGTATTCATATTTATTCCTTAAGTACGGTAGTCACCGTTTATCTTTACGTAGTCGTATGTGAGGTCACAGCCCCAAGCGGTTGCTTCTGCGTCTGCCTGATTAAGAGCAACCTCAATTGTGATCTCTTTTTCAAGGAGGATCTCTTTTGCCTTTTCCTCTGAAAAAGGAACGCCTGCGCCGTTATTACATACGTTTATCTCGCCCTTGGGAGAAACGAAGGTTACGTCGACCTTATTAACGTCAACGTCTGCACCGCTGTAACCGATAGCGCAAAGCACGCGTCCCCAGTTGGCGTCAGCGCCGAACATTGCTGCCTTAAGCAGGGAAGAGCAAATGACGCTCTTTGCAACAGTCTTCGCGGTAGCGAGATCTTTACCGCCCGTTACGTGGCATTCAAGAAGCTTCGTCGCACCCTCTCCGTCGCCTGCTATCATTTTGCAAAGATGAATGGTCACGGTATTGAGTGCCTTCATAAACTCGGCAAAGTCCTCGCCGTCAGCTACGATCTCCTCATTACCTGCAAGCCCGCTAGCCATAACGGAAACCATGTCGTTTGTAGAGGTATCACCGTCAACGCTTAACATATTAAACGTGTCAGCAATGTCGGTCTTAAGCGCTTTGGAAAGCATCTCGGAGGAAATTGCGGCATCGGTCGTAATAAATACGAGCATCGTAGCCATATTGGGGTGGATCATACCCGAGCCCTTAGCGATTCCGCCGATGTGACAGGTCTTTCCGCCAATCTCAAACTCAACAGCGATCTCCTTAAGTACGGTATCTGTTGTCAGGATCGCTTCGCCCGCATCGGCTCCGCCGTTATAGGAGAGGGAAGCGGTAAGCGACTCCATTCCGCTCTTGATCGGCTCGAGGTTGAGAGGTTGTCCGATGACACCTGTAGAGGCAACAATGACGTCGTTCGGCTTAACGCCCGTGTATTCTGCGACAAGTGCGCTCATTTCCTCTGCGATCTCAATGCCGTTGGCGTTACAGGTGTTTGCGTTTCCGCTGTTGCATATTACCGCCTGTGCCTTTCCGTCGCTTATGTGATCCTTCGTGACTGTAAGAGGCGCACCCTTAACGAGGTTAGTGGTATATACTGCCGCCGCGTTGCAAATAACGTCGCTCACGATAAGCGCGAGATCCTTTTTTGTGCGGTTCTTGCGTATACCGCAGTGTACGCCCGATGCCTTAAATCCTTTTGCGGCGGTAACTCCGCCAGAAACTATCTTCATTTCGTTATCCTTTCAGTGAAAGCCCAGTTGTTTCGTCACAACCGAGGACTATGTTCATGTTCTGTATTGCCGCGCCCGACGCGCCCTTGCCGAGGTTATCAAAGCGAGAAACGAGAAGTATTCTCTCATCATTTCCGAGAACGGAGATCTCCATTCCGTCGTCGTGATCGAATTTCGATGCCGACATAAGTCCGCCTTCGGACGGATCATCACAATACCTGATGATCGGTCCGTTATATAAGTTTTTGTAGATAGATCTTATATCGTCGGCAGTTCCTTTTATCTGCTTTGCAAATATGGGTACGGTAACCTCCATGCCGCAGTAAAAATCTGATACTATGGGGGAGAATATCGGAAGATTATCGAGGTTAGATATCACTGACATCTCTTTAAGATGCTTGTGATTTTGAGTTAACGCATACTGACGCGGAGCGGAAAGAAGAGGATCTCGCGCCTCATTTTCGTAGTCCGCGATCATCTTTTTTCCTCCACCCGAGTAACCCGTAATCGAGAAGCAGGTGAGAAGCTCGTCCTTTGAGATTATTCCGGCTTCAACAAGCGGCTGAACGAGTGCAACGAATCCGCTTGCATGGCAACCGGGATTAGCTATGCGCTTGCTTGATGTGATCCTATCTCTGTAACCGCTGAGCTCCGGCATACCGTAGGTCCAATTTGGATCGGTTCTGTGAGCGGTCGACGTGTCGATCACAACGGGGCCACCTTCGCCGATGTTTGCAACAGACTCTCTTGCTGCATCATCGGGCAAGCAAAGAAACACGATGTCAGCCGAGAGGGATATTTCTTTCTTCGCTGTCGGATCCTTGCGAAGCTCGTCAGGGATCTTCAGAAGCTCTATATCGTTCCTTTCAGACAGGCGCTCGTGAATACGCAGACCGGTAGTTCCGGCGCTTCCGTCAATAAATACTTTTGTCATTAATATTCTCCGTGTTTTATGAATATAAATTCAGTCAAAAACAAATATGCATATATTATACAACATTTGATATCGGCTGTCAAGTTGGTTATCTATATAAAATATAATAAAAAAGCCAAGTGTTTTAGTGCATAATGGTAAAACGACGCATGAAAGTTGAAATTCATGCGGCGAATATTATTGTACGTGAATATTTATACCACGAATATGCAGAGCAAATTTATATTTGCGTCGGTATTCCAAAGTCCTCTGAAAGGGGATCGCGAAAGAGCTCAAGCATAGGCGGATGAAAGGTAAAATACATGAAAATGATGAGCAGAAACGTAATTATGAGAATCCCGATTATTGATTCACGTTCTCCAACATCACACTTGGTGAGCAAAGCGTAAGTAATAAGCGACGTTAGTCCAACTCCTCCGATAAACAGTATGATATCTGCTACAAAATAGTGAGTGCCGACTATACCGCTGTAGGTATAATATCCCGAAAGAACAAACAACATCCCGATCAACGTCGCAAAGCCCTTTGCACCAAAGTATCCGCTGTAATGCTTTCCAAAGGAAAAGTATTCAACAAATCCGACGATAATTGACGGAATCAGAATCAACTTCAGATGCTCCCAGATGCTTTCGTTTACCGGCGCAAACGCTCCGATTACCGTGTTTCCGCCGGAATATTGGAATGCAAAGTGTAAAAGAGTCCCGAGAATAACAGATATTAAGAATGAAAAGAACAGTGTTTTTTCTGCCTTTCTTTTTATGTTCAAAAGATCACCCCCACGGTAAAATATATTACTCGTAAGGAATAATTATAACAAAAAGCGGCATTTCTGCCGCTTTAAGTGTAATATTATCTTCTCTTTTCCGCGATCTCGAGAACAAGGTCGGAGATGAACTTGTCAACGTTAACAGAGCCGAGGTCACCGTTTTTCCAGGAGCGGACCGCAACTGCGTTTTCTTCCATTTCCTTATCGCCGATAATGAGCATATAAGGAGTCTTCGAAAGCTGTGCCTGACGGATCTTGTAACCGATCTTCTCGTAACGGTCGTCGACCTCAACACGCATTCCGAGATCTTCCATACGCTTTGCGATCTTGTTGGTGTAATCAAGATGCTCGTTTCCGATCGGAAGAAGCTTGACCTGGACGGGAGCAAGCCATGTCGGGAATGCGCCAGCATACTTTTCGATGAGGTATGCAAGCGTTCTCTCGTAGCATCCGAGGGATGTGCGGTGAATGATATACGGCGTCTTCTTCTGTCCGTCGGTATCTGTATATTCCATGCCGAACTTTTCAGCAAGAAGCATGTCGATCTGAATGGTAACGATGGTATCTTCCTTACCAAATACGTTCTTGTACTGAATATCGAGCTTCGGGCCGTAGAATGCCGCCTCGTCAATACCTATCTCATACTTAACGTCAAGCTTATCAAGAATATCCTTCATGATGCTTTGTGCTTCGTTCCACTGCTCGTGAGTGCCTTAATATTTTGCGTTATTGTTCGGATACCACTGCGAGAAGCGGAAGGTACAGTCCTCAAGAATACCTACGGTGTCTAGAACGTATTTTGCAAGATCAAGACAGCCCTTGAATTCCTCTTCAAGCTGCTCGGGACGGAGCACGAGGTGTCCTTCGGAAATGGTAAACTGACGGACACGGATTAGACCGTGCATCTCTCCCGAATCCTCATTACGGAAAAGGGTAGATGTCTCGCCGAAGCGCATGGGAAGCTCGCGGTAGGAACGCGGCTTGTTAAGAAATACCTGGTACTGGAAAGGACAGGTCATGGGACGGAGCGCGAAGCATTCCTTCGTCTCATCATCGGGGTCCCCGAGAATGAACATACCGTCGCGGTAGTGATCCCAGTGGCCCGATATCTTGTAGAGATCGCGCTTTGCCATAAAGGGCGTCTTTGTAAGGAGATAACCTCTCTTCTGTTCCTCGTCCTCGATCCATCTCTGAAGAAGCTGAACTACGCGAGCGCCCTTCGGAAGAAGTATCGGAAGGCCCTGACCGATGGTATCAACGGTGGTAAAGAGCTCAAGATCACGGCCGAGCTTGTTGTGGTCGCGCTTTCTTGCTTCTTCAACCTGCGTAAGATACTCGTTGAGTGCATCCTTGTTAGGATAAGCTGTGCCGTAAATACGCTGAAGCATCTTGTTCTGCGAATTGCCTTCCCAATATGCGCCGGTGCACTGCGTTAGCTTGAATGCCTTAACTGCGCCCGTGCTGTGAAGGTGCGGACCTGCACAGAGGTCGGTGAACTCACCCTGGCGGTAGAATGAAATATCGCTGCCTTCGGGAATGCGGTCGATAAGAAGCACCTTATAGGGCTCGTTCTTTTCTTCCATAAGCTTCTTTGCTTCATCGCGGGGAAGAGTAAAGCGCTCTATAATAAGGTTTTCCTTAACGATCTTCTTCATTTCCGCTTCGATCTTCGTAAGGATGTCAGGCGAGAATGAAACGTCGCTGTCGATGTCATAATAGAATCCGTTATCAACGGACGGGCCAATGGTGAGCTTCGCTTCGGGATAAAGACGCTTTACCGCCTGTGCAAGGATATGAGAAGCCGTGTGCCAGAAGACCTCTTTGCCTTCCTTGTCTTCAAACGTCAAGGGAGTGACCTCGCAGTCGCCGATCTCGGTCGAAAGACCAATGACGGTGTCGCCGCATTTTGCCGCGAGAACTTCACGGCTCATAAGCTCTCTTTCTTTGAGAAATTCATAAGCAGTTTTCATATAAAAACCCTCCAAAAAATAAGATAACACCCCGAACAATAATCTGTTCGGGGTGTGGAAATTACAAGAATTGCCGCACGGTTCCACCCAATACTTTAACTCATTTTTGTGTTCGGTTGTGTCACGACGGTGGTACCTTATATACGCTGCCGACGCAGTTTTCAGCTATCCTGCGCTCTCTGTACGGTGCATTTACATAAGACGTGTCCGTCGAGGTATTTCTACATAGCCAATTTTAACATCAAAACATCGATTTGTCAAGCACTTTTTTCAACACCTTTCTTTATTATTAATATTGACAAACATATTAACATTTGTTATAATTGTTAAGTTATATAATGTATTTTCCAACATGGAGGTTTCACTATGAAGTGGACTGGCTTAAATGAACTTCGCGAAAAGTACCTTTCATTCTTTGAAAGCAAAGGACATCTTCGCCACAAGAGTTTTCCTCTTGTACCGATAAATGATAAATCTATACTTCTCATAAACGCGGGAATGACCCCCCTCAAGAAGTATTTTACGGGTGAGCTTGAGCCCCCCCGTCACAGAATGACTACTTGTCAGAAGTGTATCCGCACTCCCGATATCGACCGCGTCGGCATCACCGCTCGCCACGGTACCTTCTTCGAGATGCTCGGCAACTTCTCGTTTGGCGATTATTTCAAGAGAGAAGCTATTTCCTGGGCATGGGAATTCATTACCGAGGTGCTCGAGCTTCCGAAGGATCGCCTTTGGGTAACTATCTACCTTGATGACGATGAAGCGTACGATATCTGGGCAAACGAGGTCGGCGTCAACCCCGCACATATCGTTCGTCTCGGCAAAGAGGATAACTTCTGGGAGCATGGCTCCGGTCCTTGCGGCCCTTGCTCCGAAATACATTTTGACCGCGGTCCCGAGTACGGATGCGGTTCTCCCGACTGTAAGCCGGGATGCGACTGCGACCGATTCATGGAATTCTGGAACCTCGTTTTCACGCAGTTTGACAACGACGGTCACAATAACTATACGCGTCTTGCAAAGCCCAATATCGATACCGGTATGGGTCTTGAGCGACTTGCCTGCCTTATGCAGGGTGTAAACAACCTATTTGAGGTTGACACCGTACGCAATATTATGAATGCAATAGAGAACGTTTCGGGCGTTAAGTACGGCGATAACGAAAAGAACGATATCTCGCTCCGCGTTATTACCGACCATATTCGTTCTTCTTCCTTCCTCATCTGTGACGGCGTCGTTCCCTCTAATGAGGGTAGAGGATATGTTCTCCGCCGTTTGCTCCGCCGCGCTGCACGTCACGGCAGAATGCTCGGAATTTCCGGCACGGTCCTTGCCGATATCTGCACGGTCGTTGCAAAAGAGAACTATTCAGAATATCCCGAGCTTACCGAAAAACTCGCATATATTCAGAAGGTAATATCGATGGAAGAGGAAAGATTTGCCGCAACCATTGATGCGGGTCTCTCGATCCTTTCCAATATCATCAGAAAAGCAACCGAGGACGGTCTCAAGAATCTGACGGGCGAGGACGTGTTCCGTCTTTACGATACCTACGGCTTCCCGTTTGACCTCACAAAAGAGATCGCTCAGGAGCAGAATCTCGGTATAGACGAGGAAGAATTTAAGAATCTCATGAAGGTTCAGAAGGAGCGCGCAAGAGCCGCAAGAGCAAACATTTCCGGCTGGAGCGACGCGTCTAAGAATTTGATTTCCGAATTCTCCGCTACCGAGTTTGTCGGATACGCTCTCGATAAGTGCGACGCAACAGTTCTTGGAATCGTAAGCGACGACGCGCTTGTTGATGAGATCACGGAGGGCGAGTTTACTCTCATCACCGACAAGACCGTATTCTACGGAGAGGGCGGCGGTCAGGTGGGAGACACCGGCGTTATTTACGATAACGACACGATGATCAACGTCACCGACACGAAGAAGGTAGACGGAGTATATCTGCATATTTGTACCCTTGTCAGCGGCTCCGTAAAGGTTGGCGATGCTATTGCGCTTGAAATCAACCGTAGCCGTCGCGAATCCATCAAGAGAAACCATTCCGCGTGTCACCTTCTTCAGGCAGCTCTTCGTCAGGTGCTCGGAAACCACGTCGAGCAGGCGGGATCCTACGTAGATGAGACAAGAGTACGTTTTGACTTCTCTCATTTCGCTGCACTGACTGAAAAGGAACTCAAAGAGGTCGAAGCCCTTGTCAACTATCATATTCTTGTTGCAGACGAGATCTCGACTCTTGAGACCGATATCGAAACGGCAAAGAAGAATGGTGCTATGGCGCTGTTCGGCGAGAAGTACGGCGATAAGGTCCGTATGGTAAAGATGGGCAACTTCTCGACTGAGCTTTGCGGCGGTACGCACATGGATAACACAGGCAAGCTTGGACTTTTCAAGATAATCTCCGAAAGCTCCGTAGCTGCAGGCGTGCGCCGTATCGAAGGCACGACCGGCTTAGGAGTTCTTGCTCTTATTGCAGAGAAGGATAACCTTATCGGCGAGACTGCGAAGGAGCTCAAGGTCGGAAACCCTCTCGATCTTCCCAAGAAGGTCGCGCAGCTTCAGAACGAGCTTAAGGGTGCAAAGAGCGAGATCGAATCTCTTAACAGTAAGCTTGCAGCAGGTCAGACTGATGCTATCAAAGCCGGCATGAAGACCGTAAACGGTATTAACCTCATCGTACACACGCTCAAGGACGCTGCTTCGGATATGCCGAGAAGCATTTGCGACGAGCTCAAGGCAAGCGACGACAACGTTGTTGCAGTAATCGCGCTCGTTAACGGAGACAAGCTCACATTCAGCGCTTGCTGCGGTAAGAACGCGGTTGCAAAGGGCGCTCATGCAGGAATGATCCTCAAGAACGTCAGCGCTATCTGTAATGGCGGCGGCGGCGGCCGTCCCGACAGTGCTTCCTCCGGCGGTAAGGACATTTCCAAGCTCAACGAAGCACTTGAAGCTGTTGAGAGCATCCTTCTTTCTCTGCTTAAATAATTGATTATTTGAGAACACCGTCCTTTGACGGTGTTCTTTTTTTGTTGATAAATTGTGAATAATCCTTGACAAGATAGGTACTTTGTTGTACAATATACTGGTACTATGCTACGCAAGGTATCTATATTAAGAAGGAGGGAATTTAATTGACGTTCGATAAGTCACAGCTTATGCGCGGTACTCTTGAAGGCTGCATTCTGAAGATCATCAGCGAAAAGACTACATACGGCTACGAGATCCTCCTTTCTCTTAAAAAACAGGGCTTTTCCGATATTTCCGAAGGAACTATATATCCGCTCCTTCTCCGCCTTGAAAAGCAGGGAAGTATCGTTTCAAAGCTTCAGTCGTCGCCCTTGGGGCCGAAGAGAAAATATTATTCCATAACAGATGAAGGTAGAAATTATCTGTCTTCCTTTGTTGCAACATGGACGCAGATTTCAAGATCAGTCGCCGGAATTATTATTAAAGAGGAGGAGACTAATAATGAATAATGAGAGAATGAGATCTGCGCGGGAACTGACAAAAGAGAACCGACATATCATAATGAAGATAGAGCAATATCTTGAAGCTCGCTATATAAATGAGGTTGCGGGTGAGGAAATACTCTCAGATATTGTCGGAATGGCACTTGAGTGCCAGGAGCGCGGCGAGTCCTTTGCTGACGTTATCGGCACTAACCCAGAAGCGTTTTGCAGGGAGCTCATTAAAAATTCACCGAGACAGCATTTTCACGAGAGGATTCTCAGCGTTCTTCATTGGTTTTTGCTTTTTGCGATGCTCCTTTTGCCGGGGTTGTATCTGATCGAGATCTTATTTCCGACCTATTCTCCCGGCTTTGTAAAAAATTTTGAATATACTGTCAGATTTTCTTATATTTTGAAGTATTATATCATAATGTTCGTTCTCGTCATCGGATGGTACTTCGTTCGAATGAACTCTTATAAGCCCTCGAGATACGTGTTCGGAACATACTTCGCGGTCTTTATGCTGTTTTTCCTTTTTACGGACGGACTTTTGAAATTCGTGATAAGAGACCATGTTATAACAGTTAACGTTTTGATATGGCTAATTACCTTCGCAGTACTTCTGATTATGTGCGATCTCGCTCGCAGAGTTATCGCAATGACAATAGCATACGCAAAGAATAAAACCAAAAATTAATGAGGTGTAAATTATGGAACAGAAAAAGCGCCGACGCGGCGATCGAAAAGACGGATATCTTGTAAGAGATATCGATTCAATGCACGCTCTTGCGCCCTATATGCTCCCAAACCGCGCAGATAACGAAGCATTTCTTACCGAAACGCTTGATATGACCAACGTCATCAAGTATATCGATAATAAAAATGCAGATAATCCCGAATTCAAATATACATTCTTCCAATTTCTTGTAGCAGCTATCGCGAAAACGATAGTTCTGCGTCCGAAGATGAATAGATTTTATTCGGGACACCGTTTGTATGACAGAAAGGATCTACTGTTTTCGTTTGTCGTAAAGAAGCAGTTTTCCGACAGCGGCATGGAAGTCCTTGCTACCATAAAAATCGATCAGGATAGTGATGTTCCTCCGATCGAGCAGGTATATGAGAAGATAAAGAAAATAGTATTCAGTGTCCGTAAGGGCGATAAGCAGGATTCTGCTACCGATAAAATGGATATTCTTCTTAAGATACCGCGTCCGATATTGCGCTTTGCCATTAGGGTGCTTCGCTGGCTCGAATATCACGGTAAATATCCTAAAGCGTTGATGTGCGACGATCCCTACTATTCAAGTGTATTCCTTTCTAACCTTGGAAGCATAAAAATGAGCGCAGACTATCATCACCTTGCAAACTGGGGCACCAACTCTATTTTTGGTATTATAGGTGAGATGAAGCCGATGCCGTTTTACGGTGAAGACGGCTCCGTTAGTGTTAAGAAGGGTCTTACATTAAGCATGACTATCGACGAACGAATAGCAGACGGGTTTTACTTCGCTAACAGCATTAAGATACTTCGCAAACTGGTTGAAAATCCCGAGCTCATCGACGAGCCGATCAATAAACCCATTGACTGAGGAGAAATAAAAATGGAAAACGTTAAGGCGCCGTGGCTCAATAATTACGGAGACGTTCCGCATACGCTTGAGTATAAGCAGGGAAGTATGTGGGAAGCAGTTCTTGATATAGCGAGACAGTACCCCGAATACTATTCATTCGTGTTTATGGGCAAAAAAACCACCTATTTGCAGTTTGCAAGGCAGGTTGATGTTTGTGCAAGAGCCCTTAAGAGCATCGGTATTAAAGAGGGCGACAGGGTTACGATTTGTATGCCCAACTGCCCGCAGGGAATTATAATGTTTTACGCCGTAAACGTTGTCGGCGGTATTGCCAACATGATTCACCCGTTATCTGCAGAAAAGGAGATAGAATTCTATCTTAATGATTCTAAGAGCGTTGCGGCAATAACACTTGATCAGTTTTATCCCAAATTCGAGGCAATAAGAGATCAGGTTTCGATAAAAAACCTTATAATTGCTGATATCAAGGATGCTTTATCGCCGGTAATGAAGGTCGGTTATGCGCTTACGTCCGGTAGAAAGATCAAAAAGATCCCGGATGATGCTCCTATACTAAGATGGAATGATTTTATTAAAGCCGGAAAGAAGTTTAACGGTAAATATAAGGTCAAGCGCGTTGGCACAGATCCCGCCGTTACGCTTTATAGCGGCGGAACAACGGGTGTAAGCAAGGGGATTCTTCTTTCAAACCTCAATTTTAATGCACTCGCGGCACAGATTATTGCTACAAACCCCGTGTTTAAGCCGGGCGACACAATGCTCGCAGCTATGCCGATATTCCACGGCTTTGGTCTTGGCGTAAGTATTCATTCTATGCTTGCAAACGGTGGAAAATGCGTTCTCGTACCGAGATTTACGCCCGCAAGCTATGCTAAGCTGATAATCCAGCATCGCTGTAATTTTATGGCAGGCGTCCCGACGCTTTACGAAGCACTCCTTCGCCAGCCGGTAATGAAAGGCGCTGATCTTTCGTGCCTCAAGGGTGTATACAGCGGCGGCGACTCGCTTTCAATTGAGCTTAAGAAGAAGCTTGATGCTTTCCTCGAAGAACATAATGCGACAGTTAAGGTTCGAGAGGGTTACGGCACTACTGAATGCGTAACCGCAAGCTGTCTTACACCACTCCATCACGCAAAAGAGGGAAGTATTGGTCAACCGTTCCCGGACACATTCTATAAAATTGTACGTCCAGGTACCCAAGATGAGGTTCCTTACGGCGAAGACGGCGAAATATGCCTTTCGGGCCCCACGACCATGATGGAATATGTCGGACATCCCGAGGAGACTGCCCAAACGCTTCAGGTTCATGCGGATGGAAGAAAATGGGTTCATACTGGCGACCTTGGATCTATGGATGAGGACGGATTTATATATTTTAAGCAGAGGATCAAGAGAATGATCGTCACAAGTGGATATAATGTATATCCGTCTCAGCTTGAGAATATACTTGATGCCCACGATATCGTTCAGATGAGCTGTGTTATAGGCGTTCCTGACCCGATCAATGTACAGCGTATCAAAGCGTTTATTATGCTTAAGCCGGGTGAAAAGCCGTCTGACGAGAATAAATCGGTTCTGATTGAGTATTGTAAGAAGAATATCGCAAAGTACGCAATACCTTATGATATCGAATTCCGCGACCAGCTTCCTAAAACACTCGTGGGGAAGGTTGCGTATCGAGTTCTCGAGGAAGAGGAAGAAGCAAAAAGATCCGCAAACAAAAACTCGTCTGATTCAAGCCGGACGGTAACTGCTTAAATAGGATCGATAATGCTAATTTCGCGTTGAGACCCTCATAATCAAAGAAGTATATTTAATAAATAAACTATCTCCGCAAGCAAATTCTGCGGAGATAGTTTTATTTTTTCTGAGGGAAGTGAAATTATCTCATCCGACACTAATATGCATAATTGTACTAAATTAGCGTTTGCTTGTTAAAAGGGTAATTCCTCATTGTTGAACCTATGGAAATTTATAATTGCATCTTCATCAACACGAGGACAGGGAATACAGTTAAGAACTAATTGCCGGAGGGCGAAAAAGTAATCTGAAGCACAACCTTTGAAAAGAGGGCGAGTCTGCACGTTCGAGAGATATTTTGCGTAAGCTCTGTACTTTGCAGCAGTAGTATATGACATTTGATTATACAGAATATTCAAGTTTTGAAAGCCGAATTTTTCTATATAAGCGTCGAACATATCAAGCTGATACTGTTTAAGACCGAACTGTTCAGCCGTAGAACCTTTGAAAGCATCAAATATGCGAACACCGTCCAAATACTTAAGCATTTGAGAAACACGCTTAAAACACTCGTAAAATGCCTTCTCGTATGGCTCGTATATTTCTCTTTGCAACATCTCATCAATAGAACGAGGATCATTACCGGGAATATCATGCATTTTCTGCTTCAAGAAATCAAGCAAAAGGAACTCGACATTCTGATACGTTATTTCCACACGAGTAACGTTTTTATAATCAGCTTCATCTTTATGCCCTTTACGTTCTTTTTCTTTGTCGTACACCTTAATACGACCGTCCTTGCAGTTTGGTCGTAAATAACGTGTAGCAGCACTACCTATCGTGCCGATCGTCATAGTAGAAGTCGCACCGTGACCGACAAAGCAGATATTTTGAATAGGGACGTCCTTCAGATCAAATGCGACGTCCATCGAGCTAATACGGTGAACGTATGCAGAGTGCATATTCAGATAAGCAAGGAGAACATGAGGGATCCGTGCCTTATTCGGGTTAAATTCTATCATACAAACGCTTCCGTCGAGATCGTCTATACCTCGTAAACGGTTCATGAAGAACGATACAGTACCTTCCTCGTCTTCAGTACCGAACTTGTAATAATCACGCCAGGAATTGATTTTACGCATTTGCGTGATATGTAGAAGCTGTTTTTCGATGATATTATATGATCCTTCGAAGCGTTCGAGGAAATCATCAAAGAACCACACACCGTTTTTGTTATGATAGTCTTTTAGGTCCTTAAAAGGGAAAGGAGCAGGGAGCTTATAAACGACTTTAATTTTATCAATTTTCATGATGAAATTTCCGTTCACAATTTATTAAAATCTCTAAAAAATAGAGGTTTATTTGCCCTATTGTACATAGGGCATATAAAAGTATGAACACGTGTTCACAATTAGGAATTTTAAGGGATAAAATAATACGCTTTTTTTCTTTTCTTCACGGTGGGAGCGGGGGAGGTTCCACCTCCCCCCCGCACCCCCCACCGTGACGGATACAAGTGCGGCGTTACACGCCGCTCTGAAGCGTTGTTACGTAGATCATCGACGTTTACCACAGGCGGTCATGGAAAACGCATCGCGTTTACACACAGCCGCCTATGGAAACCATCGAGGGAGAGCCGGAGCAAGGTCGAGTTTACCACAGCTACAAGCTATGGAAAACTTGACCTTTTATTTGCTCCGGCGCAAAAAGGGAAGGTTTTTCATTTCACGCCTGCGGCGAGAGAAAAAGAAATCAACTCTTTTCTTCTTTTCTGTCGATAGCCGTAGGCGTTCCGGCAGGACTGTAAAGTGCTTCGCGATATTTCTTCTTGTTGTCCTTATAATCCTTACTGTCAGACTTGGAAACGGAGAGATCCATCAGATAACGTGTCTTCAACGTACTATCAAAGGGTACAGGTTCTCTGATAGCTCCATAGCGATAGATCTCTGAATAACAACGTGAGTTGTACTTATAGAGGTTAAAACGCTTCTGAAACCATCTGTAATGCAATATGCCGAAGAAATAATTGCGATCACCTATTTCAACGTCCATTTCTTTTTGGCTGTCCTCGACCATCATAAGCGGTGTTACGTCAACCTTAAAGAACGGAGTAAGCATCAGCCAACGATGGAAGTCGTTAAGATGGTAGATTATGCCGAGACGGCATCTGACTGCCTTAACGATATTATCCGAGCTCTGATCTGTAACGAAGAAACGTCCGTCAAGCCAATGACGGTAAAAACGCACGAAATCTGCAAGCTGTTCTCTGACAAGAGGATTTTCATAATCCCATTGAGAAGCGAACTGTCCTATTTCATCGAGAACAATAATAGCACCCTCGGGAAGAAGCTTCTGACGAAGTATATGTTCAAGTCGGAGAACACGACTGTATTTATTCTTTCCAAACAGCTTTACTCGAATAGGTATGTTAGAATAGATCACGGGTTTTCTTTTCCACGTAGGAAAGAAAAAGCGAGGAACGTAGAAGATCTTGCAGAATATATGAATGAGCTTTGTTTTCCGATATGCAGCAAGAGCTTCTCTGACTGCAAGAAATGTTTTACCGGAGCCCATCGTTCCGACGAACGCAACAACGGTATTATGTGACAGCTTTTCCTGGTGCAGGTATTGCCAGAGGACAACTATAACGACTACGATTAAAATAATCCAGTATATCATTAGAATTTACCTCCAGTACCGCCAATTGGAAAATATTTACTTTGAAGTTTAGTAAAATCACCAGCAAACGTATCATTTTTAAGGGAAGACACAAAAGATAAGCGATGAAGCGTAGTATCAAAAAGAGAAATACTTAAAGAAATATCAAAATACAAAACATTTGAATAAGTATTAAAATAGCAAGATGAAAAATCTATATAGTTTATGGTGCCGCTATAAAGACCACCGATAAACTTACCACCGACTTCAACAAAAAAATCATCTCGTGCACTTATAGAAATAATAACGATATCAAGAGGAAGACCCGAAGCATCAAAGTAAACAATAAACGCAAGCTCATAAGCATCCTGGGCTAATTTAGTACCAACATCCCCATTCTGATTAGATTGATATTTAGCTACATACGCAGCATAAACTGCATCATCAGGAATACCTGTAGAAATAGATATATAATCATCATTGTCACGCAAATAAACAACTGCATTTTTAGAAGTAGCAGCCGTCAAACCTAAAATATCGAGAAAATCAGATAAAGGATCTATTAATCCTTTTTTAGCTAATGACATAGCATTACCAAAACGACGCATAGAAGAAACAAATGTACCTCCGGCAACAATGCCGAATAAACCGCCGCAAAAAGTGCAGATAACAATGAATGACATAAAGACACATAGAGACTTCAAAACGTTACTCATAATAATTTACCGCCGATTAATACAACAACTACTACTATGACAAGCGTCCAAAAAATGTTACCAAGTGTTACACCACCAATAGCAACACCATTAAAAACAATATCTATTGACTTATATATAGAATCAAACCAACCGTCAAACAGCCCAGTAATAGCGTTATAATTTTTCATGATCTCGTTACGTTCCTTGCCGGTGATAACAGATCCGTCCTTATATCCTTCGTCAAATCCAACGTCATAACCTTCCTGGTATTTACTATTGAGCTGCGCTTGAAGATCATTTTGAGAAATTGTAAGACCTTCTTTCTTACCTTCCTCGTACGCCTTCAGGCGTTCGCCTTCGAAATCAAAACGATAAACCTTGAAGGATTCTTCGGTAAAAGAAAGAGATAAATTAACCTTCATAGGTGCATAGATATACTTGTCATCATTAGGTATCTCAAAGGAATACGATTTAGAATTTACGTAATAAGTATTGCTGCCAACAAAGTTACCGTTCTGATCATAGAAGTTTATAGTAACAGCTTTATCTGTTGCAAAGTCAGAATAAACAAGGGTATATTCCGCGACGTAATCTGCATAAACAGTTATTACCTCCGGTGACAACTCCGGGTTTATAGCATAACCGTTGTAGGGCGAAGGGATCATGCCGTCATTAAGCAAGTATTGCGTTAAATAAGAGTAATCACCTAAATGATTCTCCGGAGCATATACGCGAGCTACCTCTTGAGTACCTTCGGGAGTAGAAGCGTAAATAATAGCATAGCTTGTATTAAGCTTCTCCTGATAAGATACGTTATAGACGTTAACGACGTAAGGATCAACAACGATATTAACAGGTAACGACGTCCAGTCTATCTTATAACCGTCAAGATACTCCGGTGTACGAGCTATATAACCATCATTAACGAGATCCTGCATCAACCAAGTGTAAGATCCATAGACGCCATCAGGTGCATATACGCGATCAGTACGCCCAACACCTGCCGGAGTAACGTACCGTATTTCTGCATAATTCGTATTTAACTTCGTTTGATAACTTACGGTATATACATTTACAGTATCAGGATCTATTGTAATAGACTCCGGAACGGTAGATGAATTTATCTTATAGCCGTCAAGCGTTTGAGGTATAGGAGCTATAAAGCCATCCTGAACAAGATATTGAACCACATAAGAATATGATCCTATAACCTTTTCAGGAGCATAAACACGGTCAGTACGAGCAATGCCATTAGGAGTTACATAACGTATTTCGGCATAATTAGTATTATAGCCGGGGCCGTGATATATAGGGTATAGAGAAGTTTTGCCCCAAAAGGTGAGAGATGAAGCAGTTGAGGACTTCGCAAAAACCGTTGCAAGATCAAACTTGTAAACGCCGCGGCCCGAGCTCGTAGCAGGAGGTATTGAAATTACTCCAAACGTCGGACCGCCATTCGGAACGACGAGGTCATATCTAAACTCATACATGCTCTCGTTGTAGATATAGATATCAGATCCGGTAACATCGGTAATGGAAATGGAGAATGGATTACCGTTAAAATTTGCGTCTCGCAAATTACCGTTAGAATCCATATACTCAATTGTTAAGCAATTTTCCATTGCTTCTTTAATACCCATAGGATAATTTGAGTTTTCATAATCACCGTACATCTGACTATCAAAACCGAAGTTAACCATGATGGATTTGCCGGTGCCGGCAGTAGCTGCACTCGTTCCGATCGGCAACGTAGAGACCAGGATAACGGCGACCGTGAGAATGGAAAATATTTGTTTTATTCTTTTTTTCAAGCGATCATCTCCTTACAAGTAAAAAGGGTATTGAGAAAAAGAAAGCTCCAACAGTCAGAGCTATTCCTATTGCCGCTAAACGTATAATATCGTCAGGCATACCGCCGAGGAAGGGATAAAGTCCTTCTTTATATGCAAGAATAATATCAGCCATGTTTCTTTTTCCTCCAAAGAAGCACCACGAACCAGGAGAGCGGTGCAAGGACGATAAAGAACGTAAGGGGAAGGGTAATGCAGATAGAGACAAGCTCGGCGGCGGAGCTCGTACCGGGAGCGACCTGCATTATGGAAATTATCCAGGAATAAACAATGTTGTATAACGTTGTCATTTAGATCTCCTTTTACGATCAAAAAGTAATTCGACGAAGCCGTACGTTATTACGGCTGAAAAAAGCAAGAGAAACCAATGTGTTTCGGGTTTTGTCGCATCAGCTACGTAAGTATTAATAAAGAGACTGCCTTGAGCCAAGACAGTCTCCCATACTTTGCCGATGCCTTGAAGCTCGGCGGTGAACATATTAACCTACCTTTGCCGCTGCCCAGCCGACAGTGCCGACTATAACGCCAAACGCAAGCATGATAAAACCGAACTCGCCGAGCGAGGTCATGTTCTCGCCGTTCATGATAGCGGTATCGAAAATAGAGACTGCCGAGGTTGCAAGTCCGGTGCCGAATCCGCTGATCGCAGTTGTAAAAGTGCTTACTGCCTGTTCAAGCATTTAGTAATCTTCATCTCCTTCATATAAATTTTTATCTGAACCTTCCGGATTGTTCACTTTTTTCTGAAGTGCTGCTGCCTTCTTTTTTCCTGCACGATATACGAGATAGAGAGTGAGAGCGCAGCCAATGGCGAAACCTATTACGAAACTCATTTCTGCTCACCTCACTTACAAAGCTTATAGCCGTCAATTTTAGCAACGGGTTTGCCCTTCACGATCTTGATAGATATGTCCGGCTCGTAGTCTGCGTTGATCTTCCAGTCATTGAGGTTCGTGTTCGCTCTGAACTCACGCGACGTTTCTCTGCCGACAGTGTTCGGCTCGTTTGACGGATAAAAGAGCCAGGAGAGCATACAGCCCTCGATCTTATCCATCTGACCTGTTGCTTCGTTCTTTATTTCGAATGACATATATTTCACGCCGGAAAGCGTCATTCTCTCCTGGGGAACGAATTCCTCATTGTTGATTTTTTCCTGTGTTACCATTGTTTTTTTACTCCTTTGTTTTAAAAAATTGTTTTAGGAAATTAATAACTGAGTTCGCGTTGTTCAAGTTTTGGATAGCAGAGAGTGCTACGTCATAAGCTTCGACGGATATTACTCTCGCGGTATCTTCGTCTATTCCAAGGCGAACAAGGTTATCTATGAGATACAAACGTTCGTCGTTTGTAGGTTCTGTCGGTCGTCTCATTCCTTAACGTACATTTCAGCTTCAAGTAGCTCGACGACTGCATCAAGTGAAAGAGCGCGGTTCTTCCAGTAATCTCGTTCTGATCTAAGCTTTTGATTTTCTTGCCGGACCTCGGCGTGTTCAAGGGTTAATCTGCGGGATATTTCTTTGAAGTGTTCTTTTTCACAGACGGTCATATTAACTTCTCCGTTTCTTTATTTTTGAAATTATGAATTTTTGGATGTAAAGGTCTCAAGACGAATGATAACAAACAAATAAGCCAAGAAAAGAAAAACATAAAAATAAAAAATAAATACGGATAATTACGATAAAAACTCAGTAAGAATTTTTCTATCTTGCTCATTTTCGGCTCCTTTGTTTGTCATTTATTTGATTGACTAAACACAATATATCACACTTTTAAATGACTGTCAAGCGTTTGAATGATTTTTGTGATAATATTTTTTTGTAATAACAACAAGAAAAGGAGCAAACCAATGTATAAATACCAGCGAATTAAAGATTTAAGAGAAGATCACGACCTAAAACAGGACGCGCTCGCGCATCTGTTAGGTACTACAAAACAGCAATACAGCTTATGGGAAAGAGGAGAACGCGAATTTCCATTTCACAACGTAATCAAACTTGCATTATACTTTAACGTGACAATAGACTATCTTGCCGGACTTATCAACGAGCCGAAGCCGTTGAGAGAAGAAAAAAGGGAAGAGAAGCAATAAAAAAAGAGCCGTCCGCAAGGACGGCTAAATTACTTCAAGTGCGACAAGTCCTATAAGAGAGACCAAACATATAATCCAACAAACATAAATCATATTATCACCTATTAAGATCATGCTCAAGAAGGTCTATGCGTCGCTCAAGTTCGTGTATGTAACACAGATTAGCGACGAAAAGAAACAGGATCACGAAAAACCAAATTGCAGCTATAAAGACCATTACGACACCTCGTTCATCGACACGAACGTTTCGGAAAGATAATCCTCAAAGAGAAGTATCTGATGATCCTCGGGGAAGTCGGTTATCTTGCAACCATAATCGACAGCGAGGTAACAAATGAATGCTGCGAAGTCTGACGTGCGTACACGCTTGAAATAATCGGATAGGGGATATAGTTGTTTAGCCATTTTTGGAACTCCTTTTTGTGTAAAATGTAATTGTACTAAATTAAGATTTAATACAATAAGGGGAATTGCGTAACGTAAGGTATTTTCTTTTTCCAAAACAGTGATACAAGGTAAAAACGGTTTACCGTTTTAGCGAGGTCACGAGCGGTACCTATTAACCCATATATTGAACGTTTAAGAATATATCCGCGATTATTACAACCGAACGTTTACGACGTTTGATTACGTATTGTCCGCCTATCAACCGAACGCCGTAGGCGTTGTCTCGTCGTTCGTCATATATGTATGTTCCATCGGCGCGTTGCGCCGATACGAATACACCTCTCACGGTGGGGGTGCGGGGGGAGGTTTGACCTCCCCCGCTCCCACCGTTAAGAAAGAAAAGAAGCGTGTATTTTTATCCCTTGAATTTCTTAATTGTGAACACGGTGTTCATACTTTTATATGCCCTATGTACAATAGGGCAAATAAACCTCTATTTTTTAGAGATTTTAATAAATTGTGAACGGAAATTTCATCATGAAAATTGATAAAA
>JAFTTT010000038.1 GCA_017466625.1 Clostridia bacterium
GAACCGGGCCAGATCTTTTCAACGATGTCGCTTCTGTTAAGAGCGAGGTTGAATGCATGTCTGAAGTCCTTGATAGCAAGGATTCCGTTGTTGTTTTCGCTGCCCTTAAGTACGTTAAGGTCAGAGAAGAGCTGCATACCGAAGGTACCGGTAGAGGTAGAGGTGTAGTAAACGTACTTGGAGTCTACGTACTCAGCTGCGTTCTCGGTCTGGAGAGAAGCGTCGTCGTAGGTTCCCTTAAGGAAGCCCATCCACTTGGTGGAGAACTCTTCAACCTTACGGCAGTAGATGGTGTCGATCTTGTACTGACCGTTGTACTGCTCCATGTTCCAACCGTACCAGTTCTCGTTCTTAGCGAGCTTGTAGTGAGAACCTGCCTCGAATTCTAAGAGCTTGTAAGGACCCCAAGAAGCGGTGGTCTCAAGAGAAGAGTTGTAGTTAGAGGTCCAGAGGGTAGCGCCTTCAGCGGGCTGCTTCTTGGATGCCTCATACTTTGCCTGGTGAACGAGGGGAAGGCTGGACATATAGTATGCTGCCTGATAGTTAAGAGTGCCGTCTTCGTTGAGAAGCTTGAATGCAGTGTCGAGACATACTACGATAGCATTCTCTTCTGCGATAGCGTAGATACCAACGGTATCCCAAGCTACTTCATCACCGTAACCGGAGATGTAGAAGAGGGTCTCCATGAAGAGCTGGTTCTTGGACTCGTCAGTCTCAGCGCTCCAGTCGATGCCGAAGGGCTTAAGAGCGTAGCCAACGAGCTCCATAGCAGCTTCCTTATTCTCAGCGGTGATAAGGGTGTAGCCGTACTCGTTTGCTGCGTCAGCGATAACCTTAAGAGCTGCAATAGCTTCTTCAGTGCCAACGTAATCGTTGATAAGCTCCTGAAGAGTGTAGCTTGCGAGAGTCATACCGGTAGAGGTGGTGTTCATGTAAACCTCTGCACCCTCCATGTTGAAGGAGTAGTCGGGGGTCTCACCGCTGCCGTATGCGGGAACGATAGGTGCGTAGATAGGAGCTCCGGAGAAGAAGTATTCCTTGGAGTTCTTGATTCTGAGGGTATCATAGTAGGTGTTTGCGCGGAAGTTCATGAATTTAGGATCGAGCTGCTGCTTCATCGAGTACTCGAAGTCAGCTGCAGTGATCGCGGTTCCGTCATCCCACTTAAGGTCATCACGGAGAGTGATCTTCCAAGCGTAGCCGCCCTGTGCCTTCTGAGCATCAGTGTAGCCCCACTTTGCATCAACAGTCGAGGTAACGTCCTCGAGCTTGGTTGCTGCGGAGTAGTTGGTGGTGTATGCGCCGGGAACGATGCCTGCCTTGTTGATAGTGCCGTCTTCGTTATACTTCTTGTCGTTTTCGAACTTGTAGTCGTAATCGAAGAAGGAAGAACCAATGTAGCTCATGATCTGAGTATCATTGTTATCAGCATAGGTCATTTCGTTCCAGTTGCTGGGCATGGTAGTAGTGGTCGTATTATAGGTAACAGAAGTGTCGCGGGGACCGTTGTCTGCACAACCGGTTGCAACTGCAGCTACCATTACGAAGCACAGTACCAGCGCAAGAATGGATCTAAATTTCTTGTTCATGATATGTCCTCCATTAACGGATTAAAAATGTTCTTTCACTTACTCACACAATATGCTCATTATGCAAACAGCTTTACCCTCATAAAAAACTATTTGCATAACAAGATAACTATGGGAGTATATGATTATAACAATTTTATCACGGAAAAATTCGTTTGTCAACCATCTTTTGCAATTTTAAGTGAAATATTATTCAATAAATAAAGAGAAAAACCGAGAAATCCTCGGTTTTTTGCATTTTAGATGTGATATTTTTGCAACAATTTATGCAAACGCCGACATTTTAGCGGCGTTCATATATAATGTAGGAATCCGAAGCGTAACGATCAAATTAAAGACCTCGGCTTTTGCCGAGGTCTTTAGCTTATTTCTTCGGTTTTTTGATCTTATTGAGCTTTTTGTTCATTTTGAGAAGCTCTTCCTTGGTAAAGGAGACGTTCATCATTCCCATCATGCTCGAAAGACGAAGCACCGAGAAGCCGCCGAGCATCTGCATGATGCCGCTCTCTGCGCCGCCGCTGAGGTCAACGTCGAAGCCGCCCGACTTCTTTTCGCCGTCCTTCTGCTTCTTGTTTGCGCTCATCTTCTTTTTGAGCTTGAGTCCCATACCGACGAGCCAGAGCTTTCCGCGCTTGGTCTCTATAATATCGGAGATCTTATCGTTAAGCGAGAAGCGTCCCTCGGGAGCGGTGATATCGAACCAGTTGAGGACTGCTGCCTTTTCGACGAGGACGTAGTCCATATTCATCGTATCGACCTTACGGATAGTTCCCTCGTCGGTGAGGTCGCCCGCCTTTGCGACTATCTTGCTTTCACCCGCGTTCTTCACTTCAAAGCGGAAGAAATGGTCGGGTGCGGTCTTTTTGCCGACGCTTTCGCCGTTGACGAAAAGCTCGACCTCGGGAAGGTTCGAGTAGACCGTGACCTTCGTCACGTCCTCGACTCTGTCTATATATCTCTTTCCGCAGAGATGCACGAAGGGATCTGTCTCGGGCGAAACGAGCCACGCCTTATAAGCATAGAAGGAGTCCTTCTTATACTTTCTGTCCATCGTGACAAGTCCCTTATGGTTCTGTCCGTTCTCGCCGCCCTCCGCTCTTGCGTCGGCGCCGAAGTCGAACATATTCCATACGTGGGTCGCCCACATATATTTGCGTGTAAAGAGCTGCTTTATGAGCTCCTCGTGGTAGAACGCCTGGTATTCCTCGGTGTAGTCGCCCTGCTTCGGGTCGGAGGTGTGCCAGTTAAGCGCCTCGCATCCGTACTCGGAGCATCCGATCGGGATGTTCGGATGCGTCGCGTGGAATTTATCGAACCACGGGCCGTTCATCGAGGTGTCGCCGCCGTACCAGCCGAAGTAGTGGTTATAGGAGACCACGTCGGGGATAAGCAGATACGGATCGTCCATTTTGCACATCGACACCGCCGCGATGGTCGTCAGACGCGTTTTGTCGATCTCGTGAACGAGGTCGTTCAGGATGCGGTGGTTTTCAAGCAGATCCTCGTCGGAGCCGCCTATCGAGATCTCGTTCGAGAGTCCCCATACGACGATCGAGGGGTGGTTATAGTTCTGATATACCAGCTCCTTCATCTGCGAGACAGTATTCTCGCGTCCGAGAGGCATGTGCTTCGAGATATACGGTATCTCTGCCCAGATAACGAGACCGCGCTCATCGCAGAGGTCGTAGAAATACTGATCGTGCTGATAGTGAGCAAGACGTATCGTCGTTGCTCCCATTTCGCATATAAGATCCATATCCTCCTCGTGGTGCTCGGGGAGAAGCGCGTTTCCGACGCCCCATCTGTCCTGGTGGCGCGACACGCCGCGCAGAGGATATTCCTCGCCGTTCAGAATGAAGCCGTTTTCGGGGTCGATCTTGAAGGTGCGGCAGCCGAAGCGGTTGCATACGTTATCAATGACCTCGCCGTTTTCCGTTATCTCCGCTTCACAGCAGTAGAGATAAGGATCCTTGCGTCCGTTCCAGAGTCGGACGTCCTTCATTTCGAACACGGCCTTCGTATCGCGAGATTCTATCTTCTGAAGCTCGTTTTCTTCCTTATCGTATATAGTATATACTATCGTCTGTCCTTCTTTGAGGTTCTTGACGTATACCTCGACCTCGACGCTTGCGTCGGTGCCGTTCACCTTCGGAGTGATCGCGATTCCGGGAGCGCCGTAGTAATCAAGGTCAAAGTGCGTTTCGTTTACGCAGATAAGGTTAACGTCGCGGTAGATTCCGCCGTAGAAGGTGAAGTCCGCCATCTGCGGATAGACCGTATCGGACGGCGAGTTATCAACGAGAACTGCGAGCTCGGTCTTGTCGGTCATTTCGTCGGTTATATCGACTCGGAAGGTCGAGTATCCGCCGTCGTGATGCGCGAGCTTCTTTCCGCCGACGTAGATGTCTGCCGAGGAGATCGCTCCGCGAAGCTCTACGTAGTATCTGTCCGAAACGGGAAGCTCTTCCTTTACGAGCGTCTTGACGTACAGGCAGGTGCCGCGGAAATAGTCGTTGCCGCCGTCCTGACCGTCAACTGCGTTCCAGGAATGGGGCAGATCCACCGCTTCGCCTTCGCGCGCGGTGATGTCTGCCGTATTCTTTACAAATAGCCAATTTTTATTTAAGGAAACGATTTTTCTCATTTTATTCTCCCTGTTCTGCCGCTGCCTTTCTTTCTGCGAGTTCTGTATTCATCTTATCAAGGGTCTTCTTGTCGAGGTTATATATAACTGCGATACCAATAAACTGAAGCACCGCGCTGAACATATAAAGTCCCGCTACGAGCCAGCACATGTTGTGAGAGGTTGCCGCAGACTGTCCGATTGTTCCGTACTTTGCCTCGTAGCCGAGCCAGCCCATAAGGAGAAGTACCATTGACGGGCCGATTCCCTGTGCGAGCTTACGGAAGAAGGAGTGGAGCGAATAGACCGTTCCCTCTTCGCGCGTGCCGAATTTCCACTCGTTATAGTCGATAGCGTCGCCCATCATTGCCCACGATACGCAGGTGTAAACGCCCATACCGATGCCGTAGATAACGAGTCCGAGCAGGTATACGACAAGCGAGGTCTTTACGTTGCTTATCATCGGGAAGATAAGCATTATAACGCCGCCGACAAGCGATATGATCGTACCGAAGACCGACGCTTCCTTTTTGCCGTATTTCTTGACGATCTTCGTGATAAACGGCATAAAGAGGAACATCGGAAGGAAGCCGATCATCTGAACAAGGCCGGAAAGCGACGCCATATTAAAATAGGTTGCAAACATAATGGTCGTCGCGGTTGCCGCCGCGTTCATGCCGAGGAACATTCCCATCGCGGCAAGCGTTGCGCCGACTGCGGGACGGTTTCTCATAAACTTGCCGAATGCCTTTGCGATATTGAACTTTTCGGTCTTTT
The DNA here is from genome assembly GCA_017466625.1 of Clostridia bacterium. Lineage (GTDB taxonomy): Bacteria > Bacillota > Clostridia > Oscillospirales > CAG-272 > Colimorpha_A. The sequence continues at coordinate 4,990 of JAFTTT010000038.1, forward strand.
CGTTCGTCTTGACGGTGTTTTCGTCAACGCGGACCGTTATATTCTTTATCATAAAGATAAACGCGAGGAAGCCGATAATTCCCATAATGAGTGCTGCCCAGAACACTCTGTCGCCAAGCAGTACCTCAAGCGGCTTGCCCGTAAGCGGGCTCAACACTTCTTCGCCCATCTTGTACGGCTCCTTGGTCAAAGGATTGATGACGATGTTTTCGGGGCTGAATTTGTCCGCCGCATCCTTTGGGATCTCGATCTTGCTCAGGAAGTCGGTCGTTCCGTCGAACTTGACCTTGCGCCAGATGAGCATGGGAAGAATGGTGCTCGGAAGGATGTTACCGATCATAGAGCCGATCGAGCGCCATGTAGAGAGCTGTGCGCGTTCGCCGACGTCCTCGGTAACGAGTGAAAGCATTGAGCCGTAAGGCACGTTTGCTATCGTATAGAATGCGTCCCATACGATATAGCCGAGAACGAAGAGGATCGCCTTAAGGACCTTCGGTGCGCCCGGGAACGGAAGGAATACCGCCGCACCGCCGACGAGCAGTCCGCAAGCACCTATAAATATATAGGTCTTGAATTTGCCCATCTTGTACTTTCTTCTGTCGTTGTCGATAAGCGAGCCGATCATCGGGTCGTTTACTGCGTCCCAGATCTGAACGAGAAGAAGAAGTATCGAAAGAAGTCCTGTTTCAAGCATCATGTAAACGAGCCAGAAGGTCTGGACTGTGTTTTTGAGCGAGAAGCTCATGTTACATCCGAGATCTCCCGCCGCGTATGCGAGTTTATCCCGTATGCCGAATTTGCGTTGACCTTTTGCGTCAAGATTCTTTTCTTTCTTCATGAAGAAATCTCCCTTTTTGTATATTATGTGATTATAGTATGATCAAAAGCCAACTATATAGTAACATATTCACAATAAAAGTGCAAGAAAATATTCAAATTTGTTAATAAAAAATAAAAATCGCGCCCGAAAGCGCGATTTTTGTGGTGCGGGTAGCAGGGGTCGAACCTGTATGACCGTGAAGTCACTAGAACCTGAATCTAGCGCGTCTGCCAATTCCGCCATACCCGCATATTTAATTTTGTTTACTAA
>JAFTTT010000039.1 GCA_017466625.1 Clostridia bacterium
ACACGTGTTTCAACGAGATCTGACATATCTGAGGCAAGCTTGATAGAGACCTCGGGAGTCTTGACCTCAAACTGCTTTACGTTAAGCAGGTTTTCGGGTGAAACCGTCGCCTTTTCACCGAAGCTTTGGTCGAACTGTGTTTCAAACTCCGTAACCTTTTCTTCGTTTATACCGCAGTTTTTGAGGATGTCGCTGACAGTCGATTTTGAAACGGTGAGGGGCTCTGGGTCCTTCAGCGCCTTGTGTTCCTCTATAAGCTGACCGAGGCGATCCTGAACATCCTTGACGACGTCGATACTGCATTCCTCTGCGATGGTATCGCGGAAGATGTTAGTGAACACCTGCTTCTGAATTGCAACAGCCATGGGCGCTTCACGGCGGAAGAGGGCTTCTATAAGCTCCGCCTTGTTATCCTTCTTGTCACGGTTGTAGAAAAGCGAATTGTAGATATTCGTCTTTCTGCCGTCAAAGGCAGGGAAGAGAAAGCCCGCGTCGGGAGCACCTATTACCCAGTCGGGAAGATTATTCTTTATCGCATTTTCGGTGAGCTTGTAGCCGAGAGTTGATTTCGTCATATTGAGAGGGCAGATAGCGCAGACTATGTAGGAGTAGATTTCGCCGCTGTCCTCTTTTTTGTTGCCGTCGGAGCCGTAGCTCGGCACGTCGTAAGCGTCTGAGCCGAGAATGATCAGATAATTGCCCTCGCATTTATATGAGATCCTGACCGATTCGATAAGCTCGTCAAGCGCCTTGTCATCGGCAAGCGACGACGCCTTGAGCGACGATAGCATCTTGTGCTCGGAGCTGTCAAGAACCTGCTGATTTGTAAAGGCAATGTCAATAAGATTTTTGTTAGGCGAGCCGGAAAGCACTTTTTTCAGCGTTTTGAGCACTGCCTCCGCCTCTTCCTCACTGATAAGGTTAAGAGAGTGATCAAATCGGGAAATAACTTCCTTTTTCTCATTTATAAGCGCGCCGCGAATGCGTGAAATGTTCGTTCTTTCAACTCTGAAGCGGCGTCTGATCTCTGAAATTTCTTTTATATTCATCTTGATATTCCTTTCATACCGACATATTATAACTTATTTTTGGTAAAAAATCAAGAGAGATTCAGGTAATATCGGTATCGATTCTAACCTCTCTTGGTGACTTCCCGAACATATCGATGCATACGTGATTAAAGTTTCGAATACTCTTGAATCCGCTTTCAAAGGCGATCTGATTTATCGGCAACGAGGTATCCTGAAGCATCGCGTAGGCGTGATTCATACGGTATTGATTAAGTATGGTAGAAAAGCTCACCCCGAGAGTTTTGTTCAGCTCGCGCGACAGATATTGATGGTTGTAGCCGAGGGACTCTGCGGCGTCGCGCAGTGTAATATCGGCAGTATAATTTTCGCTTATATAATGAACGACGTCAATTACTGAATTTTTCGAATTGGTGAACGGAACGAGCTTCGCCTCTGAAAGAAAGCTGCTCTCAATAATATATAGAAGTCCCTTGATCTTGATGCGCCTTGAAGACGGAACGATTCTCTTGATTGAAGTCTCGCCTTCTCCAAACAGCTCGTTCATCTCGGAAAGAAAATAGGAAAGATCTTCCTTTTTAGGCGTGAAAACGGGATTTTCCGCCTTTTTTTGCTTAATAGCGTTAGAAAGTGTCAAAACGATGTTTTCGCTAAATGTAACACGGCGCAGAGATGAATCCCCGAGTGTCTTGAAGCCGTGAAGCTGGAGCGGAGAAATGAAAACTGCTTCGCCCTCTTTAACGCGGTACTCACTTCCGTCAATAAAACAAAGTGCTTCACCGTGCTCGACGATCAGTATCTCAAAATTCTTATGCAGATTTATATATCTGCTTACACCGCCGGAGTAGAGAGCGGTTGAAAATTCATCATCAATTCCGTTCTCAAAATAAAAGACTATCCTATCGTTCATAATAACTCCGAAAAATCAATATTTTGCCATAAATCATCAACTAATGATAAGTCAAAATCAATATCTTGCTATAAATCATATCATACAAGTATTTATTTGTCAATATCCGTGTGATAAAATGAGGTTGATAAATATTTTTATAAGGAGAAAGACATGAAAAGAAGATGTTTGTCTATCATTCTTGCTTGCTCGATGATAATGTCAATGCTCGTTCTCGTTAACAGCATGGCGGTATCGGCGGCAACACCGAGTGACGGCGTAATGTTCGGACCCGACGATATGTTCTACGTCGATTCAATGAAGGATGCGCCGGCACCTCTCAGCTACGAGACGTGGATATACATTCCGTCAGACGCTACCTATCACACAAGTGATTCGTCTCGTTTCGGAACGGTATTCAGCTCGTACTCAAATTACGCAACAAGACCTTACGTTGTTCTTGGCATCAGACACGATTCGGGTAAATATTACCCGCAGTTTGAATGGAGCGACGTTTTCAACCAGACAAACACTGTAAGAACCTATAACTTTACAGAGGTATCGCTTCCGAAGGGAGCATGGACGCACCTTGCGTTCGTTCTTGATCCCGTAACGGGCAATATGTACTGCTATAAGAACGGCGCTCTTGCACAGACGAAGACGACGTCTGCGTCTTATATCATGTATAATTACGGCTCTATCGACGAGCGCGTTACCGATAACCCCATAGTAATTGGCAACGATAACCGTCGTGGACAGCCCTATAACTTCCTCGGCAAGCTCGGCTCGCTTTCCTTCTATATCGAAACGCTTACGGCGGCAGAGGTAAAGGCACACTATGAAAACGGCGTAACGGGAAGCGAAGAGGGACTTCTTTCTCACTGGGATTTTGCGGCAACCGATATCGGAAAGAATATAGCCGATAAGAGCCCCAACGGCTACGACCTTTCGTACAGCAAGGAATTCCTTGAGCCGAACGAGGTTGAGCTTCCTACCGACTACTCCTATACGATGATGGTTATCGGTGATACCCAGTTTATGGTCGAGGACGACGTTAACAACGGTACAGACTATACTTCTATAATCTATAAGTGGATCGCAGATAACGCAGGTAAGCTCAAGACAGAGATCGTTATGGGGGTCGGTGACATTACTAACAACGGTAATACCGCACAGAATCTTCACGCTTATGATGCCATGATCCAGCTTAACGGCATAGTTCCTTATACCGTTGTTCGCGGAAACCACGACTATTATTCGTATGATTTCGGCCTCGGCTTTGGCGTTGAAGATTACCTTAACCAGTTTGAGAAAAATGGCGGTCTTATGGAAGAAAACTGCGCCGAGAATACCTTCTACAAGTTCACTGCACCTAACGGCGATAAGTGGTTGGTATTAAACCTTGACTGGTCGCCCACGGACGAAGAGATCGCTTGGGGATGTGGCATCATAGAGGCAAATCCCGATTATCAGGTTATCATCGTAACTCATCAGTATCTCTTCCTCGACGGAACTACTGTTGATACCGAGGACTACAGTGATGGTACGAAGGGTACATACCTTTGGGACAATCTCGTTAAGAAGTATGAGAACGTCAAAATGGTATTCTCCGGACACATGGAGAGTAACCTCATAACTATGACTCAGAGTGTCGGCGTAAACGGTAACACCGTTTCGCAGTTCCTTATTGACGGTCAGGACCTTGACTGGTATTACAACCGTAATCTCGATAACGGTAATCCGAGCGATACAAAGTCTCCCCTCGGTCTTGTTACCATATTCTATTTTGACGAGGACGGCAGAACCGTTGACGTAAGATACTATTCTCCTATCAAGGATAAGTATTATCATACCGTAAACCAGTTTGAGTTCGACCTTGACGCAGAGGCAGAAGAATTTGATTACGGCTGGAACGGCTACGAGATCGTTCCCTCCGGCTCAGGCACTCAGGCAGACCCATACATTATCAAAAATGGTGGAAACCTTATGTGGATGTCGAATCAGATAATCAGCGGCGGCTGCATAGTCTCAAGCACTCTTACCGAAACAAATATCGGTTACTTCAAGGGCCAGTACTTTAAGCAGGTATGCGACATCGACCTTAACGGTTGTGCTATAAAGCCGATAGGTTATGAGCATCAGACCGAAACCAGTCAGAAGCTTAACGTTGCCGCATTTGCAGGCAACTATGACGGCGGCGGATACAGGATATATAACGGACGTATTGCAAGCGCAAAGGGACACGCTACCTATACGTCCTCTAACGGATATGCAGGCGACGCTCTCTTCGGCGTTATCTACGGCGCAAAGATCGAAAACGTTACTCTTGATAACGTAACGGTTTACAGCCAGGGCGTAACGGGCGGTATAGTCGGACGCTCCGCGGCACCAACAAATTCCAACCCCGCAGAAGACTTTAACGTAATAAGAAACTGTAAGATAACTAATACCTGTAAGCTTGTTGCCGGCTTCTATCCGGGCAACAGCGTACATAATAGCGTCAAGTACGAGGACCTCGTATATCAGTCCGGAATTGTCGGCGGTATCATCGGTCAAGCGTGGGCAACGACTATTGAAAACTGCGTCTCGGACGTTGAGATCGAGGTTGACGGATATCATTCAGTAGCAGCCGGAATCGCAGGCGAAGCAGGTTACAATACCAAGATCGATAACTGCGTATTTAACGGCGGAATCACGCTTCTTGACAACAAGTCGAAGATCAAGCAGGCCTTCGGCGGAATCGTTGCTCTCGTAATTGGAACGGGAACCACTCAGGTACTTTGGGGATATTCAAACCGCACGATTTACGGAACGATCAGAATCCTTAACTCTGCAAACAACGGTTACTTCAAGTATACAGGCACAGATCCGCTGAACCAGGTAACGATGATAGGCGGTATCGTCGCTGACGCACACTTTATCGGTAAGAAGGAATATACAAGAACCTCTATCGTCGAAAACTGTGTAAATAACGCTAAGCTCTCAGCTCCCGCATCGAACGCTGCGGTATGGATCGGCGGTATCGTCGGCCACAGCTCGACATATTCGTCGAGACAACCCCTTCACGTTAAGAACTGTACCTCTGTTGACGTAGCCGAGGTCGGCGGATCGGGAACAAATGAATACCGTTACGATCCGAATAACACCGATACACATACCACGACAACCTACCCGACTGCGGGTCTTGCAGTAATCGACGACGGCGGAAACATGACCGCTCCTTCTTACACCGGCTTCTCGCTAACTCTTAACAGAGGCGTAAGCGTAAACGTCAAGTTTAACGTAAGCGAGGAATACCTTGCTGCATATCCTAACACGAAGGTCACCTTCAGCAACGGCGTAGAATTTGATGCAATCGCTGGAACCAATACCTATACAGTAGATCTTACTCCCGTCAATATCGGAACCAAGCTCACCGTTAAATGCGGTGACAGAGGCATGGATATCGACGTAAGCGTAGAAACCTACGTGAACAAGGTCAAGGCACTTTCCGCCTCCGCTCTCGGTCTTACCGAAGCGAAATATAACGAGCTCGTAACACTCGCTGACAGCATCGTAACCTACGGTAAGGCGGCTGCAGGCAAGCTTGACGGTAACGTTACTGCAGACTTTACGGGCGTTGGAAACGTAACCGAGGAGGGCAATATCTTCGTCGGACTCGGAGCAACGCTTTCGCAGTCTGCAAGCGCAAAGCTCACCGTTGACACCGCGAAGCTTGATGAGAGCTATACTCTCACTATCACGTTTGGAGATAAGACGATCATAAACAACAAGCCCGTTATGAACTACGTTAAGAACGGAGCTATCTCCGTTACCGGTATTTACGCCGCTAACTACTCCGATAAGATAACCGTTACGGTATACGACGGGGCAGATGCTATCGCAGCTATCTCCTTCACGCTTAACGAGTATCTTAATACGCTTAACGCCGCTACGGGCAGTACGGCAGTTCGTAACCTCATTGCAGCAACCTATAACTACGGTGTTGCGGCATCGAAGTTCGCATCTTAAAATGAACGAAGGAGGAAATAAATATGAATAACGAATTCGTTTCGCCGGAATGCGAAGTAATTATCTTCGAAAATGAGGACGTAATAACGGTCTCTGTAGAAACGGGAACCCCAACGAACCTTCCCGAGATATTCTGATAATAAAAAGCACGCTTCGAAAGAAGCGTGCTTTTTCTATTTATATTATACTCTCGTTATGCGAAGCGAGCCGAGTTCGTTACTACCGGTAATACGAATGATCTTGTCGCCCGAGCCCTTATCCTCGGGCTCGCTGACGGAGCCGAGCTCGTTGGATATGCTTGAAATGATGCGGAGCTCACTCGGAACGTGGATAGTCATTGCGCCAAGCTCGTTATGGATGCACAGCGTTTTGTTGCCCTTGTAGCTTTCAACGTCAGAAAAATATACGCTGCAAGCTCCAAGCTCGTTTCGAACAGTGACGGTCTCTTCATCGGATCCGCAGTCAACGTAGACAGTTGAGGCGCTGCCGCGGGCGTGCTTGTGCTCGTTTGTATCGCAGAACTGTTTGTTATTGTACGTCTTTGTGAATGTAAATCTTCTTTTCGGAATAATGCATTTTGCTCCAATCATAAGAAGCAGCGCACAAAGTATAACAAGCCAGTTGTTTATTATGTTGCTTTTTTCAAGACCGCACCATTTTGCAATATGTTTTTCAAGAAGCATAAAGATGAATGCGATAGGGAAGAACACTTCTGAAAACTTCAGCTTAATAATTTCGTCAATAAGCCAGATCAGGTTGATAAGCGTAAGAATAAGCACCCATGCAGGAATGCCGCTCAAGAATCCCAAAAAGCCGAGAGATACACCTACTGCATCCAGAATTATAAGCACCGCACAAGCGATGAACAGTATACCGAAAACAAGGCGGTTTGCCGATACCTTAAAGTGAATCGTCTTTCCCTTTTTCGTTTCAAAATCGCGTTCGTATTCGTAATCGTATTTCATTATTATAACCTCATTTCGTTCATTTTTTCCATAAACATCTTGTAGTAGTTGCGCGATAAATACGCCTTTTTAGGCGTTGAGCGGAAGGATATTTCCGACGGGCCTGCAAGGTTTTTTCTGACCGAGTAGACCTCACGGCAGTTTATAAGCGTCGATTTTGACGCACGGCAGAAGGACGGAGAAAGTATCTTCTCAAGCTCAAAGAGCTTGTAGGATGAGCGTAAGACCTTGTCCTTCGTGTGACAAACGGTATGCCCGTCGAAGCTTTCGCAGAAGACGATATCCTTTATAGGGACAAAATACTGAAGATCGCCCGACGTAAGCAGTAGCGAATCACTCTGACCGATAGCGTGCTTTATAAGGTCCTCGATAAAAACGACCTTGTCGTTACGCTCGCGGCAGGAGATCACGATCTCCTCATCGCCGTCCGAAATAACGGTCCGAAGCTTCATTATATCCCTCCCTTCATTCGTTGAATAAATCATAACACAAAAATTTCAAAATGTAAATAAATTGCTTCCAAGAGGTGAAAAATTCGGCACAAGCGGTTAAAATATCACGTACTACCGATAATTTTCTCGGATTTTGCGTGTCAAAATGAGCAAAATAATTTTGAAAACAAAAACGAGAGGGAAGATATGAAAGCAAAATTTTTAGCGATACTGCTCGTGTTCTGTATGCTCCCGACGACAGCATTCGGCGCAGCGATGAACGTGGGTAAAAGCTGTAATTGGTACTGCATGAAAAGCAAGGACGGCTGCCGTCCGCCGCTTCCGACGGAATTCTCCTTTATTAAGGAGCACGGCGGATATTATATCGACGGTGATGCGACCGACAGCGATAAGGTAATATACCTTACCTTCGACGCAGGATACGAAAACGGAAATATCGAAAAAATACTTGATATATTAAAAAAGCACGACGCGTCGGGCGCATTTTTCGTGCTTAAAAATCTTATTGTAAAGAACACGGAGCTCGTCAAACGAATGGTCGATGAAGGGCATCTCGTATGTAACCATACCGCAAATCATAAGGATATGACGAAAATGACGTCTATTGATGATTTCAAGGCAGAGCTCGACGAGCTGAACTCCGTGATGCTCGAGTACGTCGGACACGAGATCCTGCCGTTCTACCGTCCGCCCGAGGGCAAATTCAACAGAGATAACCTCATGTGGGCAAACGAGCTCGGATACAAAACGATCTTCTGGAGCTGTGCCTACGACGACTGGGATAATAACCGACAGATGCCCCGCGAAAAAGCCCTTGATAAGCTCATGAGCCGTCTGCACAACGGTGAGGTGCTGCTTCTTCACCCGACGTCAAGCACGAACGCCGCAATACTTGATGAGTTTATGACAACGCTGGAGGGAATGGGCTACCGCTTCGGAAATCTCTACGAATTAACCGACACGTCAATGATTCAAGTGCGATGAGAAAATCCCCCTGCTATGGCAGGGGGATCGTTATATTATGCAGTCGGGCGGAGCAGAGTTACCTTTTCTCCGTCACTTGAAAATACTATGTTTCCGACCTTGTCGGTTCGGTAATACTTGATACCGAGCTTGTTAAGCGTGTTTATCGTTTCGGTGTGCGGATGACCGTAGGAATTGTCCTTTCCGCAGCTGATAGCGGCGTATTTCGGTGAGACCGCCTTGATGAAATCATACGAGCTTGACGTGCTTGCGCCGTGATGACCGATCTTAATAACGTCGGCACGGAACTCTGATGCGGAGAACTTATCGAGCATATCCTTTTCGGACGGCTCCTCCGCGTCTCCCGTAAACATAAACGACGTCTTTCCGTAATCGAGACGAAGCACGATGCTCATATTATTGAGGTCGTCCGTATTGTTTACCGGACCGAGGATCTTAATATTTGCATTTCCGAGCGAAATAATGTCGCCGACCTTCGCAATATGTAATGGGATCTTCTTGTTATCAATTGTGATCAAAAGCTTTTCGAAGACCGCAGTGTCGGTTTCGGCATCGGGCATAATGACCTTGCCGATGGGAAGCGCCTCAATGACCTCTTGCGCTCCGCCGATATGATCGGCGTGCGGGTGCGTCAGAATAAAGTAATCGATCCGCTTTATCTTTTGATATGACAGATATTCAAGAATATTCTTTCCCTCGTCCTTGACCGAAGCGTCAATCAGAACTGTTTTTCCGTTCGGTAAAACGATAAGTGAGCAGTCGCCTTGACCGACGTCAAGAAAATGTACCGCCATATCGCCGTCGGGAACAGTTATCTGTCTCGGCTCCTCGATAAACGGCAGATACTTTGCGAGAAATTCCCACGCGCCCGGTATCGTGTGGAGCGCTATCGCGACTCCGATCACGAGGACGAACGCAACAAGCGTCTGCCAGCCCGTCAGCTTATATTTCTTGTTTTTTCTTTTAGCCATTTGTTTCTCCTATGCTTAATGCGCGGATAGGTATTCTATCGGCAAATTTGCTTAAATAAATTACGGGAAAGGCGATAACGAAGCGGATAAAGCTTTCGCGCGGACATATCTGACCGAGAACGTGAAAGAGACTGTCTGAAAAATCCCAGAAATGCAGATGCATAACGCGGTTGGTTATGATCCCGAAAACAAGCTCCACCGCGGTTATTGCAAAGGTGGAAATAAGCGCTCTCGTGTATATCGGCTCGTCCTTTAACGCGCGGTTGATCCTGTGGATCATGAAAAAATAAACGCCCATAATGACCGACGCTGCGAATATTACTCTTTCGTGATAAAGAGCTTCTATAAAAGCCCCGAAAAGTATACCGCAGGAGGTCATAAATATATATCCGTGTATTCCGTTATCTCTGAATTTATTAAGCCCTTGCATAGCGCCTCTCCCTTACTTTTTAATAAAAGGGTTGACGAATCGGCAAGGGCTTATTCTTTTAGAAAATATTATTTTGCTTCGCCCATTTTCTCTTGTCGCGTTCCTTCTTTATCCCATCGTATGCAATAGCGCCCGCGAAGGAAAGAAGTCCGATTATCGAGAGGGCAGAGCCGTAAACGTAGCACTTCGGACGGTAGGTGAAGGTGACCTTGTGAGTACCCTCGGAGATCTCGATCGCTATCTGGCTGTCGTTGATCTTGATAAGATCAGCGCGCTTTCCGTCGACCTCAACGATCCAGCCCTCGTCAAAGGTTATAGAGGTGCAAAGAAGCGTTTGATCCTCGCTTATTGTAACGGTGCCTTCGATATAATCCTCGTCAAACTTCGTGATATTGAGGTTGGACTTCGCGATATCCTCAAAGGTCTCCTTGAATATCTCGGTGTTGAGCGAGAAGAAATAATTCTGATTATTTCTGATATATATCGGGTCCTCTTTGAGAGTGAACGTGACGGTTATCATCTGATCCTCGTCGAAGATACCGAGATACTGTACGCAGTCGCTCTTGTTGCCCATATAGCTACCTATATAACGACCGTCAACAGAAAGAGTACATTCTCTCGGGTAATCGGTCGGAATGTACATATAAACGGGCTCTCCGGCTCTTACCTCGACCGTGAAATCAATCGACGCGGTGCCGGAATTCTTTGCACTGTACTTTCTGTGATTGGTAGCGAAATCGGTTCTGATGTTCGTAAATACGGTGTCGTCAAGGTACAGCTCCTCGAAAATGTCGATCGGCTCCTCGTATCCCATGACTGCAGATGCCATAGCGTTCATAAGCTCCATGGGAGACTCGTAATCGGATATTTCAAAATATCTCATCATATCAGACGATCCGTAGGCAAGAGAAAGCGCGTAAGGATTTTCGTAAAGATAAAGACGGTCGGACGAGCCGACGATCTCATCGCGGTACTTTTTGTCGATCTCCATACTGCTGATCTCGTTCCATACGAGGTTGTCTATCTCTTCGTTTGAAATAACGTATTTTATTCCGATAAAAGCGTCGGCAACGGGAGTTCCGCCGAGATACTGAGACCAGTGTGATTTGGACGCGTAGCCGTAACGGTGAAGGAGGTTGATTATCGACTTGTTGAGTGTCGAGGTCGAGTTTGAGATACCGTACATATTGAGCGTCATTGCGTCGTTAGTGCGTCCGTTGTACTGACGGTGGAAGTTCTTTTCCATGCGGTAGAAGGGCGACTTGTCGTACTTCTTGACGTATTCGACCATCGGAAATACTGCTTCGTAGTAATTGTTGTAGGAATCGCGGGATGACATTATAACGTCCTTGTCGAGGGCGGTTGCGTTAAGGAGTCCCGCGCCGAAAAGCTCGGCACAGACGAGCAGAAGCACGACCGCAGTTCCCATCTCGTTATATTTCTTTCGGTAAACGAAATAAAGTGCAACGCAGAACACGCCGATGGCGACAAGTGAGAACCACACGGTCTTGATATCGCTTACATTCTTATAATTCTGCTTCTGGATGACCGCAACGAGAAGGACGAGTATACCGCCCGTTATCGCGACGTTTTTATAGTTTGAATGCTGCAGATTTGAGTACGCCTTGTAGGCGCAAACAATTATGAGGAAGATGAAGATAAAGCTGTAACGGTAATTGAGCCAGTTCGGCTTCTGGAAGCCGTGCCACATAATGTCGAGAGCGTTGATATTGAACGAGAAGAGAATGAGCGAAAGAAGAACTCCTGTCATCATTCTTTCACGCCAATTTATGCGCGACGTTATGAAGTAAACGGGGAGGAGCAGAAGCGTGATGATACCGCAGTAAACGAAGGGAATACCCTCGGGGCGAACGGTATCGTATGAGCCGGGAAGAAGCTTGACGACGAGATCGAGCCAGTCAAAGCGCTGCGTCCAGGCGAAATCTGGCTCCGAGAAGGTGTTTTTACCGAATTGAAGCGCCGTGTAAGAGGGAAGAATGATTATCGCTGAGATCGCGATGGCGATCGCGGAATAAAGAATGATCCTTCCGAACGATTTGAAGAAATGGTTATCCTCAAGCCAGAAATTGTTTCCGTATCTGTGACTGCTTGCGAGGTAGTAGCAGAAGAAGTAGATCGCCACGTAAATGCAGACCATGTATCCGATATAGAACGAGGTGAGCAGACACATGGATAGTGAAACGACGAAGAGCTTGAAATCTCCGCGCTTGATTATTCTTTCGATACCAAGCGTAACGAGCGGCAGGAATATGAGACAGTCAAACCACATCGTGTTGTGCGCCATAACGACCGCGTAACCGGAGAGAGCGTAGCAGGTCGAGAAGATGATGGTATTGAGAGGGGTGGTCTTGTAGGACTCGTTAAGGTAATACGACATCGTAGCACCCATCGTTCCCGCCTTGAGAAGAATGATAAGCAGAAGCGCCTCGGTGATGCTGCTGTGATCGAACAGAGCGACGAGGAACGAGAAGGGGCTCGATACGTAGTAGGCGAAAATGCCCATATATTCTCCGCCCATAGACCTTGTCCACGAATAAAGGAAGGATCCGCCCTCGTGAAGCTTGTTTTTAAGGTCGGCAAAGAAATTGACGTACTGACCGTTAAGGTCGAGGACGAGCACCGAGTTGTTTCCGAAGGGGAAGACCTCGAGCGCGATATATATCATCCACATTATGATAACGGGTATTATAAACGCAAGAAGCAGGAAGGAGTGATCGGTCCTCCAGGCGTTAAACCTCGTTAGATATGACTTAAGTTTGGCTTTCATTGTTTTCCTCGCAAAAAATAGTTACTGATATTATACCACAATTTTCTGCGCGTGTAAACATATTAACTTAATATTATATATTATAAAATTTTGCGTCATTAAATTGACTTATTTTTCTATATGTGATATAATAGTATGAATTATAATGCCCAAGGTGTTTTTACACGACGGGAAAGAGGCAGAAAATGATTATTTTGGGTATCGACCCGGGACTTGCAATAGTCGGATACGGAGTTATCGACTGCACGAAGGGCGTCTTCACGACAATTGCATACGGCGCTATAACCACCCCGGCGCACACGAAGGTCGAGGACAGATTAAGTCAGATATACGACGGGATGACGGCGCTTATCGAAAAGTACCGCCCGGCTGAAATGGCAATAGAGGAGCTCTTCTTTACGAACAATATCACGACGGGTATCTCGGTTGCCGAGGCAAGAGGCGTTGCGCTTCTTGCGGCGAAGAAAAAGGACGTTTCGATATACGAATACACGCCGCTTCAGGTCAAGCAGTCGGTCGTCGGATACGGTAAGGCGGAGAAGAAGCAGGTGCAGATGATGGTGCAGACCATCCTGAAGCTCGAAAAGATGCCGAAGATCGACGATACTGCAGACGCGCTTGCAATAGCGATTTGCCACGCGCATACGGGCGCATCGCGCATCAAGGGCTACTATAACGTCAAATAAGGAGAAAAGAATGTACTACTACATAAGCGGAGAGCTGGTCCTCGCCGATCCCGTAAACGCGGTGATCGACGCGCAGGGCGTAGGATACAGAATAAATATAAGCGGAAACACGCTTGGTAAGCTTGCCGGCAAGATAGGAACGAACGTACGTCTCTATACGCATTTAAGCGTAAGGGAGGACGCGATGGAGCTTTTCGGCTTCTATACGCTCGAGGAGCTGTCCTCGTTCAGAATGCTTATATCGGTTTCGGGTGTCGGTGCAAAATCGGCGATATCGATCCTTTCGCTTATGTCTCCCGAGCGTTTTGCACAGGCGGTCGTAAACGGTGACGCAAAGGCAATAGCAAAGGCACAGGGAATCGGCTCAAAGACCGCGCAGAGGATCATTCTCGAACTTAAGGATAAGGTCGGTAAGGAGCTTTCGCCCGATGCCGATTACGTCGGTGAAGCTTCCGACACCGGCTCGTCGTCAAGCAATATCGCGGCTGCTACCGACGGACTTCTCGTCCTCGGATACACAAGAAGCGAAGCCGCATACGCGCTCAAGGGACTTGACCCGTCGCTTGACGTCGAGGTGCTTATAAGAAACGCGCTTTCAAAGCTTATGAAATAAGGAGAGGAAATAAATGGCAGAATTTGACAGCGAATTTGAATACGACTTTGAGTCGCGCATAGTTTCCTCGTCCTTCTCGGAAAGTGAAGACAGAGAAAACGAGCCGACGCTCCGCCCTAAAACTCTTGACGAATATATCGGTCAGGAAAAGGCGAAGGAGCAGCTGAAGATCTATATAGACGCCGCAAAGAGCCGCGGCGAGGTGCTTGACCACGTTCTTCTTTACGGCCCTCCCGGCCTTGGAAAGACCACTCTTGCGGGAATAATCGCAAACGAAATGAACGTCAATATAAGGATCACGTCGGGCCCCGCAATAGAAAAGGCGGGCGACCTTGTTGCACTGCTCACCAACCTGCAGGATAACGACATTCTCTTTATAGACGAGGTCCACCGCCTTGCGCGCACGGTGGAGGAGATACTCTATCCCGCAATGGAGGATTTTCAGATAGATATAATCATTGGCAAAGGCCCTGCCGCGCGCTCTTTCAGAATGAATCTGCCGCACTTCACGCTCATCGGTGCAACGACAAGGGCGGGCCAGCTTTCAACGCCGTTGCGTGACCGATTCGGTGTAATGCTCAAGCTTGAGCTTTATAAGCCGGAGGAGCTTGCTGCCATCATCAAAAGAAGCGCAGGCATACTCGGCGTTGAGATAAGCGACGGGGGAGCAATGCAGATAGCCTCGCGCTCAAGAGGCACGCCGCGAATCGCAAACAGACTGCTTAAGCGCGTGCGCGA
>JAFTTT010000040.1 GCA_017466625.1 Clostridia bacterium
ACTTCTCCGAAGGAAAGGCGCAGATGATAAACAACGCAGACTGGCTTCTCAAGCTTAACTACGTTGAGCTTCTCCGCGAGGTCGGCGCTTGCTTCTCCGTTAACAATATGCTCCGTGCAAAGTGCTACGAGCAGAGAATGGAAAAGGGACTTTCCTTCCTCGAATTCAACTACATGATAATGCAGTCCTACGACTTCTACTACCTCTTCAAGGAGTACGGCTGTAATATGCAGTTCGGCGGTGACGACCAGTGGTCGAATATGCTCGGCGGTACCGAGCTTATAAGAAGAAAGCTCGGCAAGGACGCGCACGCTATGACGATCACTCTCCTTACCGACTCGCAGGGCAAGAAGATGGGTAAGACTGCTGGAAACGCAGTATGGCTCGACGCTAAAAAGACCAGTCCCTACGACTTCTTCCAGTACTGGCGTAACGTTGCCGACTCCGACGTTCTCAAGTGCATCAGAATGCTCACCTTCCTTCCGATCGAAGAGATCAACGAGATGGACAAGTGGGAGGGCGCACAGCTCAATAAGGCAAAGGAGATCCTCGGCTACGAGCTTACCAAGATGGTTCACGGCGAGGAGGAGGCCAATAAGGCACTTGAAGCATCAAGAGCTGTATTTGCAAACGGCGATGTTTCTGCCGATATGCCGACTACCGAGCTTACTGCTGAAAACTTTGTTGACGGCTCTATTCTCGTTTCCGACCTTCTCGTGCTTGGCGGTCTTGCTCCTTCAAAGGGCGAAGCGAAGCGTCTTATCCAGCAGGGCGGTATCCTCGTTAACGACGAAAAGGTCGTACAGTTCAACGCAAGCGTTGCGATCGACGCTTTCGGCGACGGACTTATCGTTAAAAAGGGTAAAAAGGTATTCCACCGCTTCGTTATCAACGGTTGATAACAAAATCAAACTTATCGCATAGAATAAGTAAAAAACGAAAGGAGCAGATATTATGCTCTCAAACTCAAGTGTTCTTGAGCAATATCTAACCGAAGCAGAGAAGGAAGGACGGCTGACGTTCAGACGAGACTGCTCTTTAGCGTCCTTTTCCTCGTTCCATATCGGCGGAAACGCATCCTACGTAATATATCCGACAACTGCCGACGAGCTTGCATCGCTTTCGGCTCTTTGCCACAGTATAAGCGTTCCGAATATCGTTATCGGAAACGGATCGAATCTTCTCTTTTCCGATAGCGGATACGAGGGTGCGGTCATACTTACGACTCAAATCAAGGATATAAAGATAAAGGGTAATACCGTTAAAGCCGGCTGCGGAGTGTCGCTTACTCACCTCGCGTCGGAGGTTTCCGAAAGCGCTCTGACAGGACTTGAATTTGCATATGGCATTCCGGGTACCGTCGGTGGAGCGCTCTATATGAATGCAGGCGCGTACGGCGGCGAGATGAAAGACGTTTGCGTCTCCGTCAAGGTCTACGACACTGTGAACGATGAGATATACGATATCAAGGCAGAGGACTGCGCCTTCGGATACCGTGAAAGCATCGTCCAAAGCGGAGACAAGATAATTCTCGGTGCCAAGTTCACCTTGTCCGAGGGAAATCCAAGCGAGATAATCGAGAAGATGAACTGTCTTATGCAGCAGCGCATCGACAAGCAGCCGCTTAATTATCCTTCTGCAGGAAGCGTATTTAAGCGTTATCCCGGCTATTTCGCAGGCAAGCTCATCGAGGATGCGGGACTTAAGGGCTATACGATAGGCGGCGCACAGGTTTCTGAAAAGCACGCCGGCTTTATAATCAACGTCGGAAATGCAACAGCCGCTGACGTTCTTGCGCTTATCGCGCATATCAGAAGCGTAATAAAGGAAAACGTCGGTATAGAGCTTCAGACAGAAGTAAAATATATAGAGAATCCGGCAGATCAATAATATGTACGAGTCATTTTCACAAGACGTAAAAAACGAGATCGTGTCGTCGCACGTAAAAAATAAGTGCTGTAAAAAAGCGTTTTTGCGCGGAATGATATTCGGTACGAATCCGTCTGATGAAACGGCACTTTATCTTGAAAGTGAAAATCCGTCTGTCGTTATGCACTACGCGAAGCTTATCAAGGAGATAACGGGCCGTCGAAAGGAAAATGACATTTCCTTTACCGCAATAACCGACTCCGATCGTCTGAATGAGCTTTGCACCCTCCTTGAGATCGACGGTGTAAACGCTACGGATGCTCCGATAAGCGGATGTGACGAGTGCATCCGTGCATTTGTCAGGGGTGCCTTTCTTACCTGCGGAACCGTTACATATCCCGAGAACTCATATCACATGGAATTTCTCGTTCGAGGAAGCGAGAGGGCGGAAATGCTGATGTCGCTTCTTGATGAAATGGGTACGAATCCGAAGCTTATCGAACGCAGAAGCGGCTTTTACGGCGTTTATTTCAAGGACAGCGAAAGCGTGCTTGATATGTTCGGTATTTTGGGCGCAAATAAGGCGACCTTTAAGATGCTCGACGTAAAGATGTATAAGGACTTCCGCAACAATATTAACCGCCTAAACAACTGCGAAATGGCGAATATGGGAAAGACCGCGGCGGCGTATGAGACGACGATGCGTGCGATAGAAAAAATAATCGCATCGGACAAGCTCGATACGCTTCCCGATGAGCTGAAGGCCACACTTGATCTTCGAGCCGCATTCCCGAGTGCAACGCTGAAGGAGCTTGCCGAAATGCATACTCCTCCGATAACGAAGTCGGGTGTTAATCACCGCTTGAAGAAAATAGAGCAATTTGCGGAGAAATTATAAGGAGAACGTTATGAAACACACTTATGGGATTCAGCTTTACAGCGTCCGCGATATTACCGAAAAGAATTTTCCGTTGGCGCTCGAGCAGGTTGCCGCTCTCGGCTATAAAGAGGTCGAGTTTGCCGGATTTTTTGGCTATTCGGCAGAAAAAATAAAGGAGATGCTCGATAAAAACGGACTTGCCGTTTCGGGTACTCATACCGGCTGGGACGAGCTTACTTCCGAGAACATCGAAAAGACCGTTGAATATCACAAGATCATCGGTAATCATAATATCATCGTTCCGGGCGCAGATCTCAACACTCTTGAAAAGATAGAAAAGTTTTGCGAGGTAATGAATTTTGCGCAGCCGATATTGAACAAAGAGGGAATATCCCTTGCGTTCCATAACCATTCGCGCGAATTTGAGCTTCAAAGCTGGGGCTCAACCATTCATTCGGAGCTCGAAAAGAGAACCGATATAGATTTTGAAATCGATACCTTCTGGGCGTTTAACGCGGGCTGCGATCCCATCGGAGTTATGGTTCGCTTGAAAGACAGGATCAAGGTCATTCACCTCAAGGACGGCTTCAAGGGCGGAATAGGCAAGCCGCTCGGCCAAGGCGAAGCACCGATAAAGGAGATACGCGACTACGCCTATGAGCACGGCTTCACCGTCGTTGTCGAGAGCGAAACGCTCACTCCCGACGGTATGACCGAGGCAAAGGAATGTATCGAATTTCTTAAGACCATAGACTGATTTATATAATAATTCTACCGAAAGGAGGATAAGGCGATGCCCGATTTCGTGCATTTACATCTGCATACCGAATACAGCTTGCTTGACGGTGCTTGCCGCTTGAGTGAAATACCGAAGCGCGCGGCCGAGCTTGGTCAGACTGCGGTTGCGATAACGGACCACGGCGTGATGTACGGAGTAGTGGGCTTCTATAACGCTTGTAAGGACGCAGGAATCAAGCCGATAATCGGCTGTGAAGCTTACGTTGCGTCGAAATCCCGTTTCGATAAAACGGGAAGCGGAGAAAACGAGCCGAATCACCTTGTTCTTCTTGTGAAAAACGAGGTCGGATACAAGAATCTGACCTATATGATCTCCTGCGCTCATACGGAGGGCTTTTACCGTAAGCCGAGGATAGATCTTGAGCTTCTGTCGCAGCATGCCGACGGACTCGTTTGCCTTTCGGCGTGTTTGAGCGGTATGATACCGCGCCTCGTTATGGCGGGGAACGTAAGTGAGGCGGAGGAATACGCAAAAAAGCTCGACGGCATATTCGGGCGCGGAAATTTCTATCTCGAGCTCCAGGATGAAGGCATTGAGGGGCAGAGAATGGTGAACGAATGCATCGTCGGAATTTCGGAGCGTACCGGAATACCGCTCGTCGCAACAAACGACGTTCATTATCTGCGTAAGGAAGACGCATTTACGCAGTCGGTGATGATGTGTATTCAGACGAATAACGTCATATCAGACGGCAGACCTATCGGCTTTGAGACCGACGAGTTTTATATGAAGAGCGGAGACGAAATGGCAAAGCTTCTCGGCAGATATGAGGGTGCTATCGAAAACACCGTCAAGATAGCCGAGATGTGTAACTACGATTTCGTTTTCGGAAAGATGTTTTTGCCGCGCTTTGATCCAACTGACGGTCTTAATGCCAAAGATTACTTGCGTCAGCTCGCTTACGAGGGACTTGAGCGCCGCGAAAAGGACGGAAGCATCGTATACGACGATACCTTCAAGCGCGAGGATTACAAGCTTCGTATAGATTACGAGCACGTTGTTGTCACCTCTATGGGATACGCGTCGTATTACCTTATCGTTTCCGATTTCGTAAATTACGCAAAATCAAAAATGATACCTACGGGCCCCGGACGCGGCTCGGGAGCAGGAAGCTTGATAGCTTATCTTCTCGGAATAACCGAGGTCGACCCCGTCCGTTTCGGACTTCTATTTGAGTCGTTTCTGAATCCTCAAAGAGTAAGTATGCCCGATTTTGATATAGACTTCTGTTACCGTCGCCGCGACGAGGTCATCGACTACGTCGGAAGACGCTACGGTAAGGATCACGTTTCACAGATAGTTACATTCGGTACGCTCGCCGCGAAGGCGGCTCTGCGCGACGTTGGGCGTGCGCTCGGAATGTCGTATTCAAAGGTCGACGGCGTCGTTCGCGCTCTTCCCGAGCACAAAGGCGGAGTGTCGCTCGCCGAGGCGGTAAACGATAAATCGTTTCGGGCTCTTTGCGACGGTGACGATGAGATAAGAGAGCTTGTGCGCATAGCGTCTGCCCTTGAGGGCATGCCGAGAAATTCCTCGACCCACGCGGCAGGCGTCGTAATAACCGACCGTCCCGTGCACGAGTACGTTCCGCTTTCGGTAAACGGTGATACGATCGTCACGCAGTTTGACATGGATACCGTAGCCAAGCTCGGTCTGCTCAAATTCGACTTCCTTGCGCTTCGCTATCTTACAGTTATCGACGATACCGAAAAGCTGGTCAGAAAAGAAAAGGACTCCTTCCGCGTGTCGGAGATCCCGTTTGATGATGAAGCGACCTACGAGCTTATATCGTCAGGCAGAACCGACGGACTCTTTCAGCTCGAGTCGGAGGGTATGCGTCAGCTTCTTGTCCAAATGAAGCCGAAAAGCATAACCGATATAATGGTCGCCATAGCACTATACCGGCCGGGACCGATGGACGCGATCCCGAAGTTCCTTGAAAACCGTGCAGACAGAAGTAGGATGAAGTATAAGATACCTTGTTTAGCAGATATTCTTGACGAGACCTGCGGATGTATCGTATACCAGGAGCAGGTCATGCAGATATTCCGTTCTGTCGCGGGATATTCCTACGGTAAGGCGGATATCGTGCGCCGTGCAATAGCAAAGAAAAAGCCGGGCGTTATCGAAAAGGAGCTTGACAATTTCGTCAAAGGCGCCCTTGAACAGGGCTATTCAGAAGCCGACGCGCGCGAGCTTTACGGACAGATGACGGATTTCGCCAACTACGGCTTCAAAAAAAGCCACGCGGCGGCATACGCCTTCATTTCATATCAGAGCGCATACCTTAAAACGCATTATGCGCCGATGTATTACGCATCCTTGATCTCCTCGGTTTTCGGAAACCAGGCAAAGATGGGCGAATATATATCGGAGTGTGCGAAAATGGGAATAAAGACGCTTCCGCCCGATATAAACGAGAGCGGAACGGGTTTTTCTGTAAGCGGAGGTAATATCCGCTACGGACTTCCCGCGATCAAGAACGTCGGCGCGCAGTTTATTCAGCGCGTCGTTGACGAGCGTCGAATGAGACCCTTCTCGTCGTTTTACGATTTTGCCTCGCGTATGCAGGGAAGCGATCTTAACAAACGTCAGATTGAGTCGCTCATCAAGGCGGGAGCGTTCGACAGCTTGGGTGTATTCAGAAGCCGTCTGCTTGCTGCTTATTCCGAGATAATAGAGTCGATAAACCGCAAGGCGCACGGAAGCGTGGCGGGACAGCTCGATATGTTCTCATCGGATACGGTCGAGGTAAGATATCCCGACATTCCCGAGTTCACGCTCCGCGAAAAGCTTCGCTTCGAGAAGGAAAGTGCGGGAATGTATTTTTCGGGACACATCCTTGACGATTACGGAAAGAACATCTCGGATATTCCTCATGCAAATATCAGATCGGTCCTTGACGGTGAGTATAAGGAAAAGCAAAACGTTACCGTTGTAGGCGCCGTGACGAGCGTGACAAAAAAGGTGACGAAGAACGGCGATCTTATGCTCTTTATATCGCTCGAAGACAGAAACGGCGAGATCGAGGTGCTCGTTTTCCCGAAAACAGTCACCGAATACGGACAGCTTCTTTCCCTTGACAGCGCAGTTGTCCTTGAGGGCGAGGTCTCTTATAAGGACGACGAGGTAAAACTTCTGCTCAGACGTGCAAAGCCGCTTGTCAGTGACGGTAAGTACGTTCAGATACCGAAGCAGGAAGCGCCGCAAAAGCGCACGGCTAAGCCGAAAAAACTGTATCTGAAGGTCGATAATATGTCGAACCCTCTCTTTAAGCGGGCAATCGCCGTCTGTGAGATCTTTGAGGGCAGCGTGCCGGTCGTCATCTATGAGAGCGACGCAAGGCGTTACGTTTCTTCCTCAATATTGACTGCTCCGACCGATTTCGTCATAAACGAGCTATGCGAGATCCTGGGATGTGAAAACGTCGTTTTGAAATAGAAGTATGAATTTCATAATAATTCATACTATGTTCAAATGTTGGGTTTAATATAAGGGTAGTAGTTTTGAAAGGATAAGCTTCATACTATGAACAAAAATAAGAAAAAGATAAATTGGAATGATGAATTTGCCAAAAGCATACGCGTGCTTGGCAAGGCGCTTCTCAAGGGCCTCGGTTGGGCGTTCAGCATTCTTATAACGATAGGTCTTGTCGCCACCATAACAGGAGTTATCGTCGGCGGAGCATTCTTGCTTTACGTTAAGAACCATCTTGATACGAGCGTTGACGATTTCGCAATTATGGCTCACGAGCGCAGTCTTACTACGTCTATCAGCTACGTGGACGCGGAAGGTAATATAGTTGAGCTTGAATCGGAGCGTCTGAGTGCGACCGAAAACCGTATGTGGGTCTCCTATAACGATATGGGAGATTACCTGCCGCAGGCGTTTATAGCTATCGAGGACAAGCGTTTTGAGAGCCACGAAGGCGTTGACTGGGTCAGAACCATAAAGGTTACTCTCGACTACTTCCTCGGCGGCGGCTCACAGGGCGGCTCTACTATAACGCAGCAGCTCATTAAGAACATCACGGGCGACGATGACGTAACCATTCAGCGTAAGGCGCAGGAGATATTCAAGGCGATCAACCTTGAAAAGAGATACGACAAGACCGAGATACTTGAAATGTATCTCAATAACATATATCTCTCGCAGTCCTGCTACGGAGTTGGTGCTGCATCCTATACCTACTTTAATAAGGAGCCGTCGGAGCTTACTCTCATCGAGGCGGCGGCAATAGCGGCAATAACGCAGAACCCTTCGAAGTGGGACCCGATAATCCACCCCGAGAATAACAGTGCGCGCCGTAATCAGGTCATCAAGCTGATGTACGAGCAAGGAAGAATTACGCAGGAGGAGTACACCGCTGCTTATAAGCAGGAACTCGTGCTTAATCCTCCCGAGACAGATTCCGACCTCGGCATTTCGATAAAGTCGTGGTATACCGACGCGGCACAGCAGGAGGCGATACAGCTTCTCGTTAAGGAGTTCGGATATACCGAAACTTACGCGTCAAAGGTTCTCTTGACGAGTGGCTTCAATATCATTACCGCGCAGGATCCTAAGGTTCAGGAGGTTCTTGAGTATTACTACGAGAACGATTCCGAATGGCCTAGTTACGACGATTCGCCTATTCAGCCGAAATCCGCAGCCGTTGTTATCGATCCCGAAACAGGTAACGTGCTCGGACTTGTCGGAGACCGCGGACAGAAGAATCTTAACCTCGGTCTTAACTATGCGACCCAAACGAGACGTCCTTCCGGATCGTCAATTAAGCCGCTTTCGGTCTACGGCCCCGGACTTGAGTTCGGTGCCTTTACGTACGGCTCGGTGTTCGACGATATTCCGATCAACTTCGGTAAACAGGAGGTCGACCCCGATACGGGAGATATCACCTATACGAGAAAGACGGGCTATCCTCATAATACGCCTAACCGTTATGCCGGTCTGCAGACGGTACACGAGGCGGTAAGAGTTTCGAAGAACACCGTTTCCTGGAGAGCTCTTGAGGCGCTCGGACTTCAGAATTCCTACGATTATCTTACTCAAAAGCTCGGCATCTCTACGCTCGTTGAAAGGAAAGTAAATTCGGCAGGCGTCGTATTTACCGATATTTCTCATTCTCCGCTCGCAATGGGCGAGTTTACCTACGGTGTCACCGTCAAGGAGATGACTGCCGCATATCAGATCTTCGTTAACGGCGGTATCTTCAATGAAGAAAGAATAGTCCTTCAGATCCTTGACTCAAAGGGTAACGTTGTAATTGACAATACCCGTAAGAGCGACGTCGTTATGAGTGCCGAAAATGCGGCGATTATGACGAAGATGCTCGAGGAGGTCGTTGACTCCGGTACTGCTACCGAGGTCAAGCTGAGAAGCAAGATCGACTGTGCAGGTAAGACCGGTACGACGAGCTCGAAAAAGGACCAGTGGTTCGTCGGATATACTCCTTATTACGTTTGCGGTATCTGGTTCGGATATTCGATGCCCCGTTCGCTCGAAAAATTCAGCGGCGTTCCCGAGACGATGTGGAATAAGATCATGGGAGACCTTGTTGCAGATAAGATCGAGGCGGCAAAGAACGGCGGAGAGCCGCTCAAGACATTCAACGTTCCGAAGAGCGTCATAACTGCTACCTACTGTAAGGATTCCGGAAAGCTTCTTACCGACGCATGTAAGAGCGACCCGCGTGGAAGCCGTGCAGAGATCGGATACTTTGTTATCGGAACGGAGCCGACTGAATATTGTACGACGCATTTCCTCGTCGACCGCGATTCAAAGACAAACGGTATTCTCACTCCGTATTGCCCGCAGGAAAACGCTGTCAAGGTGGGTCTGTTAAACGTTATGCGTCAGTTCCCGTGCAACATCAGCGTAACCGACGCTCAATACACAGGTCAGGTTCTTCCGACCGACTACTCATACAGGGGCTTGTCTGCAAGCTTGCCGTATTATCAGAACATGCTCCCGCAGGGCTTCTTTACGGGTTATAGTTCAAAGTACTTTAACGCCGCGTGTATAACTCATATAAATTCCCCCGTGACGAGCAGCGTGCAAACTCCCGCAACTGCCTCAACCATTCAGGATATATTGAATGATCTTGGTTCGTAAAGATAAATAAAAAGGTGTTATCCAAACGGATAACACCTTTTTTGTGTCAACTTTAATGTGCGTAGTAACGGTTATAGCGGTCGATAGATGCTTCGATGATCTCGAGTGCTTCAGTATGCCCAAAGAGATCACGAACTGCTGTCTCCTTGTTTTCGAGCTGCTTATAGACCTTAAAGAAATGTACCATTTCCTCAAATATGTGACGGGGAAGCTCTGAAATATCCTTTATAGTATTATAGTTAGGATCGGAGAAGGGAATGGCGATAATCTTATCGTCGTTCTTGCCGCCGTCGAGCATTCGCATAACACCTATCGGATAAACCTGAACGAGCGTCATCGGGTTGATCGGCTCAGCGCATATAACGAGAACGTCGAGCGGGTCGTCGTCATCGGCAAAGGTTCTCGGAATGAATCCGTAGCTTGCCGGATAGTGAGTAGAGGTATAGAGGACTCGGTCGAGACGCAAAAGACCCGTTTCCTTATCGAGCTCGTATTTGTTTTTGCCGCCCTTCGGTATTTCTATAACTGCGGTAAAATTGTCTTTGTTTATAAATTTCGGATTGATGTCATGCCAGATGTTCATAGAGCATCTCCTTTCTTAATGAGTATATTATATCACACAGTATTACGTCAGTCAATAGAAAAGATTTCTTGACAAAAACGATCATAAATGTTAATATGTTTGAAGATGATTTTTCGGAGAAGATATGACGAATATAAAAAAAGCTACGACAAAAAGGGCAATGATCGCCCTCATATTTTCGCTTGCGTGGCCGACGATGCTCGAGCAGCTTATGCAAACCGCCGTACAGTACGTCGACCTTGCTATGGTAGGATCGCTCGGAACAGACGCTGCAGCAGCAGTTGGCTCGACGACGACTGTAAACTGGCTTCTCGGAAGCACCATCTCCGCTCTTGGCGTTGGATTCCTCGCTATAATCGCAAAGGCGATAGGCGCATCCGATAAGCCGCTCGTAAAGCGTGCGTCGGCGCAAACGGTGCTCGTAACGCTTCTTGCAGGAAGCGTATTCACGATACTTCCTCTTGCATTAAGTCCGATAGTTCCGACGCTTATGAACGTAAAACCACATTTGCGCTCAGACGCCTCGCTGTATTTCTTTATTCTTTATACGCCGATGCTCTTCCGCACTGCAAGCGTAATATTCGGTACTGCTTTGCGCGCGTCGGGAGATACTAAAACTCCAATGCGTGTCGGAGTCTTGGTTAACATAATTAACGTTGTTCTGAACTTCTTTATGATATACGGTACTCGAAGCATAAGGATATTCGGTACGCATATTACGGTCTTCGGCTTTGGATGGGGAATTATCGGAGCGGCAATAGCAAGCGCAATTGCTTTTGCTGTCGGCGGTATACTTATCACCGTATCTCTGTTTATGCATCCGCTTCTTTCTCCTCGCGGTGAAAGCATAAAACCGGATATGACCGTGCTTCGTCCCTGCCTGCGCGTCGCTCTTCCGAATATGCTTCAGAGGTTCTGCACTTCGTTCGGGTACGTCTGCTTCGCTTCTATGATAAATTCACTCGGCGAGGTGGCAACCGCGGCACACACCTTTGCAAATACCGTCGAATCTGCGTTTTATATTCCCGGCTACGGTATGCAGACAGCAGTCGCCACCCTGGCTGGCAACGCCTATGGCGCGAAGGATAACGACAGAATGAAGCAGCTTACGTCGCTTATTATAAAGATAGAGATACTTCTTATGGTAGTCTCGGGATCGCTTCTGTTTGCTTTTGCGCCAACGCTTATGGGCTTCTTTTCAAACGATCCTGAGGTCATACGCCTCGGCGGAACGGTCCTTCGCATGGTCGCGCTATCCGAGCCGTTCTACGGCGTTTCAATAATAATCGAGGGTATGCTTCTGGGCGTCGGACGTACGGTTACGCCCTTTAAGTTTAACGTTATCGGTATGTGGGGCGTCAGAATACTCGGCACGTTTATCGTGACAACGATACTTTCTCAAGGGCTCGAAGCTGCTTGGGGCTGTATGATAGCGCATAATCTGCTCGTCTTCGTTCTATATGTGATACACTACAAAAGAGGGAAATGGAACCCGCTTGAAACTAAAAAAGCTTGACCTGGCGGTCAAGCTTTTTTGTTATTTCTTTTGAGGCGGCGTTGTTACCTTTTTCTTAACCTTGATCTCATCGGGCAGAGACTGTTTACCGCTTTTATTGCGCGTCACAAAAAGGATAACGGATATAGTGATTATTGCGCCGATAAGAAGAACTATAAATATTATCATTACGATTACGATTATCTTGATCGTTTTAAGCGAGATGGAGCGAAAATCAAGCTGATCGTTTGCGGGAGACGTGACCTTCTCCTCCTCACCTCCGATGACGAATTCGGGGAGCTTCGGTCCCGTTTCGGGAACCCAATGTCCGCAGTCGCAGGAATAATATTTGTTTCCGTCAGCGCCGGTGATCTGATCGCCGTAATCATGCGCAACCTCTTCGGTCGTAGCAGCTCCGCAAGCGAAGCATACGTCAAAATGGTTGTTACCGTCGTGGACGGTGACTATACTGCCGGTATGATTATCGGGGGTCTTCGGAACGACGGTAGATTCTATCGTGATCTCCGTATTTGCATTTTCGTCGCTGTAAAGCTTATGACAGTAGCTGCAAACGTAATGGGTCGCGATGCCGTCGCTTTCGCAGGTGCTTGTTACACCGACTATCTTATCGAATGTATGTCCCGTCTTTTCAATGGTGATCTGATCGGAGGTTACAGAGCATCCCTTGCACTTTGCAACGATGCTTCCGTCGTCGGTGCAGGTGGGGGAGGTAACTGCCGCGTTCGGCAGGTCTAAATAGTGTTCAATGGTATCAAATGTATAACTGAGAACGATAGACGAGCCGTTTTCGGTAACGTTTGCGGAGTTACCGTTGATAGATGCGAAAAGCACGGCGAAGGTGTATCCGCTCTTCGGCGTAACGGTTACGTTAACGGTGTATCTCTTTTCGCAAGCGAACTTGCTGACCTTGCTTGACCCTAACGTGAAGGAGACTGACGAGATAGTACACGTCGAATCAACGGTAGCTCCCGTCGTTTTGGGCTTCGATCCAACGACCGGCTCAACGATATCGTTTACGCTGATGCTTCTTATATACTTGTCTTCACCTTGGAAACTATAGGATGCGGTCGCAAAACCGAATTCTCCGCCTACGACGGAACGGGTAACGGGACGGTCGCATTTGATGTTAACATCGGACTTGTATACCTGGTTTCCCTTGGTAACGTGCCAATTTATGCGAACGTAATATACGCTTCCGTTTGAGATTTCGTGAGTGAGGAAGTCTATACCGTCATCGGGATCCGCATCGTGATCGGTCTCGGTACCGTTTGTTATCTTACTGTAACCAATCTTCTTTCCGTCCTTATACCAATATACGGTCGCATTGCTGCTTATCTTGATATCGGAATCGGATATTCTATCGCCGACCTCAAGCTGGGGAAGGGTAATGTCTATATCCTCACTGCGACCTGCTGTTATTGTGTATTTAACGGTAAGCTCCGTTTTGTCGGAGTTTAACGAGTGTGTAACGGTAGAGGGTGATACGGAAGATGAAACGGTTTGCTCGGAGAAGACGTTCTTTTCGGGATCGGCAAGCTTGAACACAACGGTCAGAACGTATTTGTCTCCACTAGTGAACTCATCGAAATCCTCGCCCTTATCGGTTTTCCACGTAAAGCTGTCGATCACAATTCTTTCGCTGTCGGGCGTAGATGATATTATTGGCTTATCGGGGGTCGTAGAATCAAGGGGCGTTCCGAAGTCGACCTTGACCTCGTATATCGGGGTTTTCGACGCTTTCTTGCCGGTCGAAGACGTTTGCTGTGTGCTATCAATGCTTCTTCCTACAGGAGTGGATTGTGCCGGATCTTCATCGGTTTCGGAGGTAGATGCTTCCGGATCATCATTTCCCTCTGTGGTCGTCGTTTCAGGGTCGTCGTTGCTTTCGTCGGTAGTCGTCGTTTCAGGGTCGTCGTCATTCTCCGTCGTAGAAACGTCCGGTTCGTCTTTGCCGTCCGTGGTAGAGACGACCGGATCGTCATCACCTTCGGTGGTGGTCGAATCGGGGTCCTTATCTTCTTCAGTCGTCGATTCGTCCGGCTTTTCATCGTCTTCTACGGAAGTGAATATCATCGACGTTTCCTTGTGCGAGCAAACAGTACATTTTCTTGACATGGGAATTGCGACCGCGTCCGACGTGCCGTCCTCAGCCCATTCGGTGTACGTGTGCTCCGAGCTCGAGATGATAGAGCCGCACAGGTTGCATATTTTACTGTGAGTATGCTGATCGACTACGAACTCCGTGCTTGAATGAGAGCAGTCAGTCGATATCCAAGCAGTGACCGTCGCATAATCACCGTCTACCGAGGGAGCAATGCTTGCATCTCTGGCTCCCGGGAAGAAGGATATCCTCGTGTCCGAGGTAAAGACGTAGTTTCTCTTTGAGGAAAGCTCTATAACAACGAAGTAGCTCGAATTGTCCTTAAGCTTGACCGGCTTCTCCATTTTCGTAAGGGAGTTGCTCTCGTACCATGTCACGCTGTCAACCTGATAATATGCGTTTGACGGTACGTTGAAGTCGGGCGCGCTGCCTGACTGATAATTATTATTCTCATCAATTTTAGTAGGAGTAAGAGAAACTGCCGCAATAATGCTCTTGTTCTTTGCATTTAGATCAAGAGTCTTTGATACCGTGGTCAGAGTGTAACCATTATACGTTTCGGTAATAACGCACAAGAACCAGTATTTTCTGCCTATAGAGAGGGAAAGGCCCATTTTCGATAGCTTGGAGAGATCAAGCTTACTCTCTGTAGCGTTTTTGATTTGGGTGACGTTGCCTTTTGAAGAAACTGCGTACCACGAATAGCTTATATTGCTGTCTGAAGAAAAGTAAGGGTCGTATCCGACTGTAAGCGTACCCTTCGTGCCGGGAGTATAGCTCGTTGAGCTGAAGGAGGATGAGATCCTTGCGTTTCCGCCCGTGCTCGGAATCAGATATATGGGGGAACCGTCAACTGCGTCTGCGGTCGTAGTGAGCAGCTCGTTGTTTTGATACAGACATTTTCTTGAGCTTGTCGGAATGAATGCAGTTGGAAGATTAAGACCACCGTAATAGGTGCTTACGTTTACGACGGCAAAATCCAAATAATCGACAACTCGCTCGTTAACAGAAGGAGTAGTCTCGAATTTTCCCGCCTTGATGCTTGAATTCGAAGAACTGTCAAGGTTGAAGACGTCCGCCCCGTGAGTGCCTATGAAACTGCCGTCGTTTACCACAACGTTAGCTTCCGCTTCTGCGCAAATGCAGGCAGACGCGGGCTTTGCCTTGTCCCAGCCCTTCAGATTCGGAAGCATATTCTGGCGTCTTCTGCCGTTCGCCTCGAAGCTTCCTCCGTTGATCGTTACGTCAGATTCGCTTGCGGCAGTTATAACAGTACCGCATACGGTATTTTCGGCAAATCCTGTATAGTATTCAAACTTCTTGTCAATAAGTCCGGCGGCTCTGTGAAGCCATTCCTTCTCGGTGTTTCCGGCTACGAGTTTACCGCCGTTTACAGTCAAGGAAGCGCCTTTGCAAACGTAGATAAGATCTCGTCCCGTTACGACCTTGAAATCAACGTAATCGTCTTTTTCCGAGTATTTATGTATAGCGCCGATATAAGAAAGCGTTCCGCTTTCGTCGGCGGACGAATCGCTTATGGTAAGCTTTCCTCCGTCGTCAACCTTTATGAGGGTCGAGTCGTTCGTGCTATCAGTAAGGTTTGAGGTGTTCGATATCGTCACGGAGTGACCGTTAAGGTCGATAGAAATCGTTTTCTTGACGACGTAACGGTACTCCTCGTACTCCGTAACAGTAAGTTCAATATCGGCAGATAGGGAATAACGTCCGCCTTTGCCCTCAAGAGCGGCACGGAGCGACGCCTCATCATTTATATTTGTTACGCTCTCTGCGGCAGCTACGGCGTTGTAAACCGGCATTGCCAGGGAAAACGTTGAAAGCAGTGTGAAAATAGCCACGATTAACGCGGTGAGCTTGGTCAACTTAACTGACATTTCTCATAACTCCTTGTGTGATGAAAAAATACGTTCACATCAGTATATCACAGTTTAGAATATATTTCAATAGGAAAGAAATAGAAAAGCCGTCCAAAAGACGGCTTTTAATTGTTTAATTTGCGATTTCCGTATCTCGGGCAGCTGTCGGCGAAATGCCTTTTAGCTTTTTATACATTGCAGAAAAATATGCAATGTTATTGTATCCACACTCCATCGCGATCTGTGTGACCGATTTCGGAGTCGAGCGGAGCTTCATTTCGGCGTTGTTTATACGCGTTACGTTTAGATAGTCCTTGAAGCAACGCCCCGTTACTCGCTTGAAGTTTCGAGAGAAATAGGAATACGACATAAAGAGACGTTCAGCCATTGAAGCAACTGTGAGGTCCTCGCTGTAGTGCTCGTTTATGTAAAGGATCGCGTCGTCCATCTTTTTTGATAAGCTTTCAGAGCTATCGGCAAAGACCTCGTTTGCGTTATCCTGCTCGGAAAGATCCTTGAGCACAGACGAAATAATAATGGCGGCTGTTGCCTTCATCAATATGTCTTTACCGAGGAACGTCTCAGATGAAAGCGTTTTAAGCTCGTTAAAGCGCCTGTCGATCCCGAGATGAGAGCACTCGTCTTTTCTCCATACGGTCTTATTCGTTGCGTGAAAGCGGGAGAGAAGCATGGAGTATCTCATACCGTCTTCCTTGTATGCGTAGGAAATTACGTGCGGAATTGATATGAACAGAACGGAAAAAACACACTTATCGTCGGTCGGATAAATGCTGTGAACAGCGTTTGCTCTGAACAGCACCATATCTCCTACAGATACGCTGCATTGCGTGTCGTCGCTTACTATCAGCGCGCTTCCGTCCGTTACGTATAAGAGCTCGACGAGCTGATGAATATGGGGAGAGACGGGACTCTTTTTATCGAGCGTATCCGTGAAAAAGTGAATACCGTCGTGCATTGCCTGCGGGTTATGCTCGCTTCTTACATCTTTGTGATCCATAAATGACACCTATGACAAATTATTTATAATGTTGTGCGAATTTATTATAGCACATACTTGAACAAAATGCTATACTATTTCTGAAAAAAATAAATTATTTTTTTAATATTGAACAAGTTGCCTGCAAAATGGTATCAAATTCGCAGTTTTTCGGTTCTATAACTTACGGCAAAAGTTCAAAATTTGCATTTGGAGGCAAATATGAAAAAAATAAGACGCACCCTCGCAGTAATTCTTACGTTTATGCTCCTCGTTACCGGCATGGTATCGGCGTTTAACGTATCGGCAGCTCCCTTGTCATATAAGTGCGAGCTCGGAATCGGAAAGGTTCAGCTCGGACAGTTCCGTTTCCTCGCGTATAACGGCAACGACAATAAGTTCTACGCTCTTGAGACCGATTCGAAGGCGACTTGGAGCCCTGAGTGGCCAGGTCACTTTGTTCCCGGCCTCGAAGTATATACTGTAAGTAAATCCGAGAAGCCCGAGGGCCTTGTTGATATGATGTGCGACCTGCCTAATAACTGGGGATCTGCTGTCGTATTCACCTCGCAGAAGGATGCTAAGTATAACGTAAGTGCGCTTCTTGATAAGTTCTCCGGAGCTGACGGCAAGGGCCTTTGCTGTTACGTTGACATTAAGCTTGTTAAGGGTAACACGGGTGAGATCCTTTTTGAGACCAAAAAGCTCGATTACGGCGAAGTATCGATATCTAAGAGCAACGTTTACCTCGCACAGGGCGAAACTCTTTATATTCTCGTAACTGCTAACGGTGCTTCTACGAAGTCTTCTTCGCAGAACGTTGCACTTATGAATTTTGCTATCACCGAGGTCGTTTACGTAACTACCCCTGAGCTCACCACGTTCCCCGAGCACAATACTACCGTTCCCGAAACCGATGCTGTTGATGGCGGCTCGAACGGCGGTAGCGGCTTCTTCGATAACGCAAATCCTATCGTTATCGTCGGTATAGTCGGCGGAGTTCTCGTTCTTACTACGATCATAGTTGTAATTGCGGTAGCCCCCAAGAATAAGAAGAAAAAGTAAGTCAACATAATAAAAACGCCCCAAATGGGGCGTTTTTTTATACTTAAAATTCAATATCCTCTGCCTGACCTGTTGCGATCATGACCCACATCATCGCAATTTCGTCATTGACCTGTTCGACCGATTCGGGAAAATTCATCCAATTATCAATACCGTGGCGGTCGGTAGGGCAGGGGTAAATACGCTTTTTGATGTTTTTCGGAAGGTAGAGATCTGCTATCATTTTGCTTCTGCGAAGATGAAGTGGAGAGCTGACTATGAAAACGTCGCACGTTGTGCCGTTGCCGAAATAACGGTTGATCTCAAGCTGCGAGCAGATCATATTCTCAATCGTCGTGCGTGCATTGTTTTCGAGAATTATATCTTCCTCTTTGACACCGCTGTTTATCATGCGTTCCGCCATGTATTCTGCCTCGGTCATGCGCTTCTCGGGAAGAAGATCCGCAATTACCGTTCCCGTGGGCATAAGCTTTTTGACACGTCCGCTTTTGTAGAGCTCGATCGCTCCGTCGACTCGCTCATCCATATAAGGAATATATGAGCATCCAAGGACTATGCCAACGGGTGCGTTTCCGCCGTCGTCATCGTAAACGGTATCGAATATTATGCGGGATTTCTCTTCGGTGCTTAGGTTTTTAAGATCTTCTTTTTTTACCTTTGATAACTGCATTTCTGATCCTCCGTTATTGTGTCACATGAGTAATATTATCACGATGGAGAGAGGTTGTCAATACAATTAACGATGTGACTTAGCAATAAAAAACCGACAGGCAATGCCTGTCGGTTTGGTGCACCTGAGCATTCTATAATCGAACCGTTTACCTCTTTTAGAGTGACGGTTTTGCTTGCTTCCTTATAATTGAATGTTATGACTAACTTGTCGTCGTAGAGATATACGGCATTTACAAAGCAGTCAATCAGTCTTTGTTTGTGTTCCTTCGTTTCTAAGCTCATGGTCTGAATTTGCCGGAGCCATAGTTTCAAGCCCTCTTTCGTGATGGTGGGCTTTTTCATCTCTTCCTTGATGAGTTTCAAATTTATCTCATCTCTTGTATGCTCCAATTCGAGCATTCTCTGTTTCGTTGTTGAAGTGATAATTCCTTCTTCTATTGCTTTGAGTAGATTGTTCAGTGCTGTTTCCGTTTCGCTGAGCCTTTGCTTTAATAACTGAATGACAGGGTTCTCTTTCTGAAAGTTTCGGAATACGATGCCGGCGATA
>JAFTTT010000041.1 GCA_017466625.1 Clostridia bacterium
AAAGAATGTTACATAATACCCGAACGGGCGAACGCAGTTCGCCTCTACGGGAGTAGCAAGTCCTTCCCCTACCGTGAAACGTTTGATTTATTTCCGTAGGGCGGGGGCTTGCTCCCGCCGCTAAAAAACGATGTTACAACACTTTCACACTGACAGTCGAGGACACCTGTCCCTACGACCCTCTCCGCCCGTGGCTTGCCACTTGCATCATCTCCCAAATGGCGAGGCAACGAGAAAAGGCACTCCTTTCGGAGTGCCTTTTACTGTTTATTTATGCGTTTTCGGTTTCTTCAGCAGCTTCTTCTGCTTCGGGCTCTACTCTTTCGAGCTCTACGCTGCGGTAGCGCTCCATACCGGTTCCGGCAGGGATAAGCTTACCGATAAGCACGTTCTCCTTAAGACCGAGGAGGTGGTCGACCTTACCCTTAATAGCGGCTTCGGTGAGGACCTTCGTGGTCTCCTGGAAGGATGCTGCGGAGAGGAAGGAGTTGGTCTGGATAGACGCCTTCGTGATACCGAGAAGAACGGGAGAGCCGGTTGCAAGACGGAGGTCTCTTTCGCCTGCGTCGATGCGTGCCTGGATCTTTGCGTTCTCGTCGTTGAAGTCACCGACGTCGATCGTCGAGCCAACGAGTATATCTGCGTCTCCGGGATCGTCAACGCGGATCTTTCTCGTCATCTGGAGAGCTATTACCTCGATATGCTTATCGTTGATACCGATAGACTGCATACGGTAAACTCTCTGAACCTCGCGAATGATGTAGTCGTAAACTGCGTCAAGTCCGCTGACACGGAGGATATCGGCGGGAGCCATGTAACCCTCGGTCATAGGAGTTCCCTTTGCAACGAACTGACCCTCGGAAACTGTAAGACGAGTTCCGAAAGGAATTGCGTAGGAAGCGGTCTGACCCGATTCCTCGTTCGTGATGACTATCGACTTCATCTTCTTCTGCTCGCCCATCGAGATGGTACCCGAGATCTCCGCGATGACCGCGGTCTTCTTCGGACGTCTTGCCTCGAAGAGCTCTTCAACTCGGGGAAGACCCTGAGTAATGTCGGAGCCGGCGACACCACCGGTATGGAAGGTACGCATCGTAAGCTGTGTACCGGGCTCACCGATGGACTGCGCTGCGATGATACCGACTGCTTCACCGATGTTAACGGTTCTGCCGTTTGCAAGGTCAGCACCGTAGCAGTGTGCGCAGACGCCGTAGCGTGCCTTACAGTTGAGGATAGAACGGATATGAACGCTCTCGATGCCGCAAGCGACGATAGCGTCTGCCTGTTCTTCGGAGATCATTACGTTGTCGCCGACGATGACTTCGCCCGTTTTAGGATTAACGACCTCACCGATAGTGAAGCGTCCTACGAGACGGTCCTTAAGCGGCTCGATAACGTCGTTGTCGTCCTTGATGGCGGTAACGACGAGACCGTGGTTCGTTCCACAGTCCTGCTCGCGGACGATAACGTCCTGCGAAACGTCAACGAGACGTCTGGTAAGGTAACCGGAGTCTGCCGTCTTAAGAGCGGTATCGGAAAGAGACTTACGCGCACCACGTGCTGCGACGAAGTACTCGAGGATGTTAAGACCTTCACGGAAGTTCGACTTGATCGGGATCTCCATCGTACGGCCGTTGGTCGCGAACATAAGTCCACGCATACCTGCGAGCTGACGCATCTGAGTCATGTTACCGCGGGCTCCCGAGTCAGACATCATCTTGATCGGGTTGTAGCGGTCGAAGCGTCCCTGAAGTGCCGCGACGATATCCTTCGTGGTCTGTTCCCAGATCTTGATGACGTTGTTATAACGCTCATCCTCGGTAAGCTGACCGCGCATAAAGGACTTGTGTACGTTTGCGACCTTCTTCTCTGCCTCTGCGATGTAGGTATACTTCTCGTCAGGAATGGTAACGTCGGAAATGGAGATCGAGATAGCTGCCTTCGTCGAATACTTGTAGCCCATTGCCTTGATATCGTCAAGTACCTGAGCCGCAACCGAGAAGCCGTGCTTTTCGATACAGCGGTTAACTATATCGCCGAGCTGCTTCTTGCCGCAGGTGAAGTCGATCTCGAGGTCGAGCAGCTTCTCGGGATTGGTTCTGTCAACGTAACCGAGGTCCTGAGGGATCGGCTGGTTGAAGATAAGACGTCCGAGAGTTGCGTATATAATACCGGTGTGAGTTTCACCGTTGATCTCGCGGCTTACGCGAACCTTGATAGGAGCGTGGAGACCGAGGACGCCGTTGGCATAAGCCATCATTGCCTCGTCGAAGTCGCGGAATACGTGGTTTTCGCCCGGCTCGCCTGCCTTGTCGATCGTCAGATAGTAAGAACCGAGGACCATATCCTGCGAAGGAACGGTTACTGCCTTACCGTCGACGGGCTTGAGGAGGTTGTTAGCCGAAAGCATGAGGAAGCGTGCCTCTGCCTGTGCTTCTGCGGAAAGCGGAACATGAACAGGCATCTGGTCACCGTCGAAGTCGGCATTGAACGCGGTACATACGAGAGGATGGAGCTTGATAGCGCGTCCATCGACAAGTACGGGCTCGAATGCCTGGATAGACAGACGGTGAAGAGTCGGAGCACGGTTAAGAAGAACGGGATGCTCCTTGATTACGTTTTCGAGTGCGTCCCATACGCAGGTATCGACCTTGTCGACCTTCTTCTTTGCGTCCTTGATATTGGATGCCTTCTGGGTCTCAACGAGGCGCTTCATTACGAAGGGCTTGAAGAGCTCGAGTGCCATTTCCTTAGGAAGACCGCACTGATAGATCTTAAGCTCAGGTCCTACGACGATAACCGAACGTCCGGAGTAGTCAACACGCTTACCGAGAAGGTTCTGACGGAAACGTCCCTGCTTACCGCGAAGCATTTCCGAAAGCGACTTAAGAGGACGGTTGGAGGGGCCTGTTACGGGCTTGCCTCTTCTACCGTTATCGATAAGTGCGTCAACTGCTTCCTGAAGCATTCTCTTCTCGTTACGGATGATTATCTCGGGAGCGTTGAGCTCGAGAAGGTGAGCAAGACGGTTGTTACGGTTGATAACGCGGCGGTAAAGGTCGTTTAAGTCGGAAGCCGCGAAGCGTCCGCCGTCGAGCTGTACCATCGGGCGTATTTCGGGGGGAATTACGGGGAGAACCTCGAGGATCATCCACTCGGGCTTGTTACCCGAACGGCGGAATGCCTCGACCACGTCAAGACGCTTGATAAGGCGAAGCTTCTTCTGACCGCTTGCGGTAGAAAGCTCCTCCTTGAGCTGACGGGAAAGCTCCTCGATGTCGATCTCAGCAAGAAGCTCCTTGACTGCCTCTGCACCCATTCCTACCTTAAAATCGTTCTCGTAACGCTCATACATTTCTCTGTACTCGCGCTCGGTGATTATCTGGTACTTCTGAAGAGGGGTCGTACCGGGATCGATTACTATATACTGTGCAAAATAGAGGACCTTTTCGAGAAGACGGGGGGAAATATCGAGAAGGAGTCCCATTTTCGAAGGAATTGCGCGGAAATACCAGATATGGGAAACGGGAGCTGCAAGTTCAATGTGTCCCATTCTTTCACGGCGAACCTTCTTCGTCGTTACTTCAACGCCGCACTTTTCACATACCTTGCCCTTGTAGCGTACTCTCTTGTACTTACCGCAGAAGCATTCCCAGTCCTTGGACGGTCCGAAGATCTTTTCGCAGAAAAGACCGTCGCGCTCTGCTTTAAGGGTACGGTAGTTGATGGTCTCGGGCTTTTTGACCTCGCCGTAAGACCAAGAACGGATCATTTCAGGAGAAGCAAGGCCGATTTTTATTGAATCAAATACATTGTGTTCCATTGCATTTCCTCCTTATATCTCATCATCAAAATCATCGCCGTCAAAATCGTCGAAGCCGTCGAAGACATCGTCTTCACCGAAGTCGTCGACCTCTTCCTCGATCATCGAGTCGAAGGTATCGTCGGTCTCAACGGTCTCGCCGATATCCTCGGCAGAAACGTAGGTCGGAGCTTCAAGCTCGTCTTCGCCGATAGTCGAAAGCTCGATCTCGTTGCCCTCGTGGTCGAGAACGCGGATATCAAGACAGAGCGACTGAAGCTCTTTTACGAGGACCTTGAACGCTTCGGGCACACCCGGAGTCGGGATGTTCTGACCCTTAACGATCGCCTCGTAGGTCTTAACACGTCCGATGACGTCGTCGGACTTGACGGTAAGGATCTCCTGGAGCGTGTAAGCTGCACCGTACGCCTCGAGTGCCCAAACCTCCATTTCTCCGAAACGCTGGCCGCCGAACTGCGCTTTACCGCCGAGGGGCTGCTGGGTCACGAGAGAGTAAGGTCCGGTCGAACGGGCGTGGATCTTATCATCAACGAGGTGATGGAGCTTGAGGTAATACATTATACCTACGGTTACGGGGTTATCGAAGGGCTCACCGGTACGGCCGTCGTAAAGGGTCATCTTACCCGTTTCGGAAAGGCCTGCCTGCTTGAGGCATTCGGTGATGTCCTCCTCCTTCGCGCCGTCAAAGACAGGAGTCATGATCTTCCAGCCGAGACGCTTTGCCGCGATTCCGAGGTGTACCTCGAGCACCTGACCGATGTTCATTCGGGAAGGAACGCCCATCGGGTTAAGAACGATATCAAGGGGAGTACCGTCAGCCATGAAGGGCATATCCTCGGGAGGAAGAATGCGGGAAACGACACCCTTGTTTCCGTGACGTCCTGCCATCTTGTCTCCGACGGAGATCTTTCTCTTCTGTGCTATATATACTCTGACTACCTTGTTAACTCCGGGAGGAAGCTCGTCGCCTGCCTCGCGGGAGAATACGCGAACGTCAACAACGATACCGCTTTCACCGTGAGGAACACGGAGGGAGGTATCACGCACTTCTCTTGCCTTCTCGCCGAAGATAGCACGGAGGAGGCGCTCCTCTGCGGTAAGCTCGGTCTCTCCCTTGGGAGTTACCTTACCGACGAGAATGTCACCTGCACGTACCTCGGTACCCTTGCGGATAATACCTTCTGCGTTGAGGTCCTTGAGTGCGTCGTCACCGACGTTGGGAACTTCTCTTGTGATCTCTTCCGGTCCGAGCTTTGTATCTCTTGCTTCGTGAGAATACTCCTCGATGTGGAGAGAGGTGTAAACGTCGTTACGAACGAGGTTTTCGTTAAGAAGGACTGCGTCCTCGTAGTTGTAACCTTCCCAGGTCATGAAGCCGATGAGGGCGTTCTTACCGAGGGAGATCTCACCGCCGCTCGTTGCGGGGCCGTCTGCGATTACCTGTCCCTTTTCTACGCGTTCGCCGCAGTCAACGATCGGTATCTGGTTGATACAGGTCGACTGGTTACTACGCTTAAACTTAATAAGATGGTAAACGTCCTTACGTCCGTCATCGGTACGAATGATGATCTCGTCCGCGCAAACCTTCTCGACAGTACCTGCTTCCTTAGCACAAACGACGACGCCGGAGTCGACAGCCGCCTTGTACTCCATACCGGTACCGACGATAGGAGAGTCGTTAACGAGAAGCGGCACTGCCTGCTTCTGCATGTTCGATCCCATAAGTGCACGGGAGTTATCGTCGTTTTCAAGGAAGGGGATCATAGCGGTTGCGACCGAAACGACCATCTTAGGCGATACGTCCATATAATCCGGAACGGTATTATCAACCTCGATGATCTCGGTACGCTGACGCGCGGTGACCTTCTTATTTACGAATCTGTTGTTTTCGTCGAGGGGCTCGTTTGCCTGAGCGACGATATAGTTATCCTCAACGTCGGCGGTCATGTACTGAATTTCATTCGTAACTACGCCGGTTTCCTTGTCTATCTTGCGGTAGGGCGCTTCGATGAAGCCGTAGTCGCTGATACGCGCATAGGTAGAAAGGTAGGAGATAAGACCGATGTTAGGTCCTTCAGGGGTCTCGATAGGACACATTCTTCCGTAATGAGTATAGTGAACGTCACGAACCTCAAAGGAAGCGCGGTCACGGGAAAGACCTCCCGGTCCGAGAGCAGAAAGACGGCGCTTGTGAGTAAGCTCTGCAAGCGGGTTGTTCTGGTCCATGAACTGGGAAAGCGGAGAGGAACCGAAGAACTCGCGGATCGCGGTTACTACGGGACGGATATTGATAAGTCCCTCGGGAGTAAGCGTTTCGGTGTCCTGAATGTTCATTCTTTCCTTGACTATCTTATCCATACGGGAGAAGCCGATGCGGAGCTGGTTCTGGAGAAGCTCTCCTACGCAGCGCAGACGTCTGTTTCCGAGATGGTCGATGTCGTCAACCGACGCAAGGTCGTGAGAAAGACATACGAGATAGTTAATGGAAGCGAAGATATCGTCCTTCGTGATGTGCTTCGGAACGAGGTCGGCAATGCGGTTCTTCGCCTCTTGCTTTACTGCCTCGACGTCGCCGTCGAACTGTTCCATCATTTCGAGAAGCACGGAAAGCTTTACCTTCTCGTTTATGCCGCAATCCTTAAGATCGCAGCCGAGAATGTGCTCGGGCCATACGGTGCCGTTCGAGAATACCTTGATCTCCTTGTTGTCAAGGGTAAGATATACCTCGTTTACGCAGCCGCGCTCAAAGGAATCAGCGATCTCGGAGGTAACGGTAACGCCCGCGTCGCAGATGAACTCACCGGTAACGGGAGATACTACGGGACGGGAAAGAGTATAACCTACGATTCTGTTCTTAAGAGCAAGCTTCTTATCAAACTTATATCTTCCGACGCCCGCAAGGTCGTATCTCTTGGGATCGAAGAAGAGGTTGTTTATAAGTATCTGTGCGGGCTCAACGAGAGGCGGCTCGCCGGGACGGAGCTTCTTATAGATCTCCTTAAGTGCCTCGTCGCCTGCGCTCGTCCCGTTTTTATCCGCCTCGAGCTGACAGGTATCGTGCTCGATCGTCGACGTGATCTTAGGGTCGTCGCCGAAGAAGTTAACGCTATCGTCGTTATTCTCAACTCCGAGCGCACGGATAAGGGCCGTGACGGGGATCTTTCTGTTCTTATCGATTCTTACGTAGAATACGTCGTTCGCGTCGGTCTCGTACTCAAGCCATGCTCCGCGGTAAGGAATAACGGTCGCGGCAAAGATCTTTTTGCCCGACTTGTCCATATCGGAGGTATAGTAGATTCCGGGGGAACGGACGATCTGCGAAACGATGACACGCTCCGCACCGTTGATAACGAAGGTTCCGTTATCGGTCATGAGCGGGAAATCGCCCATGAAGATCTCTCTTTCAAGAAGCTCACCGGTCGTCTTGTTGTGCAGACGGACCTTAACGCGCAGAGGTGCTGCGTAGTTAACGTCTCTTTCTCTGCATTCCTCAACCGGGTACTTCGGGGTAGAGTCAATCGAAAAATCTACGAACTCGATGCTGAGGTTGCCGGAAAAATCGGTGATGGGGGATACGTCGCGGAGAACCTCGCGAAGACCTTCGTTCATGAACCACTCGTATGACTTCTTCTGAACTTCGATCAGATTAGGCATTTCGAGTACTTCGTCGATCTTCGAGAAGGACATTCTGACGTTTTTGCCGAGCTTGTGGGGCTTGACCATTGCAGTAATCACTCCATTTCTAAATAGTAAAATCATCCCTAAAAACGACTAAAAACGCAACAGGACAGAGCGAGAAAGCCCCCTCCGCTACCCCTACGACAAGCTGGTTACCGTCGAATTATAAGCTGCGAAAGAAACTGTCTTCACCCTTCGTGTTACGTTTAACGCGAATCCGGTATGATAAAATTGTCCAAAAAACGGCGCCATATAAGCGTTTTTCCGTTATTTTGATAATAGACGATGCGCCCGTAGACGCTATCTATGCAAGTATAAATTTTAGCACATTTTAGATGGCTTGTCAAGAATTTTTTCATTGTTTACAAATATTTAACAAATAAAAAATTTTCAAAAAGTATTGAAATTTCGCTACGGATATGTTATTATAGAGTGCTAGTATAGAAAAGTCCAACGTAGGAGGTGAAAATTTTGCCGAATATCAAGTCCGCTAAGAAGCGCGTCATCGTTACCGAAGCAAAGACGCTTCAGAATAAAATGATCAAGACCGCTCTCAAGACCTCGATGAAGAAGTACGAAGCAGCTGTTGCTGCCGGCGATAA
Organism: Clostridia bacterium; assembly: GCA_017466625.1. Lineage (GTDB taxonomy): Bacteria > Bacillota > Clostridia > Oscillospirales > CAG-272 > Colimorpha_A. Next base: position 8,104 of record JAFTTT010000041.1, read on the forward strand.
GGAAGCTGCTGCAAAGGCATACGCTGTTGTAGTTAAGAAGCTCGATACCGCTGCTGCAAAGGGTCTTGTTCACAAGAACAACGCTGCAAGAAAGAAGAGCCAGTACACTCTCCTTCTCAACAACATGGGAGCGTAAAACCTCTACACAAACATCAAGGCACCCTCAATGAGGGTGCCTTAAAACTTTTTTGGTAAACAAAAGGCAGGGAAACGTTCTCGTCCCTGCCCTTTTTTTCATATTCTGATCTTTTTAATTCTCTTTTTGATCCTTCTGACGTCCTTTATCATCTTAATAGCATCGCGGACAGGATGCACCTTCGATGCGCTCTCGCGGTGATTTATTACCTTAACGGGTATTTCGGCGATCTTCATTCCGAGCTTTTCCGTCAGAAGCAATACCTCAAGATCAAAAGCGAAGCCGTTTATGGTACAGAGGTCAAAAACACTTCTTGCCGCCTCTATACAATACGCTTTAAGTCCGCACTGCGAATCGGAATAACGGAAGCCCGCAACAAAGGACACGAGCTTGATATACATTTTCGACATGAGCTTACGCGTAAGGGTATAACCGTCGTAGCCGTCGGATGCGATATTACGCGAGCCGACGATGACGTGCTCTCCGCCCGAAATCATCCTATTATATATATCTACGATCACCTCGGTGCCGTAGGCAAGGTCACAGTCGGTACAAACGATAACGTCGCCCTCGCACTTTTTGATGCCGTAACGCACCGCGTATCCCTTTCCGCGGTTAACGGAATAGGAAACGACCTTGACATTCGGCAGATCAAGCGCCCTTACGATATCCGCGCATCCGTCGGTGCTTCCGTCATCGGAGAAAACGATCTCATAATCGCTTCCGAATTTCGGGGACAGATACGAAACGAGCGTTCTCGCGGTATTCTGCACGATATTCTTTTCATTATACATCGGGATCAATACCGAGAGCTTCATGGCGTTACGGTCCTTATCAGTTGGGATTCGTGTATTTTTCCACCATCACGGCGTGGACGGCAAGACGTCCGTCCGAGAAACGGTTGTTACAAGTCGAAAGAGTCAGTATCTTGCTCTCCGCATTAAAAACGACGTCTTCCTTGCGGTATATCGAGCTCTTCTCCGCGGTCTCGGCAAACTCGATGAACTTTTCGTCACTTGCAAAGTAGGTCGTTATATACGGATAATACTTATCGGTCTCGTATATGGAGAAGATCTGATAGGTATACATTCCGTCGAGCGTATAAACGACTATCTTTCCGTTATTCATAAAGAACGACTCTTTAAGGAAATTATCGAGCTGATGGAACATTGAGGAGTTCGACATGTGATGTCCGTAGACGACGAGGTTTCTATTGTGCATCAGCTTCGGCTCGCAGGTAAAATCGGCAAAGATCGCGCCCGCGCCGAGCATAGAGCCGGTATAGGAATGGTTAAGGTAGTAGTCGTTATCATCCGTCTGCATTATCGGATAATTTATATTCGTTCCCGACACCGTTATCCAACCGTAAAGGTTAGGATATCGGTTCTTCAGGTTAAGAAGCTTTGCTCTTACCCTCGCGTATTCCTTGTTCACTACCTGAGCGTTAGTATACTCCGAAAGGTCTTCCTTCGTCAATGTGAGACCCGTTTTATGGTCGGGCGTCGATTGCATATTCTGATCGGGGAACATCATTTCAACGCCGTTCTGCTTCATAACGAAATCGCCGATGGCGTCGTAAATGCGGTTCTGCTCTGTGTAGTCCGCTATCGTCTTTCCGATATTGTACAAGCTGAAGACCAGAGCGATCGCGCACACGCCCAAGAGAAGATAGCGCAAGTTATCAAGCACCGTGTCAAGAACACGGCGCTTTTTCTTTTTCTTTGCGCGGATATCGTCTGCAGTCAAAGCGTCGAGCGACTGCAGAAATTCCTTTTTCCTCTCGTTGTTTTCGGGCATATTAACACCTTGATCAATAAATTATTTTACTTCGATCATCGAAGCGTCCCACATATCGGGCGCCTCGTAGCCGAGGAGGTTGGCAACGGTTGCGGCAACGTTCGAAAGGCCGTAGCTTCCGTCTGCCTTCACATTATATTCGCCGTTATGAACGTTATCGTAGAAGATGCAGGGAACGGGGTTGAGCGTATGGCTCGTCTTTGCCTTACTGCTCGGCATCTTCGTCTTCTTGTCGAGCTCATACATTTCGTCGGCGTTACCGTGGTCAGCCGTGATAAGCGCAACGCCGCCGACCTCGTCAAGAACCTTGAGTATTCTGCCGAGCTGGAGATCAAGCGCTTCCATACTGCACTTTGTTGCAGCAAAGGAACCGGTATGACCGACCATATCGCCGTTCGGGAAGTTGCAACGGAGGTACTTGTACTCGCCGCTCTTGAGCGCCTCGATAAGCGCGTCGGTGATCTCTGCGCACTTCATCCAGGGTCTCTGCTCAAAGGGAACGATATCGGAGGGAATCTCAACGTAGGTCTCGAGGTCCTCGTTAAACTTTCCGCTCTTGTTTCCGTTCCAGAAATAGGTAACGTGACCGTACTTCTGAGTTTCGGATATAGCGTAGCACTTTACGCCCGCATCAGTGAGATACTCACCGAGAGTGTTGGTAATTTCGGGGGGATTTACGAGGTAATTCGACGGAATGTGAAGGTCTCCGTCGTATTCAAGCATACCTGCGTAAACTACCTTAGGGTAGCGAACGCGGTCGAACTTGTCAAATTCAACGTCGTCAAACGCCTTCGAGATCTCTATCGAACGGTCGCCGCGGAAATTGAAGAATACGACGCTGTCGCCGTCGTTAACGGTGCCTACGGGCTTGCCGTCCTTCGCGATAACGAAGGGAGGAAGATCCTGGTCGATAACGCCAAGCTCTGCTCTGTATGCATTGATAGCTTCTTCAGCGGAGGAGAATGCTCTTCCCTCTCCGAGAACGTGAGTCTTCCAGCCGGCTTCAACCATTGCCCAGTTTGCCTCGTAACGGTCCATCGTTATCTTCATTCTTCCGCCGCCCGACGCGATAGCGATATCGAACGACTCGCTTCTGAGGTCGGAAAGAAATTCTTCAAAAGGAAGAACGTAATCAAGTGCAGAGGTCTCGCCGACGTCACGTCCGTCAAGAAGAATATGAACGCGAATGGTCGAGATTCCCTCTTCCTTTGCGTGAATGATGAGCGCCTTGAGGTGATCGATATGGGAATGTACGTTTCCGTCGGAGAAAAGTCCGAGGAAATGAAGCGTCGAGCCGTTATCCTTTACGTTGGAAACGACCTTCTTCCAGGTCTCGGAAGCGAAAAGCTTTCCGCTTTCGATCGACTGCGAAACGAGCTTCGCGCCCTGCGCAAAGACCTGACCCGATCCGAGAGCGTTGTGTCCGACCTCCGAGTTACCCATATCGTCGTCGGAAGGAAGTCCGACGGCTGTTCCGTGCGCCTTTAGCGAAAGCGTGGGATACTTCGCCATAAGCATATCAAGATTGGGAGTGTATGCGGCTGCAACTGCGTTTCCGCCGTTATCGGGAGCGATTCCGACACCGTCCATTACGATGGTAAGAACAGGTCCCTTTACTCCGTCAAAGCTGTTTAATTTGTTAAGTACTTTATTCATAATACGTCCGTTTCTCCGACAGTTTTTTCGCGCTGTCCATAAGTCGGATCGGACAGCACAGATATGGATGATATTATTATACACCATAATTGTGAATAAAGAAATGATTTTTTGATTATTTTTTATTATTTTCCGAATTTTTTTCGCCGTAACGGGGCGTATTGCACACCGCACCGTCAAAACGAGAAAAAGACCCCGTTAAGCAGGGCCTTTTTCAAGCTGCGTTAATTATCTTACGCCGTTCTTAAGGTCGTTTTCGTACTTCTCGATCATCTTCTTCAACGTGTGACCCGTACGACCTCTTAATGTCTGGAGCCATTTCTCCGTGCTTTTGCCTGTAAATATCTTGATTTCAAGCCTTGCAAGATCGTCCTCTTCCATTGTAACAAAGATCTTATCAATGTACTGAGCCACAAACTCGTTAGTAATCATACCGGTACTAGCGTCTCTGATCGCCGCTTCCAAACGAGACCTGACTTCACGCATATGCTTTTGATACTCTTCCTGAGTGAAAAGCTGTTCTTCAAGCTCCGCAAGAGCTTTTCGTGCTTCATCAATTTCTCGGTCGCAATTGTCAGTCATTGACTTAAAATTTGCATTAGTAATAGAACCGGTTGTAACAAGCTCAAGCAGCTTGTTTTTCTTTTGCTCTCCAAGCTCGATAATACGCCTTTGCTCTGCAATCAACTTTGATGTTTCATCGTCATTTTCTAATGACTTGAACATTTCGGTATAAGTCTCAAGTAATGCCTCGACGTCAACCTTAGTCTCGCTGAATACCTCAAACAGGATGGGTTTGATTTCGTCCTCATATATGGGAAAAGAGGGGCAAGCGTCGGCACCGTTATTGATCTTATTAGAACATACCCATTTGGAATTAACGGTACCATCCTTGCTCTTAGATTCTCTACGATAGTAAGCAGCACCGCAATGAGAACAGAACAGTTTACCGGTCAGTAGGTTAGCGTGGTTACAAACGCCTTGACGGTTCTTAACATCATCGCTTCTGCGATGTAATACTTCGTTAGCCTTATCCCACAGTTCTTCGGATACAAGAGCCGGAACGACTTCGCCGGTCTCATCCTTAAACATAACCCATTCTTCTGGGGGTAGGAATTTCTGCTTCTTGGTAAACATATCAACGATACGAACCTTATTGCCAACATAGTAACCTTTGTACTTAGGATTAGAAATAATACCCGACATTGTGGTATGAGCAATTTTGTTACCGTTATAGTTACGATAGCCCTGCTCATAGAATAGCTTCTCAAGTTGCTTCATACTATATTCGCCGGTGGCATAAAGTCTAAATAAGTCACGGACCATGGGCGCTTGACTTTCATCTATGATTAGTCTCTTACCGTCTTTCTGATATCCGAAGATACGGCTGTTACCAAGAACAACACCGGATTTGATAGCTTGCTGATGACCGAACTTTACACGGGATGAAAGCTTACGAAGCTCGTCCTGTGCAATAGAAGACATAATAGTAAGTCTAAGCTCAGCATCTTCATCAAGAGTATTTATGTTATCGTTCTGGAAGAAGACACCGACACCCCAACTGAGAAGTTCTCTTGTGTACTGAAGAGAGTCCAAAGTATTACGGGCAAAACGAGAGATTTCTTTTGTAATGATAAGATCAAACATATCGTCCTTAGCATCAGAAATCATTTCGTTAAAGTGCTTTCTCTTTTTCGTAGAAATGCCAGAAAGACCTTCGTCTATGTATCCGGGAACGAAGGTCCAAGCTTTGTTTTTCTTAATAAAGTTTTCATAGTAGGCTATTTGGTTGTCAAGCGAGTTGAGCTGCTCGTCCGTATCAGAAGAAACACGGGCATAATAAGTTACTCGCAGGGGGATATCGTATATTGATTTAGTACGCAACATTGTGCGAATGCTTAATATATCCATAATTCTTTCCTTTCACAAAAGTTCGTTGTATCATTATCTATATAACGATTATATCGCAAACAACCCGAAAAAGCAATACCGAAGTCGAAATTTGTAAAAGTTTCCTTCTATTATATTATTAAGTAGTTCTGCCACGAGAGAGCTTAGCTTTTC
>JAFTTT010000042.1 GCA_017466625.1 Clostridia bacterium
AGCGCACCGACAAGCACGAGGTTATAGAATACGCCCTCGAGACTGCAGGCGTGACAGACAGGAGCAAGGTCATTATGGTCGGCGACCGCCATCACGATATCGACGGAGCCAAAAAATCCGGGCTCGATTCCATCGGCGTTACATTCGGCTACGGAAGCGAAGGAGAGCTTCGCGAGGCGGGCGCGGACTATATTGTAAACAACGCAAAAGAGCTTACAGAGCTTCTTCTGAAGATGTAATAAATAAAGCAACCGTTAAGCGGTTGCCTTATTTTTTGTAAATGAAAACTCCCGCCTCGCTTGAGGCGGGAGTTTTATAAGTTAAGGCAAGATTACGACTCCGTCTCGTCCTCTTCTTCCTCTTTGGGAAGGAGCTCAACGACGGCGGACACGACTCTGTGCTCCGTTATTTCTTCGACCTTTATATGAAGTCGGTCGATAACGAGCTCGGGAGTTTCTCCGTCGGCGGGAATCGTAGTAAATCTGCTGAATATAAGTCCGGAAAGAGTCGAGAAATCGTCGTCCTCGGGCGGAAAATCAATTTCAAGCGCTTCTTCGACGGCATCGAGTGAAACGCTACCGTCCATTCTGTAAAGATTATCGGCGAGCTGCTCAATTTCCTCATCCTCGAAGGTCTCGTCGGTCTCGTCGTAAATGTTACCGACGATCTGCTCGATCAAGTCCTCCATGGTAACGAGACCTGCCGTACCGCCGTACTCGTCAAGGATTATCGCCATGTGTGATTTCTTTTCCTGCATATCGCGGAAAAGAAGGTCTGCGCGTACCGATTCAGGCACGAAATTCGGCTCGAATATGAGCTCCCTCAGCGTTTTGGGCGATTTTTCGCAGATATTTAGAAGAAATCTTCTCGTGCTGAGCACACCGATTATGTTATCAACGTCGTCCTCGTAGACCGGGAAACGCGAATAACCGGTTTCGTTTATCGTCTTTATAATATCCTCGAAGCTGTCGTTTATCTCGATGGCTGACATTTCGGTACGGTGTATCATGATATCAGCGGCGGTTGTATTGTTGAACTCGAAGATATTCTCGATCATTTCCTTTTCGTCCGCCTGAATGTTTCCGTCTTCCTCGCTCGATTCGACCATGAGACGGATCTCCTCCTCGGTCACCTCCTCGTCCTCGTGCTTCGGGTCAATACGAAGCATTTTTAGAACAAGGTTCGTCGATACTGACAAGAACCATACCGCAGGACGGAATATAACTGCAAAGAAGCCGACGAGTGAGCAAAGGCGCATCGCCATCTTTTCGGGATCCTTCATCGCGATTCTTTTAGGAACGAGCTCACCGAGAATAAGCGTGAAGTAGGAAAGAACGATCGTTATCACGACGACGCAGATCGTATCGAGAGCGGTAATTCCGATAGACGTAAATCCGACGTCGGAATATAGCCACTTTGTCAGTCGGTTCGCGATGTTATCTGCCGCGAAAGCCGATGCAAGGAAGCCGGCAAGCGTAATGCTGATCTGGATCGTAGACAGAAATCTGTCTGGATTCTGAAGCATCTTCAGAAGCTTTGCCGCTTTTTTATTGCCATCCTCTGCCAGCTTTTCCATCTTCTTCTCGTTAAGAGAAACGACTGCCATCTCGGAGCAGGCAAAAATTGCGTTAATAAAAATAAGTATAAACTGGAGTATTAATTGACCCCATAACGGATCCAAAAAGAATCCCCCCTCAAATAATTAATCTTGTATATTATACTACAGTTTTAGAAAATAGTCAATACCGATTATATATAAGTAATGGTTGACAATTTTCGCATTCGGAGTTATAATGATATTAATTGTTTGATTACAGTATCAAGGAGCTTTCAATGGCTAAAATCAGAATCGCCGTTATTTTCGGCGGAAACTCAACGGAATACGAAATATCTCTTCAGTCTGCCTTTTCCGTGCTCGATAATCTCGATCCCGAAAAGTACGACGTTATCCCGCTCGGAATAACCCGTGACGGCGACTGGTACCGCTACTACGGAAGCTATGAGAATCTTCCGACAAACACCTGGATGAACGATCCCGAGCTTCTTACTCCCGTCGTTATCTCGCATAGCCGTTCCTCTAAGGGAATCATCGAGCTTTGCGAAAACGGAAACGTGCTTACCGAGATCGACCTTGCTCTTCCCATCCTTCACGGAAAGAACGGCGAGGACGGAACGGTTCAAGGACTCTTTGAGCTTGCAGGCATTCCGCTTGTCGGATGCTCCGCACTCTCGTCAGCCCTTTGCATGGACAAGGACCGCGCACACAAGCTCGTTGAGCTTGCGGGAATCGAGGTCCCGAAGGCGGTAATGATAAGAAAATATCAGAAGGACGAAGCGCCCAAATTGACGGAAGGACTTACATATCCCCTTTTCGTTAAGCCGGTTCGCGCAGGTTCCTCGTTCGGAATATCGAAGATCTACCGAGAAGAAGAGATCGTAGCTGCCGTCAATAACGCTTTCGAGCACGACGACGAGGTTATCGTTGAAGAAAATATCGACGGCTTTGAGGTCGGCTGTGCCGTGCTCGGCATAGATGAGCTTACCGTCGGACGCGTTGACGAGATCGAGCTTTCTCACGGCTTCTTCGACTTTACCGAAAAGTATAATCTTATCACCTCTAACATCTATATGCCCGCGCGTATCGATCCCGATACCGAGGAGCGTATAAGAGAGACGGCAAAGGTCATCTACAAGGCGCTTGCCTGCGGCGGCTTTGCTCGCGTGGACATGTTCCTTACTCCCGACAAGCGCATAGTATTTAACGAGGTCAATACCATTCCGGGATTCACCTCACACAGCCGTTATCCCAATATGATGAAGGGCATCGGGCTTACCTTTGACAAGATGCTCGATAAGCTTATAGCTCTTTATATCTAAAACACTTTGAAAGGGCGAAAATATGGAAAACAAAAAGGCGTATACGGGAATTGACATTTTCCGCCTGATCGCGGCAATTCTCGTTATAGCAAACCATACTTCTCCTCTCCTTGACTACACTGCAAGCGGTAATTTTGTTCTTACGAGCGTTTTTGCACGCTTGGCGGTTCCCTTCTTCTTTATGACGCAGGGATTCTTCCTTATACGCGACGTTGAGCGCGACAACGGAAAGCTTGTTACCTACGTTAAGAAAAGCGCTCTGATATACGGCGTTGCGATCATTATTTGTCTGCCTTTGCAGATATATAAGGGGGATTTTTCGGTCCGTCCGCTTCTGCCGTCGATACTCAAGAACATATTTTTCAATGGAACTCTTTACCATTTATGGTATCTTCCCGCTTCGATAATCGGCGGGATCATCGCGTGGTACCTTGTCCGTAAATTCGGGTATAAGATCGCGTTTGCCGTTTCAGTTCCGCTTTACGCATTCGGACTTCTCGGAAACAGCTACTACGGTATTACAAGGGCAGTTCCTTTTTTGAAAAACCTTTTTGATGAAGTATTCATCATAATGGATTCGACACAAAACGGAATATTCTTTGCCCCGCTATTTATCGTTCTCGGCGCGTTCATGTACAGCAAAAAGCGTAAGATGCCGAAGAGAATCATCTCTGCCATAGGTTTTTGTCTGACGCTCACTGCGCTCGTTGCCGAGGGACTTATCCTGCACGGAAAGGACTTTCAGCGCCACGACAGTATGTATATACTCCTCCCTACGGTCTCATTCTTCCTTTTCTCGTTCCTTATGACGTTCAGAGGAAAGCGTCTCCGCTCGGCGCGCGATATTTCCCTTATCGTATATCTGATACATCCTCTCTTTATCGTTGCCGTTCGCTTTGCTTCCGGCTTCGTAGGGCTCGATAAGCTGTTCGTAGATAATGAAGCTGTCATGTTCATTACCGTGACTGCGCTATCGTTTATTGCTTCGATAGTTATTCTGTTTATTTTCGGAAAGCTCGTGAAGAAGACGGCAGTATCAAAGACGCAAAGATCCTGGATCGAGCTTGATACCGCTGCCCTCCGCAATAACGTAAATGAATTCCGACGCATAATGCAGGACGGCTGTAAGCTTCTCGCCATCGTTAAGGACGAGGGCTACGGTCACGGCGCGTTTGAGATTACAAAAGAGCTTCAGTCGATCGGTGTTGACGCTTACGGCGTTGCGACCGTCGACGAAGGAATTGAAATACGCAAGTTTGGCATCAAGGGACTCATCCTTATTCTCGGATATACCGATCCGACAAGAGCAAAGGATATAAAGAAATACGATCTGACTCAAGCGGTGTTTGACGTTGATTATGCCGAAGAGCTTAACTCACAGGGCAAGAAGATCAAGATACACATCGCCATAGACTCGGGAATGCACAGGATCGGCATACCTGCAAGCGATATTGAAGCGGTCGAGTCTGTGTACTCGTTCAAGAATCTCTCGGTCGAGGGCGTCTTCTCGCATCTTTGCGTAAGTGACTCTAAAAACGAAGACGATATTGAATACACCAACAACCAGATTGCAGCTTTTAACGCTCTCATTGAGACCCTTGAGGAAAAGGGACTTCCCGTGAAGGTCAAGCACATTCAGGCAAGCTACGGGCTTCTTAATTATCCCGACATCAAGTGCTCCTACGCACGTATGGGTATTTCCCTTTACGGAGCCGACAGTGAGCTTGGATATAAGAGCAACGTTGACGTTTCCCTTTCACCCGTGATGTCGATAAGAACGAAGATAATTCAGCTTCGCACTTATCAGCAGGGCGAGACCGTCGGTTACGGCAGAGCGTTCCGTGCGGAGCGTGAAAGCCGCATTGCCGTTCTTCCTATAGGATACGGTGACGGTATTCCGAGAAACCTTTCCGGCAAGGCAAGCGTTCTCGTTTGCGGAAAGCGTGCTCCGATGATAGGCCGTATCTGTATGGATCAGCTTATGATCGACGTAACAGATATTGACGGCGTTAAGGTCGGAGATATTGCAACGGTCATTGGCTCCGACGGCGATGAAAGGATCACCGCAGAGGAGGTGGCGGATATGTCCGGCACCATCACGAACGAGATCTTCTCACGTCTCGGTCGGCGTCTTGATATCATCTAACAAAAGAACAGCCCGCGTTTGCGGGCTGTTTTATATTAACTGAAGACCGTTTCGATTATCCTTTGGCTTCCATTTGGCGAATATCGCCAGGAATCGATGTGAGACAGATCGTCGCCGAGCGGTCGTATTTCTCTTGATGGCAGGTTTTCGCCCTTATACGCGTCGATTATGACGAGCTTAAGCTTCATTCGTTCGGGAATGATGTTTTTTATGTAGACCGCGGTCGTTTGCCCGACCGTTATATCGGAGCGGTACTCGGCAAGCCCGGCAAGATTAGGCGTCAGCTCAACGAAGATACCGTAGTCCTCAATGCTTCTGACGATTCCCGCGACGGTCTGACCGACGGAAAACATGGAAGCGTTTTCCTCCCATGTACCGAGAAGCTCCTTATGAGTTACGTAGATCCTCTCGCCGTCGTTGCTCTTGATCGCGACCTTTATTCTGTCGCCGACCGAAAAGCGGTCAGACGGATGGCTGATACGCGAAACTGAAATGCAGTCGATAGATAGAAGCGAGACTACACCGCAACCGATATCGACGAATGCACCGAAGCTTTCAAGGTGCGTCACCTTCGCGTCGATAATATCGCCCGCGATACAGTTATCAAGAAAAACCTCACAGCACTCTCTCTGCGCTTCCTTGCGTGACAGCCGCGCGACCTTGACACCGTTTTGGTAGAAAAATCCCATTACCTTGAAGCATACTGCCTTTCCGACTCGAGTGATAACGGCGATGTCACGTACGTCTGCACCGTTTCTGTCATATTCGACGTCGGCACGGTCGATGACCCCGACCATGCACCCGAGATCGACCGTCAACGTATAGCTCGCGTCGCAACGCACCGCCATAGCTTCAAGGATGACTCCGTCGTTCATAGCCCGTAAAAGACCGTTCTCGCACGACAGATATTCTCTGTTTTCGGGCATTGAGAGCACTATTCCCTCGGGCTTGTATTTACATAAATGCATAATTAAACCTCCGCCGAACGTTTCGTCCGCTTTTTTTGATAAGCGTTACTACTATATTCGGCGGAGGCCTTATATATGCTATTTATTTAAGTGAAATGTGTACGGGAAGACCGTTCTTGTACTCGGGATAGCTTTCTCCTTCGATAAGAGGAAGCAGGTACTTGATGCCCTCATCGGTGATACCGTTGCCGCGCTCGTTAATGAAGCTGTCGGGCACGGTTCTGACCATGTTGGCGATCTTTTCAATGTCCTCGTATCCGGGAACGCAGGTGTACGGCTCGTCGCTCTTACGAACGAAGGTCATCATCTTGCCGCTGACACCCTTTACTGCGTTTTCAACAGCCGCACGACCGACCGCAACCGACTCTGTAATATCGGTAAGAGAAGCGATATGAGAGGCACATCTCTGAAGAATGTTAAGCTCAACGGAGCGGACCTTGCATCCTATCTCCTCTTTAACTGCAAGCTCAAGTGCCTTACCGGTTCCGGAAAGGTACTTATGACCGAACGCATCGGCAACGCCGCTCTGCGTTCCCTCACCGACGTATCGTCCGTCAGCAAGGCGAATGCCCTCGGAAACGCAAACGACAACGTTCGGGTGCTTTTCAAGGCAAGCGCGGACGTCTGCAAAGAACTCGTCATAGTTAAATACACGTTCGGTAAGATAGATGAGGTCGGGCTCAAATCCCGTAGCTCTCGTAAGAGCCGCTGCGGCAGTGAGCCAGCCGGCGTCACGTCCCATTATCTCGATTATCGTAACTGCCTTAACGGTATAGACGGCACAGTCGCGCAGCATTTCAGAGACCGACGCCGCAATATACTTTGCCGCAGAGCCGTAACCCGGAGTATGGTCGGTTCCCATAACGTCGTTATCGATCGTCTTCGGAACGCCCATTATACGCATTTCGTAGTCGACCGTCTTTGAATAAGCGGAGAGCTTTGCGACGGTATCCATCGAGTCGTTACCGCCGATGTAGAAGAAATAACGGATATCGTGCTTCTTGAAGAAGTCAAATACCTTTTCATATACCGCCTTGTCGGAGTCCGACATATTGTCAAGGGCAGGAAGCTTCTTACGGCAAGAGCCGAGAGCCGCCGCGGGAGTCTTTTCAAGAGTTACGAGCTTGCCTTCGTCTGAAAATATCTCGGTAAGGTTACAGAAGCTATCGTTAAGAATTCCCTCAATACCGTGATACATGCCGAAGATCGTTTCGATATTTTCATTTTCAAGCGCACCGCGTATTACACCGCTGAGCGTTGCGTTTATCGCGGCAGTAGTACCGCCGGACTGACCGACGATTGCGTTTCCCTTCAAAACCATAGAAACCTCCAAAGTTATCAAATAAAGTAAAAAGCGCAGGAAAACCTGCGCTTTTTGGTGACCCGTAGGGGAATCGAACCCCTGTTTCCGCCGTGAGAGGGCGGCGTCTTAGCCTCTTGACCAACAGGCCTCATTGGCACGGTTAGAATTATATCACAATTATTCTCAATTTGCAATAGCTTTTCAAAATTTATTTATGAATTTTTTGTAAATTGAAATATTCTTGGCTTATTAAGAAAAAAGTTGCAATTTATGACAAAATATGATATAATAAATAATTTAAAATATCTTATGGAGAAAAACCAATGAAAAACTCACTCATCGTTCTATTCTTCATCTGCGCAGGAATCGTGACAGGATCCCTCGTTGCAATGCTTACCGCAAACGTAAATGCCCTTTCGTGGCTTTCCTACGGACTCAAGTTCGGTCTTACTGATCCCTTCGTTCTTGATCTGAACGTGCTTCAGATATCCTTCGGTCTTGCGTTCAATCTGAACATTTCCGTCATAATATTCGTTTCGATAGCAGTCGTTATCGCTTACCAGGTAACGGGAAGACGCAGAAGAAGATGATAAAGGACATAATACTCGCATCTAAATCTCCGCGCCGCTACGAGCTGCTGACGATGCTCGGATATAACGTTAAGACTGTCGTTTCCGACGTTGACGAGGACGCAATTTCGGCTGAAACCCCCGCCCTTCTTGCGGCCAAGCTCGCTCACACGAAGGCGACCGCGGTGATGAACGATATAGGAAAGACCGATCTACCGATAGTTGCCGCAGACACGCTCGTTGAAGCGAGCGGCGAAATACTCGGTAAGCCCAAGGACGAAAGCGACGCAAGACGAATGCTCAAGCTTCTCTCGGGTAGTTCTCACTACGTTCATACCGGTATTTCCGTCATTCTTAACGGCAATGAGATCAACCTGACCGACACCGCAAAGGTGTTTTTCAGAGAAGTGGACGAAGACGAGATCGACGCATACATCGGTTCAAAAGAGCCGTTTGATAAAGCCGGCGCATACGGTATCCAGGGAAAGGCCGGCGCGTTCGTCGAAAGGATCGAGGGCGACTTTTTCTCTATAATGGGTCTGCCCATCTGCGCCGTCACAAAGGCACTCAAAGAATTAACCAAAGGACAATAACAAATGAGCTCAAAACAGAGTAAAATCAGAAACTTCTCCATAATTGCACATATCGACCACGGCAAAAGTACCCTTGCTGACAGAATTCTTGAGCACACGAGAACCGTCTCGACACGCGAAATGGAATCACAGCTTCTTGACAATATGGATCTCGAAAGAGAGCGCGGAATAACGATAAAGGCACGCGCGGTAAATCTTGCTTATACCGCAAAGGACGGAGAAACGTATAATCTCAACCTCATAGACACCCCCGGTCACGTCGACTTCAACTACGAGGTCTCACGCTCGCTCAACGCCTGCGAGGGCGCACTTCTCGTCGTCGACGCAACACAGGGCATCGAAGCGCAGACGCTTGCTAACGCATATCTTGCAGTCGAAAGCGACCTTGAGATAATTCCCGTCATAAACAAGATAGATCTTCCCTCCGCCGATATCGACGGGACCCGTAACGAAATCGAGGACGTTATCGGTATTCCCGCCGAGGACTGCCCTGCAGTTTCGGCAAAAACGGGACTTAATATAGAGGACGTTCTTGAAGCGATAGTGTCGGGTATTCCCGCCCCCAAGGGTAACGAAAACGGCAAGCTGAAGGCGCTTATTTTCGACTCGTATTACGACCCATATCTCGGCGTTGTCGTTCTCGTTCGAATTATCGACGGAAAATTGACCGTCGGCGACAGAGTAACAATGATGAGTACCGGCTCCGTGTTTGAGACCGTCGAGGTCGGAACACTTGCACCGTTCGGGCTCCGCCCGGGAAACACCCTTTCTGCAGGTGACGTCGGTTACTTTACAGCGAGCATTAAGACAGTGTCGGAGACTCGCGTCGGTGATACAGTAACAAGCCCCGACGATCCTACGGATACCCCCTGCCCTGGCTTCCGACAGGCACTTCCGATGGTATTCTCGGGTATTTATCCCGCTGACGGCGCGAAGTATAACGACCTTCGCGACGCACTTGAAAAGCTGCAGCTAAATGATGCCGCACTTGCCTTTGAGCCCGAAACCTCGATCGCTCTCGGCTTCGGATTCCGATGCGGATTCCTCGGGCTTCTCCACATGGAGATAATCCAGGAGCGTCTTGAACGTGAGTATAATCTTGACATTATCACGACCGCGCCGAGCGTTATTTACGAGATAAAGAAGCGCAACGGTGATCTGATAAGAATCGACAACCCGTCAAACTACCCTGCTCCCGATGAGATCGAAACGGCTTACGAGCCGATGGTCAAGGCAAGCATAATTACTCCCGCTGAATATGTTGGAAACATTATGGACCTCTGCCAGGACAGACGAGGTAATTTCATAGACATGAAGTACCTCGACGCCAACCGCACGGAGCTTCACTACGATCTTCCGCTCAACGAGATAGTCTACGACTTCTTCGACGCGCTCAAGAGCCGCAGCCGCGGTTACGCATCGCTTGATTACGAGCTCAACGGCTACGTACCTAGCAAGCTCGTCAAGCTTGACATTCTCCTGAACGGCGATATCGTCGATGCTCTTTCCTTTATAGTTCATGAGGAAAAGGCGTACGGTAGAGCACGTAAGATAGCAGAAAAGCTCAAGGACAACATACCGCGTCAGCTCTTTGAAGTGCCTATCCAGGCAGCTATCGGCGGCAAGATAATCGCCCGTGAGACGGTCAAGGCGCTTCGCAAGGACGTTCTTGCAAAGTGCTACGGCGGAGATATTACAAGAAAAAAGAAGCTTCTTGAAAAACAGAAGGAAGGCAAAAAGAAAATGCGTCAGCTCGGCTCTGTCGAGGTATCGCCCGAGGCGTTCATGGCAGTGCTCAAGCTTGACGAGGAATAAAAACATTGCATAAACTGAAAGGAGATCAATTATGAGAATCAAGATCAACCTCGACACAATGACGGAGATCAACGCATTCGTCGGCGCAATGACGAAAACAAACGCAAACGTATTCCTTACCGATAAGGACAGAAACTTCATCGTAAGTGCAAAGAGTATGCTCGGCGCAGTTTATTCGATGGAGTGGGACGAGGTCTGGTGCGAAAGCGACGAGGACATCTACCACGTCGTAAGCAGATTCGCCGCAGACGAATAAGTCAGAATTTTGGCAGTCACTAAACGGTGGCTGCCTTTTTTACCTTTTATTTTGTAAATTTTTTGTTAAGATTTGCGGGCAGTTTATTTCAAATACGTTGTTACGACAAAAAAATACAGAAATTAACGCCATTTTTTCAATAAAACGTTTGCATTTATACTTATAGTGTGTTATAATATAGTGAATAATTATTTCTAATGTAAGTTTTCGGTGAATATAATGGCAACTGATATTCTGACAATGACATACGACGAGATCCTTTCGGTTGTGACCGACCTCGGATTTCCTGCCTTCAGAGCAAAGCAGCTTTATCAGTGGCTGAACAAGGGTGCACAGCTTTCCGAAATGAACAACCTGCCAAAGGCGTTCAAGGATGCCCTTACCGAAAACGGATACGTCGTAGACCTGCCGAAGATCGAAAAGAAGCTTGTTTCACAGGTCGACGGGACCGTCAAGCTTCTCTTCTCCCTTTCCGACGGGCAGTACATCGAAAGCGTCGTAATGAAATACGAGCACGGAAACACGATATGCGTTTCGTGTCAGGCGGGATGCCGAATGGGATGCAAATTCTGTGCATCGACCCTTCGGGGACTCTCGAGAAACCTCACACCGTCCGAAATAATCGGGCAGATATTCATGGCGCAAAGGTCCGTCGGCGAGAGAATATCAAACATCGTTATGATGGGCATCGGCGAGCCGCTGGATAATTATGACAACGTCATAAGGTTTTTGCGAACGGTCAACCGAGAGGAAGGGCTCAACATTGGATACAGACACATTTCCCTTTCGACCTGCGGTTTAGTCGACGGCATCAAAAAGCTCGAGAAGGAGCAGCTTCCGATCACTCTTTCAATATCGCTTCACAATATCGACACCGAACAAAGAAAAACGATTATGCCGATAACGAACAAGTGGAGTGTCGAGGAGCTTCTTACGGCTTGTGCCGAATATTTCAAGGCAACCGGCAGACGCATATCGTTCGAATATACGCTTATTGCAAACGAAAACGACAGTATATCCCAGGCAGAGGAGCTTGCAAAAGGACTTAAGAAGTTCCTTCGCGGCATGCCGATACACGTTAATCTGATTCCCCTGAACGACGTAAGCGAGCGTTCCTTCAAGAAGAGCTCGCAAAAGAACGTGGAAGCGTTCAAAAATCGGCTTAACGCTCTTGGCATAAACGCTACGGTGCGCCGACGTCTCGGCCCCGACATAAACGCATCGTGCGGACAGCTTCGTCTCAACGCACAGGAACAGTAAAACAAACGAAGGATTTCGTTTTTATTCAGGAACATATTATTTACGAGGTACAACATGTTTATCTGCGGAAAAACCGACGTCGGAAAACGTCGAGTCAACAATCAGGACTGCTTTAACGTCACCACGCTTGGCGACGGTGCTTTTCTCTGCACCGTCTGCGACGGCATGGGCGGAGCAAACGGCGGTAACATTGCAAGTGAGATCGCTTGCCGTGTATATACCGACTTTGTCAAGGAGGGCTTCTCGCTCGGACGAGAAGATGACGCCGAGCTTATGAGGGAAGCAGTGGCACGCGCTAACACGTCCGTTTATGAAGCGGCGCAGGCAGATCCGGCGCTCAAGGGAATGGGAACGACTCTCGTTTCCGCGCTTATAAGAAATAACGGCAAGGCGACCGTAATAAACGTCGGCGACAGCCGTCTTTATTCGGTAAGCTCGGGACAGATTCGCCAGATAACACGCGATCACTCATACGTACAGTACCTCGTCGATATGGGACAGATAACGGTAAACGACGCAAAGAATGCCTCGATCAGAAACATAATAATCCGCTCGATAGGTAACGAGGCAAAGACTAATCCCGACGTTTTCTACCTCGAGCACGAAACAGACGGGTATCTGCTTCTCTGCACCGACGGTCTTACCAACTGCGTTCCGAACGACGTCATCGCCGAGAACGTAAAGGCGGAGACCAAGGAAGAGCTTGAAAAATGCGCCGAGCGGCTCATCAAGCTTGCTAACGAGGGCGGCGGAACCGACAATATAACGG
>JAFTTT010000043.1 GCA_017466625.1 Clostridia bacterium
AGCTCCTCGGGGAAGACGTTTTTACCGTTTGAAAGGATTATTACGTTCTTCTTACGTCCCGTTATGTATATGTAGCCATCTTTATCCATATAACCGATGTCTCCGGTGCGGAAATATCCGTCGTCGGTAAAGACTTCCTTCGTTGCTTCCTCGTTCTTATAATAGCCGAGCATTACGTTATCGCCTTTGACGAGGATCTCGCCGGTCTCTTCGTCGTCGCTCTTGTCTATTCTGACTTCACAGCAAGCAACGGCGGGACCGACGGAGTGAAGCTTCTCTCTGCCGTAGGGGTTAACTGCGACGAGGGGAGAGCATTCCGTGATTCCGTAGCCCTCGAGGATGTATATTCCGAAGGAGCGCATATCGTTTATTACGTTCGGGCTCATCGGAGCGCCGCCGACGACGATGTGCTTGAGCTGGCCGCCGAAGGCACCCGTTATCTGTCCGAAGAACTTGGGGCGCATGTCGATTCCGATCTTAAGAAGTCCGTTCGATATCTTCATAAGGTTACGGACGGTTTTCGTCATGCCTTTTTTGCCGATCTCTGCCCAGATCTTCTTGTGCATCGTTTCGACGTAGAGCGGAACGAGCATCAAGGCATTCGGCTTATACTTTGCAAAGTTACGAAGCGCGTTTTTGACGCTGTCGTTTATTGCCATCGTTGCGCCGAGGTTCTGGATCGCGAGCTGACCGCAGGTGATCTCGTAAGAGTGATTCATCGGCAGACAGTCAACGAAGTTGTTTTTATCGCTGAAGTGATCCATCGTCTGGCATGAGCCGTTTGTTGCCGCTACGAAATTCTTATGAGTGAGCATTACGCCCTTACTCGTTCCCGTCGTTCCCGACGTGAAGAGAATTGCGGCGACGTGAGAAAGGTCGGGCTCTATCTCTGAAAACGACTTATCGTTTTCATAAAGCTCTTTACCGAGCTTAAGGAGCGCGTTGAACGCGATTACGCTTTCGTCGGTCATATCCTCCGACCAGTCCATGATCGGGATATAGTATTTTACGTTGGGAAGGCGATCCTTATAGTTGCGCAGACGGTTATTGAAGTTTTCGGTATATACGACCGCACTTACCTCTGCGATATTCATAAAGTCAATGAGCGTATCGTCCTGGACGTCCTTATCAAGCGGAACTACCGTGCCGTTTCCTGCGATGACGGAAAGGAAGGTCGTCATATAGGACGGGTGCGTATCACCTACAACGGCAACGTTTTTACCCAAAAGTCCGAGAGACTTGAGGGCGGTACCGAAATAGAGCACTCTTTCGTAGTTTTCACGGTAGGAAAGATGCTTTTCGGTCTTTTGCTCCTGATAAATGTAGATATCCTTGTCTTCAAAAAGCTCGGCACCCGTGCGTACCATTTGAAGCAGGTCTGTTACTATTTTTGCCTTATAACGCGGGGATCTGTCTTTCATTCTAAATGCTCCCTTCATATAATGGACATAACACATATATTATATAATACATGGCGTATTTTGTCAACTGAAAAATTTATTAATAAAGATAACATAAAAAACACCGCAGGCATTTGCCTGCGGTGTTTAAGCAGCTTATCAGTGAACGATGCACATTTCGGTGTCTTTGTCGAAGATGTGGATTCTCTGAACGTCAATCGCGAGCTTGATATCGTCTCCGGTTCTTGCAACCGCACGGGGAGAAACGCGGGCGATGAGGTTCTGAGGAGCGGAAGGATCGATACCATCGGTCGAAACGTAGAGGTAGATCTCTGCGCCCATAAGCTCGGTAACGTCAACGTGAGCGTCGATAACGGAGTCAGCCATAGTGCTGATCGCGAGGGGCTCATCCTTAAGACATTCGGGACGAACGCCAACGATAACTTCCTTGCCGATGTAATCAGCGAGTGCGGGATCCTGCGCCTTTTCTGCGGGAAGCTTGATCTCGTTCTTTCCGAATACGATATATACGTCGGAGCCATCCTTCTTGAGGGTAGCGTCGATGAAGTTCATCTGGGGAGTTCCGATAAAGCCGGCAACGAAGGTGTTAGCAGGGTAATCGTAAAGGTTCTGAGGGGTATCGACCTGCTGGATAAGACCGTCCTTCATAACGACGATACGGGTCGCCATCGTCATTGCCTCTACCTGGTCGTGAGTAACGTATACGAAGGTAGTACCGAGACGCTGATGGATCTTGGTAAGCTCGGTTCTCATCGCTGCACGAAGCTTAGCGTCGAGGTTGGAGAGCGGCTCGTCGAGAAGGAAGACCTTCGGCTCACGGACGATAGCACGTCCGAGTGCAACTCTCTGCTTCTGACCACCGGAAAGCGCCTTAGGACGTCTGTCGAGAAGGTGTGCGATGTCAAGGATTCTTGCGGCCTCCTCAACCTTTCTCTTGATGGTCTCCTTCGGAACCTTACGGAGCTTAAGACCGAATGCCATGTTATCGAAAACAGTCATGTGAGGATAAAGAGCGTAGTTCTGGAAAACCATCGCGATATCTCTGTCCTTAGGAGCAACGTCGTTTATAAGACGGTCGCCGATGAAAAGCTCACCCTCTGTGATCTCTTCAAGACCTGCGATCATACGAAGGGTAGTAGACTTACCGCAACCGGAAGGACCGACGAAGATTATAAATTCCTTATCCTTGACCTCAAGGCAGAAATCCGAAACCGCAGTTACGCCGCCGGGATACTTTTTGTAAATGTGCTTAAAAGATAGACTTGCCATGATTTTCCTCCTGAAAATTGCGCCCTGAAGGGGGCGTCGAGTTTACATAATTATTGACGGTAATATTCTATCAAAAATCCTTATCAAATGGAAGAGTTTATTTCTCCAAATTTTAATGCTCCCTTTTGTGCAACTTGTCATATTAAAGCCGCAAAAGGGAGCATTTTGAGGTTTTAGGGACGCCTATATTTCTAATAAATTAGAAATCAGAGCTTCATCGTAAGTCCGATACGCTGCTTCTTAACGTCGACTGTCAATACCTTGACGGTCACTCTGTCACCGACCGAAAGAACCTCGGACGGATGCTTGATATACTTGTTCGATATCTGCGATATATGAACGAGACCGTCCTGATGAACTCCGATATCTACGAATGCACCGAAGTCGATGACGTTACGGACGGTGCCTGTGAGCACCATTCCTTCCTTAAGGTCGGACATGTCGAGAATATCGTCGCGGAATTCTTGCTCGGGTGCTTCGTCACGGACGTCGCGTCCCGGCTTTTCAAGCTCGCCTATGATATCGTTAAGAGTCGGGACTCCGATGCCGAGCTCTTCGGCGATCTTCTTTTCACCGTATTCCTTGACCGATGCGCGGAGGGCAGACAGCTTACCGTTCTTAATATCGTCGTTACCGTACCCGAAGGTGGAGATGAGCTTTCTTGCCGCGTCGTATGACTCGGGGTGAACTCCTGTGCAGTCGAGTATCTCACTCGATCCCGAAACGCGCAAAAATCCTGCGCACTGCTCGTATGCCTTGGCGCCTATTCTCGGTACCTTGAGCACCTCTGCGCGTGAGCGGAACTCGCCGTTTTCCTCGCGGTATTTTACGATGTTCTTTGCAGATGTTGCGTTGATGCCCGCAACGTAGGAAAGCAGGGAATGGGATGCGGTGTTCAAGTCGACACCGACGGTATTTACGCAGTTTTCAACTACGCCCTCCAGTGCCTCGGAAAGACGCGCGGGCTTCATATCGTGCTGATACTGACCTACGCCGATCGACTTCGGATCTATCTTTACGAGCTCCGCAAGAGCGTCCTGCAGACGGCGTGCGATAGATACAGCGCTTCTCTGCGTAACGTCGAAATCGGGGAATTCCTCTGCCGCGAGCTTCGACGCCGAATATACAGATGCACCCGCCTCGCTTACCATTGCGTAGCGGAATTTCTCGGGAAGCTTTTTGATAAGCGTAGCGATGAATATTTCGCTTTCCTTTGAAGCCGTACCGTTACCGATAGCGACGACGTCAACTCCGTATTTCTTTATAAGTCCGCCCGTTATCCTCTCGGCGTCAGCTATTCTCTCGTGCGGCTTCGTCGGGTAGATGACGGCGGTATCGAGCACCTTACCCGTCTTATCGACTACTGCAAGCTTGCAGCCGGTACGGTATCCCGGGTCGAGACCGAGGACGGTCTTGCCCTTGAGGGGCGGAGTCATAAGAAGATTCTTGAGGTTCTCCGAGAAGAGCTTTATCGCGCCCTCGCAGGCGTTATCAAACGCGTCGGAGCGAAGCTCACGCTCAATAGAAGGAGCTATAAGACGGTCATAGCCGTCGATGACTGCGCGTGCAACGTACTTGAACGCGGGACTTTTCGGGTTTTCTACGACCTTTGCAAAAAGGTCGTTCAGGATAAGATCGGAGGGAACCGAGAAGGTTACCTTCAGCACCTCTTCCTTCTCTGCACGGTTTATTGCGAGTATTCTGTGGCCGGGGATATCGGACATTTTCTCCGAGTATTCGTAATACATCGAATAGGTACCGTTTTCATCCTCGCCGACCTTTTCGGTCTTAAGCGTTCCGAATGAATGAGAAAGCTCTCTTATGCGGCGTCGGTAGTCGGCGTTATCGGAGATGTCCTCGGCAATGATATCGCAGGCACCGTTGAGCGCGTCGTCGGCACTGATCACGCCGAGCTCTTCATTTATATATTCCTCTGCCATTTCGGAGAGGGATTTATCATAGGAATTTTTCTGGGCGATCAGCTCTGCCGCGAGCGGCTCAAGTCCTCTTTCACGTGCAAGATCGGCTCTGGTCTTTCTTCTCGGCTTGAAGGGGCGGTATATATCCTCGATCTCGGCGAGGATCTCTGCCTTATCGAGCGCCTCGTTTATTTCGGGGGTGAGCTTATCCTGCTCGAGAATCGATGCGCGGACCTCTTCGCGGCGCTTTTCAAGGTTGCGAAGATAGGTCAGACGGTCGTTCAGCGTGCGGAGCACGGTATCGTCAAGAGATCCCGTTACCTCCTTACGGTAACGCGCGATGAAGGGAATCGTGTTTCCTTCATCGATCAGCTTAACTGCCGCATCGACCTGCTTTTGCGGAAGCTTGAGTTCTTCTGATAGCTTTACTAAAATGTCCATAGTTTTGTTTCCGTTTCTAAAAAATTACCTTATCATTCTATCATATTCCGCCCTGAAAATCAAGACTAATCGTTCTCATGATGCCCTAATACGCAAATTTTTATAATTTTTGTCTTTTGTGTTTACTTTATTGCAGAAATGTTGTATAATGTATTAAAAGAACGTAATAGGAGTTACATACTTATGGAATTTATATACAAAGTTGCATTCCGTCTTGCCCTTACGGTCGTGATCGGAGTCGTTATAGGAAGCGAAAGAGCAAAGCACGGCAGAGCCGCAGGCATACGTACTCACGTGCTTGTTTGTATGGGTGCCGCGCTGACCTCTCTTATCGGAATTTATGCCGCGAAAGAGCTCGGCAACAACGGCGATATGATGCGTATTGCCGCGCAGGTCATTTCCGGTATCGGTTTTCTTGGCGCAGGAATGATCATCCTTAAGGATAATAACGTTATAATGGGTCTTACGACCGCGGCAGGCGTCTGGACTACCGCTATTATCGGTATTGCCGTCGGATGCGGTTTTTATGCGGGAGCAGTTATTGCGACTGTTCTTCTTGTTCTTTCTCTTATCATCTTCGCGCGTCTTGAAAGAAGACGTAAGAGCGTAGAGGTCATCTACGTTGAGATAGACGATATGTATAAGGCAAACGAGATAATTGAAAAGATCAGCTCGTTTATAGACAAGGAATTTGCTCATAAGGTCGTTCCGCCCAAGAGCGGTTTCCAGGGAAATCTGGGAATCGATTTTATAATTTCAAGACGTCTGTATCACGATATTACTTCCGATATCAGAGAGCTTGAAAACGTAGTATACACCGAGATCGAGCAGTAATTTTGCTTTTGAAAAAAAGGCGAATATCTATTGACAAAGCGGTAAGCTTGTAGTATAATAACGAGCGAGATTTTGAGAAAGCAAAAGTACATCCCCATAAGGGGTACTTTTGCTTTTTGATTTTTTAGGAGAAAATATGGAGAAAATTCTATCACTCCTTGACGACTGTCCCGTTATCGCGGCGGTCAAGGACAAGGGCATCGGTGAGGCGGTGTCGTCGCCGTCGTCGATAATATTCGATCTCGGTGCAAACATCAACACCGTCAAGGACGGTATCGAGCTTGCGCACGGTAACGGTAAGATGATATTCGTTCATATTGACCTCGCCGAGGGGATCGGTAAGGACAGGTACGGAATCGATTATCTTAAGGATCTCGGTGTCGACGGTATTATCAGTACGAGAGGGAATCTTATCAAGGCGGCAAAGGAAAGATCCCTTATTACCGTTAAGAGAGTCTTTACTCTCGACAGTCAGGGCGTAGTCAGCGCGATGGCGGATATTGACGATCCGTCGGCTGATATTATCGAGATAATGCCGGGTGTTATCCCGAAGATAATCGAACGCTTTTCTGATAGCGGAAAGCCGATAATCGCAGGCGGACTTATAGAAACAAAGGCGGAGATAACTGCTGCGCTGTCGCACGGAGCGGTAGCGGTCTCGACCGGAAAGAAGGAGCTTTGGTATTTATGAATAACATGAAATATACCGTCGCCGTCATCGGCGTTGGCGTTATCGGCGGAATGATAGGGCGCGAGCTTACCCGTTACGGTATAAAGACGGTAATGCTCGAAAAGGGAAACGACGTCGCTCTCGGCGCATCAAAGGCAAACAGCGGTATCGTTCACGGCGGTTACGACCCCGAGCCGGGTACGCTCAAGGCGAAGCTGAACGCTTCGGGCGTTGAGAAGCTCTTTAACACAGCGTTAGAGCTCAACGTGCCGATAAAGCGTAACGAATCCTTCGTTTGCGCCTTTTCCGAGGAAGAAAAGGAACACCTTGACGTTCTTTATAAGAGAGGACACGAGAACGGAATAACCGCTCTTGAGATCATTGACGGTGACAAGGCGAGAGAGCTTGAAAAGAACCTTTCCGAAAGCGTCGTCGCGGCGCTTTGGGTCAAGAATGCGGGAATCGTATGTCCTTACGAGCTTACCGTTGCTTCGGTCGGTAACGCTATGGATAACGGCGCGTCGCTCGTGACCGATTTTGAGGTTACTTCCATCAGCAAGAACGGCGATGCTTTCGAGATCACCTCCAAGGACGGAAGAACCGTATACGCCGATTACGTTATAAATTCCGCAGGGGCTTATTCGGGCAAGATCGCTTCGCTTGTCGGGGATGATTCAATAGAGATAATCCCGCGTGCCGGCGAATATCTGCTACTCGATAAGAGCGAGGGCGAAAGAGTCAGCCGCACGATCTTCCAGGTCCCGACAAAAGAGGGAAAGGGAATACTCGTTTCACCTACGGTCGACGGAAATCTGCTTACTGGACCGACGGCGGCAGTTGTTGCTTCTCCCGCTAATAAGGAGACGACCGCTGACGGTATGAATAAGGTAAATACTCTTGCGCTCAAGAGCGTACCGACGGTCAATTTCAGAAACGTAATTACGTCCTTTACTGGCGTTCGTTCTTCGAATAAGGACGGAGATTTCATTATAGGCGAAAGCGCGGCTTGCCCGCAGTTTATCAACGTCGCGGCGATCGACTCTCCCGGTCTTACTTGTTGCGTCAGCATCGCGGAATACGTGATTGATATCCTCAAGGGTATAGGTTTAACTCTTGAGAAGAGCGCTTCCTTTAACGGCAAGCGTAACGACCCGCATTTCTTCCGTAAGATGAACGATGACGAAAAGAACGAGTTTATTAAGGCAAATCCCGCGTACGGACGGATCGTTTGCCGCTGTGAAGGCATCAGCGAGGGCGAGATGCGTTACGCAGTTAGGACTAATCCTCCTGCACGCGATCTTGACGGCGTTAAGCGCCGTACCCGCGCAGGAATGGGAAGATGCCAGGGCGGATTCTGTTCGCCGACTGTAATGAAGCTGATCGCCGAGGAAAGAGGCATCGGAAAGGAGCAGGTAACGAAAAACGGCGGCGGCTCGTATATAGTTACCGAGAAGCTTTGATATGGAAAACCACGATATAGTAATAATCGGCGGCGGCCCTGCAGGAATGGCGGCGGCAGTTGCCGCGTTTGACAGCGGAATAAAGGACGTTGTGATCATAGACCGCGAAAAAGAGGTCGGCGGAATACTTCGCCAGTGTATTCATAACGGCTTCGGTCTACATAAGCTCGGGAAAGAGCTGACCGGACCCGAATATGCGCATCACTATCAGCTTGAGGTCGAAAAGCGCGGAATAACCGTTTGCGCTGACACGACCGTCCTTTCGGTCACACCCGATAAGGTCGTTACCGCTACCAACACATGCGGAATTCTGAAGCTTCAGGCAAAGGCGGTCATACTCGCTATGGGTTGCCGCGAAAGAAGCCGAGGCGCACTCAATATTCCCGGAACGCGTCCGTCGGGCGTGTTCAGTGCGGGCTGTGCGCAGAAGCTTATCAACTGCGAGGGTTATTCCGTCGGCAAGAAGGTCGTTATTCTCGGCTCGGGCGATATCGGTCTTATCATGGCGAGAAGAATGTCGCTTGAGGGAGCGTCCGTCGAGGCGGTATGCGAGATCATGCCGTATTCCGGGGGTCTAACGAGAAACATCGTTCAGTGTCTTGAGGACTACGGTATTCCGCTTTATCTTAATACGACGGTTGCCGAGATACACGGAAACGAGCGCCTTACGGGTGTTACGATTGCAGAGGTTGACGAAAGACGTCAGGTCAAGCCCGAGACAAAGAGATACATTTCTTGCGATACGCTTCTTCTGTCAGTCGGTCTTATCCCCGAAAACGAGCTGACAAGAGGTGCCGGAATCGGAATCGATCCGATAACGGGCGGTGCAGTCGTTGACGAAAACAGAATGACCGACGTCAGCGGTATATTTGCCTGCGGAAACGTGCTTCAGGTACACGATCTCGTAGATTACGTCTCCGACGAAGCCGAGATAGCAGGTAAGGGCGCGGCAAATTACGTCAAGGGACTTGACAGGGCAGAGAACAGAGTTAAGGCGGTAGCAGGCAACGGAGTTCGTTACGTTCTTCCGCAAAGGGTCAATACCCGCGGCGGGGATACCGATATTTTCCTTCGTGTAACTGCTCCTTTCGGTAAGGTCAAGTTTACGGTAAAGAGCGGCGATACGGTTATTGCGACGGCGGTTAAGCTTCGCGCGACACCGGGCGAAATGGAAAAGATCACCCTTAAAGCCGCTAAGCTTCGCGACGTTGACGGCGATATAAGAGTCGATCTGGAGGAAATGTGATGGAAAGAAATCTTACTTGCATACTTTGTCCGCGAGGATGCACGCTTAACGTTACCGTCGACGGAGACAACGTTTTCGTCACGGGAAACTCCTGCCCGAGAGGGCGCTATTACGGCGAGGAGGAGGTCGTTTCGCCGAAAAGAACCGTTACCTCTATCGTTCGCGTTTCTAACCGCGAGGACGTAATGGTAAGCGTCAAGACAGAAACGCCCGTTGCGAAGAGTGACATCTTCACCGTTATGGATAAGATAAGAAATGCGTCGGTTACCGCACCCGTTAAGGTAGGAGACGTGATTCTTACCGACGTTTGCGGCAGTAACATTATAGCGACAAAGAATATTGATTAAGGGAGCTAACGCTCCCTTTTCTTTTTTGACTAAATACTTGATTTTTCTTCTAAAGTGTTATAAAATGTTAGTATCAAATAACGGGGATATAATATGGAATTAAAAGGAAAGCTTATAAAGGGAATAGGGGGACTGTATTTCATTCGTCTGAGCAGCGGTGAAACGATATCCTGCAAGGCGAAGGGCGCTTTTCGTCACGAAAGCGTAAAGCCGTGTATAGGGGATGACGTTACCGTCCTTGACGATGGCGGCTACGTTCTTCACGGAATTGACGAGCGGAAGAACTGTCTTATCCGTCCGCCGATATCGAACGTTGGCGTTATCTTCATAACCTTTGCCGCCGCAGAGCCCGAGCCGGCGCTTCTCTCTATAGACAAGCTTACCTGTATAGCCGAGCATTGCGGTATCCGCCCCGTTATTACCGTTACAAAGGCAGATATTGCGCCCGAAAAGGCGCGCGAGCTTGCCGATATTTATCAGCGCTCGGGATTCAAGACCTTTATTTCGGGCAAGGACAGCAGCGCCGTACCGGAAATAAGACAGTATATTCACGATGAATGCAAGGGACTTATCTCTTGCTTTGCAGGGGCGTCGGGCGTCGGAAAATCGACGCTTATGACCGCGCTTTTTCCCGAGCTTGAGCTTGAAACCGGCGAGATAAGCGCCAAGATCGCGCGCGGTAAGCATACTACGCGCCACGTTGAGCTTTATCCGCTCTCCGAGCTTTTCGGTGACGGTACAGATGGCTACGTTGCTGACACCCCCGGTTTTTCGCTTCTTGACTTTGTTCGTTTTGATTTCTTCGATAAGGAAGATCTCTTATATACTTTTCCCGAGTTTGATAAGTACATAGGCGGATGCCGTTACACGCGCTGTACGCATCTTTGCGAGGACGGTTGTGCTATTTACGATGCGGTAAAGCGCGGCGAGATAGTTAAGAGCCGTCACGACAGCTTCGTTTCGATCTATAATGACCTCAAGGGCAAAAATAAGTGGGATAAATAAAATTTCACCCTTATTTCCGACAAAATTTGTCAGTTTTAATATTGATTTTGTTTTATCAAAGTAATATAATATTTACAATAATTTTTCGGAGGCATTAAAATGGTAAAGAAAATTCTAAAACGCTATTTTATTGACGCGATGGGCGCAATGGCGCAGGGACTCTTTGCGTCGCTCCTTATCGGAACGATATTCAAGGCGCTCGGTATGATACCGAAGCTTGAGTTCCTCGTAGAGATCGGCGGCTATGCGCAGGCAATGGCGGGCCCCGCTATGGCGGCGGCTATCGCTTACTCGCTGAAGGCGCATCCTCTCGTTATATTCTCGGCGGCGGCAGTCGGTCATGCGGCAAACGCTCTCGGTGCTGCCGGCGGACCTCTTGCCGTATTCTTCATCGCTATCGTTGCCGTTGAAGTTGGTATGCTCGTTTCGAAGAAAACGAAGGTCGATATCATCGTTACGCCTTTCGTTACGATCCTTGTCGGTTGCGGACTCTCTATCCTTGTCGCTCCTTACATCGGTGAAGCCGTTGGTTACATAAGCGACTTTATCGGCTGGGCATCGCTTCAGGCACCGTTCGTTGCTTCTATTATCATCTCTGTCGTTGTCGGCGTTGTTCTTACTCTTCCGATTTCAAGCGCGGCTATTTGTGCAGGCCTTCTTCTTACGGGAAGCTATGCTGTTCACACGAACGGTAACGAGGGACTTGCAATTGCAGGCGCGGCAGCTGTTGCGGGTTGTTGCGCGCAGATGGTCGGCTTTGCGATTATCAGCTTCAGAGAAAACAAATGGGGCGGACTCCTTTCGCAGGGAATCGGCACGAGCATGCTTCAGATGCCGAACATTATTCGTCATCCGCAGATATGGATCGCGCCTACCGTTGCTTCGGCAATTACGGGACCTCTTGCAGTCTGCGTTTTCGGACTCCGTATGTACGGTGCGGCAATCAATTCCGGTATGGGTACCTGCGGTCTGCTCGGACCTATCGGTATGATACTCGGTTGGTTCGATAAGGTGAACGGATATACCGCTGACGTTACCGTTCTTAACTGGATAGGTCTTGTACTCGTCTGCTTCATTCTTCCCGCAGTTCTTTCGTTTATTATCAACGAGATCCTTCGCAAGATCGGTCTCGTTAAAGACGGTTATATGAAGCTTGAGGACTAAAGATTAAAACAAAAAAGCACCCGAAAGGGTGCTTTTTTTATACGTTAATTTCTATCCAGAATATGCTTCCGTTGCCGTTTGATGAGAGAACTCCGCAATGACCGCCGATCAGCGTCATCAGCTTATTGACGATGGATAGACCAAGGCCGCTTCCTTGCGCTGAGCGCTTGTGCGGACTGTCGACCTTATAGTATCTGTCCCAGATAAGCGGAAGCTTATCCTCGGGAATGCCTTCGCCCGAGTCGATGACAGACTAGCGCAGAACGTCTCTTTCGCCGTTAAAGTAGCGTTCCTGGCGGACAACAACGGTCTTATCTGCGCCTGTGTATGTCAATGCGTTGTTCACGAGGTTCAGAAGAGCGCGAGTTATTTTTGTGCGGTCTGTTTTTACAATGACGCTCTCGTTCGCCTCAAAGCGGAGAATATATCCGTCCTTGCGGCAGAACTCCTGATATTTCTCGATCTCGGCGGCGACTGCTTCAGTTATGTTAAACTGTTCGCAGTTTGCCTTTGCAACGCCGTTTTCGAGCTTTGATATCTCGAGCATATCGTTGACGAGCGACGTCATTCTCTTCGCCTCATCTGCGATAATTGCGGCGTTTTCGGGTGTGTTTTCACTCTCGAAATCACGCATCAGCTCTGCATATCCGGTTATCATCGTAAGTGGAGTGCGCAGATCGTGCGTCGTATTTGCGATAAGCTCCGAGCGCAGCTTGTCCACTCGTGAAAGCTCCGACGCGGCGTAAGTAAGCGTTTCCGAAAGCTCCTCGGCTTCGCGGTATGATCCGCCATCGAAGCCGATCTCGTAATTGCCCTTTGCAAGCTCCTTTGCCGACGCGCTTATTTTTGTTATCGGCTTCGTTATCGAATGTGAGAGTATCAGCGTTAATATGATAGACAGTATTATCATCGTAACGCTTATTATTATGAGAAGATAGTTGAGAGTTCTGACGGTCGAAGCAACGGGGGATACGTAAGCGTTTATAATGAATAGCATATCGTTTCCACGAGCGTCCTTGACAATAAATGAATACACTATCGACTGTCCGTCGCTCACCTCGTCGGTCAACTCATATTTGTTCTTTTCGGAATTGTAGAAATAGTAGCGAAGAAGGTTACCGCCGTTGGCTTTTGCCTTGTCGTGTATTGAGATCAACTCACCTTTTTCCATCGAATGTATAACGCAGTTTTCGGTTACGTCGCATGAAAACATTTCGGTTGCACGATTCCTGTCAAATCGGTATGCAACGATGCACACTGACTTGGTGCTTGCGAGCTTTTGAGCCTTGCTCTCGAGCGTGATCGGCGCCTCGGTGTAGGAAGTGAGCTTTCTTGCTATATCTTTCGTCTCGGAAATCCTTACGTTACGGTGGATCGTACCGAGAAATACGATCTGAAGCAGCCACAAAAGAAGAATTACAATGCCCGTAAAGCCCGCCATAAAGGCGAGGAGCTTGAGGCGTATTTTCGGTTTATGGGAATTACTCTGTGTCAAAACGGTATCCCACCCCTCGCAAAGTAACTATCATATCGCTGTAATTCTTTAGGGTCTTACGGAGAAGCTTTATGTGAGTGTCGAGGGTTCTGTCGTCACCGAAAAAGTCGTAACCCCAGACCTCGGTTATAAGCCGTTCGCGCGAAAGCGCTATGTTTTTGTTTTTGCACATGTAAGAGAGCAGATCGTATTCCTTTGGCGATAGATATGCACGCTCACCGTCGATCACGACCGTTCGCGCTGCGAAGTCGATCTCAAGACCGCGGTAGCGGAATAGATCTTTCTTTTCTTCCTTTTTCGGCGAATTGACGCGCTTCATTATAGCGTCTATTCGCATCATTAACTCCTTGCCGGAGAACGGCTTTACGACGTAATCGTCGATTCCGACACGGAAACCGCTGATCTTATCGTATTCCTCACCGCGCGCGGAGAGAATGAGTATCGGAGTATCCGAAAAGCCGCGTATAATTCTGCTCGCAGACAGACCGTCAAGCACGGTCATCATTATATCCATAATGATAATATCGAAACGTCGGTTTTCGCAAAGCCGAACGGCCTCAATGCCGTTTTCCGCTTCGGTCACGTCGTGACCCTCATACTCGGCATACTTCTTTATAAGCTTTCTGATCTGTATTTCGTCGTCCACAACGAGAATATTGTACATAAACGAACCATCCTTATAAAATAGGGGAACGGTAACGCTACCGTCCCCCTTGATTATACATTATTTCGCGAGTAATTGCAACAATTATGCCGTCTTTTCGGTCAAGGTAAGCTGGTAATCGTAGATCTGAACCTTGTTTCCGACTATTCTTGATACCGTAACGGTCACCGTTTGTCCTACCTCAAATTCCTGGAGAAGCGCCTTAACGTCTGCAATCGTGGCGATCTTTACGGAATTGATAGCAACGAGAAGGTCTCCCTGGTGGAAATCAGAGCTTTCCGCAGATGCGATATATACGCCGTAGTCGGTGAAGTATCTGCTATACTTGAACCAGTATCTGATATCTTCCTCCGTCTGTATCTCGAAGAGCTCGAAGCCGAGCTTGACTCTGCCCGAAACGTAGCCCTTCTCAATGAGGTCGGTCATTATTTCGATAGCGTCGTTTACGGGAATTGCAAAGCCGAGTCCTTCAACGTTTTCGCCGATGGATTTAGCGTTCACTATGCCGATCAGCTCGCCTTTTGCGTTGAAGAGACCGCCGCCCGAGTTGCCGGGGTTGATCTCTGCGTTAGTCTGGAGAAGATGATAGGTAGTTCCGTCGATGATGATATCGCGGTCAAGAGCGCTTACGATGCCGTTCGTTACCGATCCGCCGAGCGTTCCGAGCGGATTGCCGATGGCGACGACCGTTTCGCCCACGACGACCTCATCAAAGTGTCCTACTGTTGCGACGGGAAGTCCCTTGACGTTGAGCTTGATAACTCCGATGTCGCTTTCTGCGTCACATACGTAAGCGTCTGCCTCGTATTCCGTTCCGTCCTTGAGCGTGACGATTATCTTTCCTGCGCCTTCTATAACGTGTGCACAGGTCAGAATATAGCTTCCGTCGTCGGTGGAGGATACTATAACTCCGCTTCCTGCGCCTTCGGTAATGTACTGTCCGTAATATGTGTCGGTCTCGACGGTCTCAGTCGTTAC
The DNA here is from genome assembly GCA_017466625.1 of Clostridia bacterium. Classification (GTDB taxonomy): domain Bacteria; phylum Bacillota; class Clostridia; order Oscillospirales; family CAG-272; genus Colimorpha_A. The sequence continues at coordinate 14,914 of JAFTTT010000043.1, forward strand.
TTCAACAACGCTATTGAGTGCGACAGAAGCAACGTATGCCGAAACGCCCTTATCGGTTATGGGCGCTGTTGTCTCATTTTTCGGCGCGTACTGAACAATTACGTCACCGGGGTTGAAGCTGTTCGTATCCTCGTACGGAATCAACAGAGCGCAAAGGGTGAAGTTAGCAACGATGGAAATTATAAGAGCGATCGCGAGCATTCCGATAACGAAGCCCTTTGACGCGGGTTTTTTCTCGGGTTTATTCGCCTGCTGTCTGTTGTAAGGCGAATAGGTCGGCGCCTGCGGTGCCTGCTGACCGTAGTAGCCGGGATTTCCGTAATATCCGTTATATTGCGGACGCTGATAGCCGTACTGATTATTCGGGTTATACTGTGTACTCTGTCTGTACTCACCGTAGGGCGGGGTATACTGCTGATTATAGGTGTTACGGTTATACTGCTGATACTGCTCCGAGTATCCTTGTGAAGTGTTCTGCGTGCCGCTTTGCGTGTTTTGCGCCTGCTCAGTCTTTTCTTCCTCGGGCTTCGGAGCCGGCTCCTCGTTTACGGGAGTATTTTCTGTTTTAATTTCAGCATCATTGTTGAGATTCTGATCGTAAGGATTATTCATGATGTTCTCCTTTTATTCTTTATGCTTTGATTATAAACGCTTAATGTGACAGTAATGTGATTATTTCGGGAATTTTTGTTGAAAATATTTTTGCGCTGTGATATAATGACACCGTAGACAGTATTTGCCGTCGTAAAAGGAGTATGTATGAAAACTGCTATAATTACCGGTGCGTCGCGCGGAATCGGCAGAGCAACTGCGAACATGTTTGCTCGCCGCGGATATAATACGGTTATTTGCTATAACAATTCACAATCTGAAGCTGAAGCGCTCTGCCTTGAACTTAACAGGGAAGGGATGTCGGCTTTGACTTACAAGGTCGACGTATCGAAATCAGATCAGGTCAAAAAGCTTTTTGCTGATGTTTACGAAAAATTCGGTGGCATTGACGTTCTTGTCAATAACGCGGGCGTTTGCTCATTCGGACTTCTGACCGATATTACAGACGAAGAATTTGAGCGTGTCAACGGTATAAATTATAACGGAACCTTTTACTGCTCCCGTGAGGCGGTAAAGTATATGCTGAAGGAGCACAGGGGAAGCATCGTCAACGTTTCTTCCATGTGGGGGATCAGCGGTTCGTCCTGCGAGAGCGTTTATTCGGCATCTAAGGCGGCTGTGATCGGTCTTACCAAAGCGCTTGCAAAGGAGCTCGGTCCGTCCGGCATCAGAGTGAACTGCGTAGCTCCCGGCGTAATTAAGACTGAAATGAACGCTTCTCTTACCGAACAGACGATGGCCGAGCTTTCCGAGTCGACACCGCTTTGCCGCATCGGAACTCCCGAGGAGGTTGCGGAAACGGTATTCTTCCTCGCTTCTGACGGCGCTTCTTTCGTTACGGGACAGATCATCTCGGTCGACGGCGGCTTCTGCATATAAGAAAAATATTGAAAAAGGACTTCCTGATGGAAGTCCTTTTCTGGTGCTCCTGCGGAGAGTCGAACTCCGGACAACTTGATTAAAAGTCAAGTGCTCTACCAACTGAGCTACAGGGGCATTTTTAACACGAATGATATTATATCACAGTATTACCCCGATGTCAAGAGAAAAATCAAAAATAAAATAAAAACGCGGCTCATTGAGCCGCGTTAAATATTAATCAGTTACCTGCGTTTCTCTTCTTCTGGACGATGTCCCAAAGTGCAAGGAAATCGTCGTCGGGAACGGAAGGATCAGCTGCTTCGCCGTTCTCTTCGTCGCTCTCTTCGTTGTCACCCTGCTTAGGAGCGTAAGCTGCCTTTGCGGTGGTCTTGGTCTCCTTCTTGGGAGCGTCAAAGCCGGTTGCAACAACGGTGATGGTCATGGTGTCCTCAAGACTGTCGTCGAACGCAACACCCCAAATGATCTCTGCATCGGGATGAGCTTCATCGGAGATGAGCTGCGATGCGGTCTCGATCTCTTCGAGTCCGATGTCAGGAGAAGCGGTGATGCTGATAAGGATACCCTTTGCACCTGCGATCGTGGTCTCGAGAAGGGGAGAGGAGATAGCGAGACGGGGAGCTTCGGTTGCCTTGTCCTTACCGCTAGCGGTACCGATACCCATGTGAGCAGGGCCGCCGTCCTTCATAACGGTAGTAACGTCAGCGAAGTCGAGGTTTACGATGCCAGGAACGTTGATCAGCTCGGAAATGGACTGTACGCCGTCTGCAAGAACGGAGTCAGCGATCTCGAATGCATTGAGAAGGGTGATC
>JAFTTT010000006.1 GCA_017466625.1 Clostridia bacterium
ATAAGTTCGTTAAGGTCATAGAGGGCCTTAAGTAGAGTTTCTTCTGCATCGGTAAGCTTAACTTCGTTGCCCTGAAGAGCAAGCTTGATGTAGGAGTAGAGAGATACGTTATACGTATCGCCGTTTACGGTAACAACATTAGCTACGTCGTACTGACCTGCTACGGGTGTTACATCGAGGTAGTAAGTATTATATCCCTCGTCCTGCTTAAGAGTTACCGCGTCTCCGTTAATGGTAACGGTCACTTCACCGTTAACTATAAAGGTCATACGAAGTACAACATCGTCGTTTTCATCAAAGTAGATGTTAAGATACTTGAACTCGTAATCTGCTGGAGCGGTTGACGGCTTCGTAACATCAAATACAGGATTCATGGCTGTGGTAGGTCCTACTGCCTCAATGTCGGTAGTCTTGCCATCACTGAGGATAGTGTTAATGATGCTGTCTACCTTGTTAGTTGTCGCAATTATTACATTCGGCTTGTTATTGTAAGTGCAAATCTTACATACGTGGTTTTCATCGTAGTCGCACTTTTCATTAGGTCCGACCACTTCAAGACAGCCCTGGCAGAGCCAGTCGTGAGTTCCGTCGCCGTTTCCGCCGAGTTCGATCGTGATCGCCTCGACGTGGTTAGTCGGATCCTTTGCGTAGGTATATCCGCAGCTACAAACTGCTTCAGACACACACGTAGCGTCATCAGCGGTCACGTCGTGTGCGTGGACGAGTCCGCAGGTCTTACATGCGCCGGTCTCTGCGTTCCAGTCGTGGTTAGCATGAGCGATTCCGCAGCTTGCGCAAATACCGTTGTTGTTTGACCAGTCGTGCTCACAAGGTATCTCGCAGATCTTACACTTACCGTCGTTATTTGTCCAGTCGTGGGAGCATACGAGCTTACAGTTGGAGCATTGACCATCAGTCCAGGTGTGCTCGCAAGTATACTCGCAAGCGGCGCAGTAGCCGTCAACAAACTCGTGAGCTGAGACAGAGTCATCGTAGTCACAGCAAGCTCTGTCGAACTTATGAGTTGTATTATCTATAGGAGAACACTTTCCTTCGTCGGTGTGACCGTCTGAAGGATCAACAATTGTTGTGAGGGCATTATCTGCCTTATCGTCGCCGTAGATGGCGCCGCAGTAGCAGGTATAATGTGCAACGGTACCGTCGTTGATACAGTCGGATGCAACTCCGTTGATCTTATCTCCGAGGGTATCTGCCGAGCATACGTGATCGTTTTCCGTAATAGTAACGGTTGCAACACCGTCACAGGAGGTATTGGTTTTCTGAGGAAGCTTAACTATGATTACTTTTTCGCCTTCGTCAAGCCAGGTGGTTGCTTCAATAGTCGTAACGGTCTTATCAGCGGCACCAACGTTGTTCTTTGTTTCAAGAACCGTTCCATCGCCCAGCATGATCGTGTAATCATGCCAGTATGAGTTGGACTTAGACCAGCAAGTGCCAAGCGCTGCCTCGAAGGTGTATATTCCGCCGTGTGGCGCAGTAAATACGAGAGCCGATCCGGTGTTGGTAGTCTGCTGAGAGCCGCCTACGTTTGTAATCTTGCCTGTCGTATTCGAGCCCGCCCAAAGCAAATTATAAGCTTTTCCGGACTGAGTCAAGTTCCACTTGTACTGTTCACTCGTGTTCTTACCCCTGGGATCAAGAGCTACCCAGAATTCGTCGTCCGAGTTCGACGCGTACATAACCTCTGTGATCTCATAGAGGTTGTTGATTCCGCTGCCGGAGACAGTCATATCATAACCCATCAGCTTAACGTTGCCGAGATCATCAGTAAGCGTTTCAGGATTGGAGAATATGGGAGATATATCGATATCACCCTTGAAGTTCGATTCCGAATATGCAAGCTTCTTTACAACGATGTTCTGAATATTGAAGCAACGCGCAGTGTTGTCAGTCGTAGCGACACTTGTGGTCTGCTCGAATGCAAACATCAGCCGGTCGCCCGCCTTAAGCATTACCTTTCCCTCGAACTTATTCATAACACCGCTTGCTGTTGTATCGTATCTATCAATAACAGCGCCGTTTACTCTTATCGTTGCTTGATAAGCGGCACCCGCAGTAAGATCGGCAGTTTCGAAGATTTCGGAGTATGAATAGTATCCGTTTGAAGGTGCGGTAAAGACAATAGCGCCATCCTTACCGGGTCGGGCGGTAGCTCTTAAGTAAGACCTACCGGACGCGACAATTACTCCCGTCCAACGCCCATCATAGTTTACGTACCAACCCGCAGTACCATAGTCGGTGACTGTCTTATTCTGGACGTAGCCCTCATTGTGATTGGTCGCGATATAGGGATGAGGAGCATTTGAATATGCAACTCCGCCCTTGACCGCCTCGGGTGTAGCAGCCGACTCCTTGTAGGTGGATTTAGCTGTATCAAGGTCGCTGAAGCCGCTGATAGACCAATTGCCCATAACGGGGATGTCCCAGCCGAGCGCGTCCTTGGAGATACCGGTCGACCAGTCCATGGGAAGCTCCCAAGTGTTTGAATCATCCTCTATCACAACGTCGCCCGTATTAAGGACGTCGCGCTTAATGGTCCAAACAAGGGGTTCATGGAATTCGCCTTCCTGTTTGCCGCAGTTGATCACCTTAAACTCAATGCGATTCTTGTATACGGTTATCGTCATCGCCTGAATGATCTCGGGGTCTGCACCGTCGAGCCAATTGGGGTTGAGGGAGTAATTATAGAACGAAGCGGATCCCATAAATGCAGTAACAAACGACGTGGTGGTGGTGCTTCTGCTGTTAACTACGTCGCCGTTAGCATCATAATGAGTAATACGCTCGAAGCTGTCTGCGGTCGAATAGATAGTATCGCAGAGCTGGCTCGTACTACGTCCGCCGTGCTCGTGACCGTAAAGATAGATCGCGTTATCGTACTTATTAAGGACGTTTACGAAATTAGTATAGTTAGTATCTTTAAGTCCGTCTGCGAGACTATGAAGTCCGCGGTTATCATAAAGAGGATAGTGACCTGTAATGAATACAGTCTTATCTGCACCGATACCGTCAAGCGTTTGATCGAGCCAGTTAAGCGTTCCCGTTGTGTAGTATGTAGAACGGTGGTACGGCGAATTGATTATGATAAAGTCGAAACCGTTTATAACGTAATGCGCACCGAGCCAGAAGTCGCCAAACGACGTCGCAGGAGCAGAACTGTCCATAGACTGTGTATAGAGACTGATAGGCGTTCCGCAGTCTTCGACCATCATATCGGTAAAGCCCTTGTATGCATCATAGTCACCTGCATCGGCAGTACTGTCATACAAAGCACCGACCTCATAGTCGTGGTTACCGCACGCCCAAAGGGTCTTTCCCGTCGCGGACGCGGCGGCTGAATACTTGTGGTACTGAGACATAGTTCTGTCATAAACCTCAGTAGACCAACGGAATGCGACATCCGTTTTTGCCTCGTTGTCAGACGTCATATCGCCGCCTACGAGTAGGAGGTCGATACCTTCTGCCTCAAGAGCATTCATGGCAGTGATGTACGCCGTTCTTATGTACGGATCGACATTTTGCAGACCGTAGTCAGTATGCGGGTCGCCTATCGTACCGATAGTAAGCAACGGCTTTTCGGCGTTTGTGTTTTCTTGAGCAGATACCTTGAGACCGCTGTCACTGAAAAGCCCAATAAGAGAACCTAAAGGAAGCATTCCAATGACCAAGACGGCAGCAAGAACTGCAGAAAGGATCTTTTTGGATTTGAACATATATTCCTCCATTTTATTATATTCAATTAATTCTAACATTAAGACAGAACTATGTCAAGAACAAGAAATAAATTCTACGTTTTTAACATTTTTTGATATGAATTTATGTAAAAACCGCCGAAAATCTCTTTCGAAATTCGGCGGTAAAATTACCTCTTATTTCATTCTTTCGAGCATCAGAACGACAAGCGACCACAGACGCGAGAACGATGAAAGCTCAAGTGCTTCACCGGGGGCGTGAATGTCCTTAAGGACCGGTCCTATTGATATTGCATCGAGGTCTTTAACTGCAGAACAAATTATTCCGCATTCAAGCCCTGCGTGGATAGCTGCAATACGCGGTGTTATTCCCTTTCCGAAAACTTCGGGCGCGGTTTTGATATAGAGATCGGCAAGCGGAGATTCGTCCTTCATAGGCCATCCGGAATAGCGGCCGTTTATATCAAGGTCGATTCCGAGCGCCTTAGATAACTGTTTAGAGGTGATCTCAAGGCAGTCCATTTTACTTTCTGACGAGGAGCGTCCGTGATAGTCAAGGAAAATCCCGTCATCTCCGAGGTCGCGTACGACGCCGAGATTGTTTGAGGTTTCAACCATTTCGGGAATGTTCTTCATTCTTGCGATAACGCCCTCGGGCATGAGTGAAACGAGCGTCAGATATTTGACTGTATCTGCAAAGGTCAACATTGAGTTATATTCACCTTTTGCCTTACCGATCTTAACTCTGAATCCCTTATCGTCCTTAGGCAGCCACTCCTTGACAACGTGAGAGTAATTCTTAAGAAATTCAGTTGCTTCGGTCGGCTCATCTGTAAAGATTACTGCCTTACTTTCGCGCGGGATCGCGTTACCGCGGCTTCCGCCGCTTATCGTTACGAGCGTGAACGGATGAACTTCATAAAGAGCTGACAGCATCTTTGACAGAAGTATATTTGCATTTCCTCTCTGAAGGTGTATTTCTGCTCCCGAGTGTCCGCCCATAAGACCTGTAAGCTCAATTGATATTGGTCGAGCAAAGGTCGGAAGCGGTACTCTTTCGCATTTGAGAGTAAAATCAATGCCGATCCCGCCTGCGCAGCTTACCGTTGCGACGCCTTCTTCCTCGGAATCAAGGTTAATAAGCGACTTTGCGGTAACGACCGAATAATCGAAGCCGGTTGCTCCATAAAGACCTGTTTCCTCGCCCGTGGTAAAGAGACATTCAAGGGTTGGGTGCTTAAGGGTGTTATCGTCAAGAGCGGCGAGCATTATTGCAACTGCTACTCCGTCGTCTCCTCCGAGCGTTGTTCCGTGCGCCTTGAGCCATCCGTTCTCGATATAGAGGTCAAGTCCCTCTGTCTCAAAATCGTGGCCTGTGCCTTCGTTTTGCTCGCACACCATATCGGTATGGCCCTGGAGCATAACCGCAGGAGAGTTTTCGTAGCCGGCTGTCGCGTTTTTGCGAATGAAAACGTTGTCGAGCGCGTCGCGTACGCAGAAAAGATTACGCTCCTTTGCGAAGCATTCAATATAGTCTGCTATTCCCTTTTCGTTACCCGAGCCGTGAGGAATCGAGCAGATATCCTCAAAAAAATTAAACAGTTTTTCGGGCTTATAGCCATTGATTATATAGTCCATTTCACACCTCAAATTTCGTCAAATGCTTCTTCATCAAGCTCCATGTTCGGTAGAACTGCAAGCGCTTCATCGTAATCGTTTGCCATAACGAAGAAATTGAAGCTCTCCGTGAGCTCTCCTATGTAGAGAGTTACTGCACTTCCGAGTTCCCCCTTCTTCAAGAACTTTATTCCGGCGTCATTGAGTACGTCCTCAATAAGGAAGGATAAAACATAGTCTGCGGTCGTCAGCAAAACGAGGTCGTCCTCTTTTGCTTCGGTAACGAATTTCTTTCTTCCGCATATAGGGCAAGCGCCGTCGTTAACGACCGCCTTGCATTTAGAACATATTATCATTTTTACTCCTTCGGGCAAAAAGCAGGAGATAACTCCTGCCTTTCGTCATTTGTCATTTTTAATAAGCTCTCTTATTGCTTCGACAGCGATGCGGATAGCGGAATCGGTGTCCTCGTTCGGCTTCGATGAATAATTATCATCGCTTTCCTGATTCCATACGGTATACATTACCGCGCCCGCACGGCAACCTCTTGCCGCCGCAACGGTAAAGAGTGTCGACGATTCCATTTCGCTACCAAGCGTTCCGAGTCGCTTCCATGCCTCCCATTTATTGATAAGCTCATAGCTGACGGGCATATTTTCGGGGGCGTGTTGGCCGTAAAATGCGTCCTTGTTGTGAACAACACCGACGTGGTAAGGATAACCGAGAGATGCGGCAGCGTTAACGAGCGCGGTCGTTACTGTGAAGTCAGCAACTGCGGGAAACTCGATCGGTGCATACTCCTTACTCGTGCCCTCGTTACGTATTGCATCCGTAACGACTATGCAGTCGCCGCCGTGCACCTTTTTGTGCATTCCGCCGCAGGTTCCGACGCGGATAAAGGTATCTGCGCCGAGCTCGTAAAGCTCCTCAATTGCAATGGAAGCAGAGGGGCCTCCGATACCCGTAGAGGTAACTGACACCTTTACTCCGTCAAGGGTACCCGTGTAGGTAACGTACTCACGGTTATTCGCAACCAGTACTGGGTTATCAAAATACTTCGCGATCTTTTCGCAGCGTCCGGGGTCACCGGGGAGGATTACGTATTTTCCGACGCTTCCTTCCGTACATGCGATATGATAGCTCTTTCCGTTTGTAATCATTTAACTTCTCACTTTCCGAGCTGTTTTCCCGAAAATCCATCCGGGAGCAGCTCTTCCATTCTTCTGACGACTGTGTTATTGTCTGTATCAAGAGTAATTACGGGGAGATCCTTGCCTCCGAGCTCGTATAAGAACTGGCGGCAGACACCGCACGGCGTGCATCCGCCGACGATTTCACCGTTAGGACCGCCGACTACGGCTATTGCGGAAAGCTCCTTTGCGCCTTCGCTTACTGTCTTGGTTAGTGCTGTACGCTCTGCACAGGTCGTAGGTGAGTATGCGGCGCTTTCAATGTTCGCGCCCTTATACGTCTTACCGTCATTGCAAAGAAGTGCTGCGCCGACGTTATATCCCGAATAGGGGGCAAAAGATGCCTTCTGTGCTTCCTTTGCGATATTTATTAGGTCGTCGGGAGACGAGGTCATAAGGGCTTTGAGGAAGCTGCTTCCTTCGAGCGTATCAACGCCGAAGTTATCGCATATTGTAGCGGCGATATCGGAATAAGTCGTTCTTGTTCCGAGGTCGATCGGCACTATATTATTAGCGTAGCACATTATCGGAACGTACTCACGGCTATGGTCGGTACTCGGCGTGAGCGGATCGCATCCGTGGTCAGCCGTAATTATTAGCAGGTCGTCGTCATTGAGCTTCTCCTTAAAGGAAGGAAGCCATGCGTCAAATTCGTTCAGCGCCTCAGCGTAGCCGACCGGGTCGTTTCTATGACCGTACTTCGAGTCGAAATCGACGAGATTTATGAAGCAAAGACCTGTGAAGTCGTCGTCTGCAAGTGCAAGAGACTTTGCCATACCGTCTGTATTTGAGCTTGTTTTAACACTTCTCGTTACGCCGCGTCCTGCAAATATATCGGATATCTTTCCGACGGAAAGTGTTTCAAATCCACCGTCCTTGAGAACGTCGAGCATTGTCGTTTTCGGGCATTCAAGCGAATAATCGTGGCGGTCAGCAGTACGGATGTAATTCGGATATTCTCCTATATACGGACGTGCAATTACTCTTCCGACGGAATTGTCGCCGACAAGTATTTTGCGCGCCTTTTCGCAGTAGTCGTAGAGCTGCTCCAGCGTAAACTGCTCCATGTGTGCCGCGACCTGGAAAACGCTGTCTCCGGAAGTGTAAACGATAAGCTTACCGGTTTCCTTTTGCTCGCGTCCGTAGTCGAGAAGGAGCTGCGTGCCCGAATACGGCTTATTGCATATCCAGCCGAAGCCGGTCTCTTTTTCGAGCCGGTCAAGGATCTCGGTCGGGAATCCATTCGGATATAACGGTAATGGCTTTTCGGATATCGCACCTGCGATCTCCCAATGTCCAACCGTCGTGTCTTTACCGCGCGACAGCTCGCCAGAGCGGCCGTATGCGCCTATCGGTGATCTTACGGGGCGGTCGGCACGAACGCCCTCAATATTAAACAGACCGAGCTCCTTCATATTCGGAACACGGAGCTTGCCGCTTGAGTATACCGCGCCAAGTGTATCGGAGCCCTCATCGCCGAAATCGGCGCTGTCGGGAAGCTCTCCTACTCCGAAGCTATCGAGAACTACCAAAAATATTCTTTTGAACTTCATTTACAGTTTTAATCCTTTACAATTACTTTTTCAATTTCGAGAACGTAAACGTCGTGATAATCGCGTTTTGGGTACTTTTCTTCGATTATCGATTTTTCGAGGAAGCATTCCTCCTTGAAGCGGTCAACGTATATTTTTCTGCCAACGATCGTCAGGCGTGACTGCTCGAAATACGCATAACCGTCTTCTTTTATGACAGAAAGGCCTGCCTCGCTTATCTTATCGCGGTCACGGCCGCTGACGCTTCCGCAAAGCTTCAATGCATCGCGGTTTCCGTCCTCAAGGAACGATAACGTTATAATCTCTGATTCCTTCGCGAATTCATTCGTAAATCTTTGCGGACGGATCACGCAAAGACCGACGGGACGAGCCCACATATATCCGAATCCGCCCCAGGATGCGGTCATCGTATTTACCTTTCCGCTTTTATCAACAGCCGTAACGAGCATCCACTCGTCGGAAAGTGCCTTGAAGAAATTATCGGGGAGTTCAAATGGTGATACAATTCTCATAAAATTGCCTCCGTTATTCTTACTCATAGTATTATACATTATCTTACTTGAAATTTCAAGTGATTTCTGTAACATCTTTATGCAAAAATTATTATTTGCGTGCTATTTATTATAGTATTTAGATAATATTTCGCAAAATTGTTTACAAAACCGGAAATTAGTGGTATAATGTTAGAATGCAATAGTTGTATAATGAGGTTCTGACAAATGAACGGTTTTTCTGCCGAAAAACTTAATAAGAGAAAAAACCTGCTTTCGCTTCTTCTTGTAGCGCTTATC
>JAFTTT010000044.1 GCA_017466625.1 Clostridia bacterium
GTTGAAGCTTGTCGGAACCGACGAGCAGGTCATATATGAAAACTTTAAGCTCTTGCTTGAAGACAAAGCCGCTTATGACGCAATGTCAAAGGCAAGCAATCCTTACGGCGACGGCTTCGCTTGTAAGAGAATTGCGGATATTTTGTGCAATTAATGCGCCATGGCTTAAAAGGCTCATAAGAGAACTTGTGTTGAGTTCTGCGATTAAAAACCGATGCGGATAGCGCATCGGTTTTTTGCATATTTATCCTCTCGCCTCGGCGTTCATTCGGTTTATCTTTCCGAAGCCGAAGCCCTCGCCGACGTCGGAGAGGGGAGAGGAATAGAGAAGCCCGTAACGGATCTTCTCTCTTCCGTAACGGAGGTTGATATTATCCATAACGCGGTCGAGCGTTTCGCGGCGAACCGTGTCGGAGGGATCGGTGAAAAAGTCGACCTGACATGGAGATGACGAGGGGATCAGATCGTTTACGCCGACTGTGACCGACCGAAGCGGCTCGGTAAGCTCGTGCTTGTCGCATATAAGGGAGAAAGCGCGCTTTGCGATCACGGAATAGCTGTCTGTCGGCATATCGAGACGGCACTGATACTGACGCGTCACGAGCTTACGGTCGCGAAGCGCGATGCTTACGACGCACGCCTTTCTTCTCAGCGTAAGAAGCCGATGTCCGAGTTCCTCGCAAAGAGCGAGCATGACGGTTTTTATCTCCTCAGGCGTTGTAAGATCACGCGCGGTCGTCGTGCCGTGACTCATGCTCTTGATCGGCTCGGCGTTTTCCTCAGCCACGACGGGCGACTCGTCTCTGCCGTTAGCTACCTCGATGAGCTTAAGCCCGTTTTTGCCGAGCGCACTCTTCAGCATCGGTGGATAAGCACGGGCGAGCTGACCGATCGTGTGAATGCCGAAGCGCGCAAGTGTGGAGGCGGTCGCGTGACCGATACCGATAAGCTCGGTCGCGGGCAGATTCCATATCTTTTCTCGGAAGACGTCCTTGGGAATAACGGTGACCGCGTCGGGCTTTTTCATGTCCGAGCCGAGCTTTGCGAAGGTCTTGTTGAAGGAAACGCCGACCGATATCGTCAGCCCGAGCTCCTTTTTTATGCGCTCGCGCACGGTGTTCGCGATAGTCTCGCCGTCACCGAAAAGGGCGTAGCTTCCCGTTACGTCGAGCCAACATTCGTCTGCGCCGAACGGCTCAACGAGATCGGTGTATGAAAGGTAGATCTCCTTCGCCAAGCCGGAAAAATGCATATATTCGTCGTAGTGCGGCTCGGCGATTATGAGATCGGGACACTTGTTTTTTGCCGAAACGACCGGCTCGCCGGTGACGATGCCGTACTTTTTCGCAACGTAATTTTTTGCAAGAACGATGCCGTGCCGCTCCTCAACGCTTCCACAAACGGCAACGGGCAGCGAAAAGAGCCGAGGGTCCTTGCGACACTCTACCGACGCGAAAAAATTGTTCATATCACAGTGCAGAATAGTACGCTCCAAGACGCCACCCCCCTTCTTTATTTCGATTATAACACGAACAAATGTTCCTTGTCAATACAAATTCAAACATTTGTTCGTGAATTTATTCCAATTACCTTCATTCTGCGAAAAGGTCGTTTTCGGTCGTTGGCGTGAACAAATATAGTAGACGTTTGTCGGAAAAATAGGTATGATTTATGTAATTTTTTCAAAATAGGTACAAATTTATATTGAATCGTCCGTTTGTTTTGTGTTATAACGATAATGACTAAACGGCTCTCCATATCTTTTTTCCCCCTCGAAGAGAACTGAGCGCTCTTTGATACGGGAGCAGAACTTTATGGAGTTTTTCATGAAAAATTAAAAATCCAAACGGAGGTAACTTATGAAAAAACGCGTACTATCGATTTTTCTGGCGTGTTTGATGATCGTTTCAACGTTCATAATTTCGAAGCCACACGTAGACGTACGTGCACTCGAGAACACTGCGGAAAATCTTCCTGATGGCATAGTCAAGGTGGCTGACATGTATTATTTTATGGGTGAAACCATCTACGAAAACGATTTCGACGGCGAGACAGTCGGTTCGCTTCCCGAGGGCTGGTCATACGGCTCGGATAACGGAAGCGGAGAGCATAAAACCAAATACGGCTGGCATGAGAGCACAAAAACTCATACCGTTTCCGCACAGGTCATAGATCATGCAGATCACGGTAAGGTCGTGGAGCTCAGCGCGACTACGATCGACCTTTACGTTGCGCTTCCCGAAACGGGAACCATGAACTACGTTTATGAGGCGACCGTCGTCCTTAATAAAGTCAGAAATTATACTTCTGATGCCGGCTCATTCGGATGTGCCAATAATTACTACGGTACTACTTATGATAGTAAGGGCGTTATGTTTGCCAAGGCATATACTAATTCGGTAACTCATGCCAGATGGTGTTACAGAGGTACGTCAACGACGAATACCAATTGGAACACGAACTATAAGCCCGCTGTCGGTGATGAGATCAAGTTTAAGATCGTAAGCTTTGAGGGAAACAACTACGTTTATTATAACGGCAATAACGTAGCCGTTGTGCCGTGGCGTACGGGAGCAGGTTCTTCTGATAACACCGGCTTCTACGTCTATAATACCAACGTACTTGTCAAAAACGTAAAGGTTACCGCTATCGAACCGGCGGCAACGTTCAGCTTTGACGCAGCACGCATCAAGGTCGACGAATATAAGAACGTATATCTCAATGCCGACCTGTCCTTTGATAAAGATCACGCTTCTTACAAAGAGTACGTAAACGGTGACTACGTTGCCGATGGCGCCGAGGATTTTGTCCTTGGTTACGTCTCTTATGTTGGCGACGAGGATATCACGGATACCCTTACCGCGGAGACCGAAAACGCTGTGGTCAACGTTATTCCCGATTCCGCAATAACACAGGATAAGGATATGATCTACGCTAACGTATCTGTGAATATACCTGCGGAATCTAAACAGTCCTTGGTCAATATACGCCCCTTCATAAGGGCTCACGGTCTGTATTTTTATAGCGACGGCTATGCTTATACGCCCGCGCGTCTTGCGAACGGCGCTCATGAATCAGCAAGTACCAAGGCGGAAAAGGATATTATTGCGGAATTTTTCGGGGACTGCGGCGAGTTTGTCGTAGGTTCGGGAGCGAAAAAGATCACCTTTACCGCATTTGCCGATCTCCACTATTATAAAGGAACGTATTCTACTACCGTTAACGATCTTAACGCGATTTTGAAAAGCGCGGACGATACGGGCTCGGCGTTCGTCCTTTCAGCAGGAGATATGTGCAACGACTTCAATAACTCTCCCGAGCTTGTAAAGGCCTTCCACGGATATATTACGGCAGAAGGCAAGCAGCTCAACGTATATAACGTATACGGTAATCACGAGCTTGAAGCATCCGGCAACACTATGCAGGGGGTAACTCCCACCCTTACGAATGATGCAAATGTTCATTGGGGCGACGGTACTGTCGGCAGCGTTCCGTCGGATCTTAACATTGGTTACTATTACGTAGACGTTGACGGATTCCGCATAGTCTGCGTCGATAATAACTACAACTATAATCCCAACCATTATAAGAACCCCGACGGCTCTATGGGTGAAGTTGTCGGATGGGAGCATTATGCTCCCGGACACCCCGGCACTTCAACTGCCGCCGTTAACGCGAAGCGCGGATTCTGTGAAGGAGCTGACGCAGTGGCATGTACAAAGGGCGGCTCCCTCGGAGACGTTCAGCTTGTGTGGCTCGAGGAGATACTTCTTGAAGCCGCCGGCAAAGACCTTACCTGTATCGTTATCGGTCACGAGGCGTATTCGGGTCTCGGATTCGTAGGCGATGCTAAAGACGCCGCTGAAGTCCGCGCAATTTACAAGAAAGCTAACGACGCTAACCCCGGCACGGTTATGATGTCTATTAACGGACACTGGCATACTAACCATCAGGGCTGGAACGACGGCGTGTTCTATCTTGACCTTAATACCGTTCGTAATACGTTGTGGATGGGCACGGGAGTTCCCGGTCATTACGGCTCCGAGCATACCTATCTCTATCAAAATTACGATGCAGACGGTAATCCCGTCGGCGATCCCGTTAAAACGAGTCTTAATTCTCTTAAAGGATCTGCAAACACGTGGTTCTCCGAAGATCCCGTCTTTGCTACCATTACGTTGAACAGTGCGGGAATTATTACGATCGACGGAGTAGAGTCCGACTGGGCATACGGCGTAACTCCTCCCAATCTTTCCTCGCTGAAAGAAGGCGTTGAGCCGAAGATCACTTCCGGAACCTTCTGGGACTGCGATCTTTTCGGTCATATAGAGGGCTGCGTTCCCAATGATGAAGCTACGCATCGCGTTGGATGCACCGTTTACGGCTGCGACTATACGACGGGCAACGTTCCCCACAATTATGTCGACGGCACTTGCGAATGCGGCAGAGTATGCATCCATGAATATGAAATAGCAGACGGTAAGAGCCGGTGCATTTTCTGCGGCTATTGCCTTGACGGCGTATATCTCAAGCACGTGTCTGATCTTTATACCGACAAGACCGTTGACGGACAGTTCTTCATCGGTGCGCTCAATTTTGGCGATAAGACCGTTTGGCCGGTCGAAGCCGCTCCGCGGGGAACCTGGCACGATGATTGGCCCGGAAACTGGGTGGCAGGAAAGAATTCTTACGTAACGCAGCTTTCGGAATGGAACTGCCCCGACAAAAAGTACGACCCGAGAATCAGATTCGATATGTACTTTGACGCAGATTTCGGCGGTCTTGTTGGCTTTACCGCACCCGCTGACGGTGTATTTGACGCAAGTGCGCTATTCAGAAAGGTCGGCGCAGGCACTCCTCGCATTACGGTAATGAAAAACGACGGAACCGTGCTTGAGACCTTTGATATCTCCGGCTCCGGCGCAGAGATCCTGATCGAAATTGACGGTATTGCACTCTCGAAGAACGAGCAGCTCCTTATTGTAATGGAAAATGGCAACTATGTCGTCGGTGGAAATGCGCAGAAGAACGTCGGATTTATTTCATTTGAAGTAGCTGCGCTATACAAAGGCGACCCCGCAGTTACCGAATGTGACCATGCCGAGGCGAACAAGGCAACTTGTAAGGATATGTCGGTCTGCCCGACTTGCGGCCGCGTTATTTCCAGTGTTGACCCCGATAATCATGTGGGAACCGGCAATTACGTTTCTGACGGCAACGGAAATCATAAGTTCGATTATGATTGCTGTGATGCACGTGATTCCGAAATGGCAAAATGTGAATACGCAGACGGCGAATGCAAATACTGCGGCGCAGCATGCAAGCACGCTGATATGGCTATCGACGGAACGAGCGGCAAGGTTACCTGCCAAGCTTGCGGATATAGCAAGAACGGTACGTACGTGAAGCACGTTTCAGATCTTACGATCTATAAGCCCCGTAACGGTCAGTTCTTTATCGCAGGTATGACTCTTGACGGAAATCACACGATTATTCCAGTTGAGGATCAACCCAAAATTACGTGGACTACAAGTGACGGATACGTATATAGAGGAAACTTCCTTGTCGGTATAAACACCAATATATCCTGTAATACAGAAGCTACGGAAGACACTACTATCAAATTTGATATGGTTCCGAGAACCTCTTATGCTTCCGTTGTTGGATTCACTGCACCCGGTGACGGTATATTCAACGTGAAGGCAGAGCTCTGTAAGGTGTGGAGCGGAACCGTTAAGGTAGCTCTTTTGAGGGGTGACGGTACCGAGCTTTGGAGCAAAGAACTTACCGGCGACCGTTCAACTGTGGTTGTTGATGTTAAGAATATCGAGCTAAACGCGAATGAACAGCTTTTCGTTGCCGTTACCATCGTCAGCGGCAATACGCATGCCGGCTTAAGATATTTCGACGTCGAGGCGGTTTACGACGAGTGTCCTCATAACTATGGAAACGATAATATCTGCGATTACTGCGGACACGACCGCACTATCGAAGTAGAGACTGAGGACGTAAAGAACGCTATCGACAATATTCTTAACGGCGGCACGGCTGACGTTACCGTTGTTGGACCTACGACCACTATGAACGAAGCATTCGTTGTAGAGTAGATCGAAAACACAGTCGGCTATCAGTATGCTCTGTTCAACATCGACTTCGACGCAAACGGCAAGCTTTTCCTCCGTCATCACTTCATCGTAACGGGCGAGCTTCCCGAGGTTACCGTTGACAGCGTTGCTGAAACGCTCAAGCAGGACGAGGGATACAAC
>JAFTTT010000045.1 GCA_017466625.1 Clostridia bacterium
AAGATTAGATATCCCACAACTTAAGTTGGTAAGGTCACTTGTAGACTACAAGTTTGATAGGTCGGAGGTGTACGCACAGTAATGTGTTCAGCTGACCGATACTAATTGACCGAGGGCTTGAACTTCTATTAAGTTCAAACTACTTGAGTTTCAGTTCCGCTTTGCTTTCCATATTCGGTTGTGAATGAGCATTTAACCTCACCTGACGGTGAGGTTTTTTCTTTTCCTATGGACTTTTTGTGCTATATGTTATATAATAATGAAGATCAAGCTTAAGGAGGATATTATGTTCAGCTTATTTTCAAAGAAAAAAACTGCGAAGAATGACGCTGGCATCGACCCGACCGTGATTCTTTTTCAAGACCTTGATGAAGACCTTGGCGAGCTTGAGCGCACAGATGATCCTCACTTCTTTTTTCTCGTATACAAAAGAGTAGTTGATATTTGCGCTGAAATACTGTCGCTTAAGCGAGGCGCGGAAATTGACGATCAAATACTTAAAACCTTGCACTATCTGTTTGGAAACAAGACTGAGATAACGAACAAATTTCTCGAGCGTTCAAGTACGAGCGGAAGATTATCGCACGATATCGACGCGATTCTTGAGCATAAGGATGATATGACCGCCGACAGCTACGATTATTTTCTCTCTTTGACCGGCATAGACGAGCTCCTCTACACTTACTGCACTGTTACTTTTGGCGGCTCACGCACTTACGACTATATTTCAGAACTCCCTCACGTTTCTGTCGGCGACGAAGTTATTGTTCCCGTCGGCGAGGAGGAAATCGAGAAGATTGCAAAGGTAATTGCCGTAAATGAATACCGTTACGACGAGGTTCCGTACCCCGTTGCTAAAACCAAACGAATTATTGCCAAATACGGCTGCGGACTGTAAAACTATGAATAAAACCGAGATAATAAACAAAATAACGTCGGATCCCGAGCAGAGGATCCTGCTCAGCCACGTTTTTGACCTTTATGAGCGTTGTAACGGTAGAAACGTTATAACAGCGAGCGACTTTATGTCGGAGCCCGACGCATATTTGGCAGAAATTCTGATAAATACTGTAAAATCAGAAAATCACCTGTTTTTCGGCGGATACGACGATGCCGAGCGCAAATGCGTCGTTTTTCTGCCCGATTATTTTACCGAGGACGACGTAAGAGACGATCCGTCACTTTGCGATATCAACTATATCGAGGCGTCGGTCGACAAATTCAACGAAAAGAACGCGAATTTTTCTCACCGCGACGTGCTCGGCTCACTTATGGGGCTCGGAATAGAGCGCCATTTGATCGGCGACATAGTGGCAGAAGGAGGACGTGCGGTCTTTGCGGTAAAGAGCAAGATCGCGCCTTTCATCACCGAAAACCTTATGAAGATCAGCAGATATCCCGTCACGATAACGGTCTATGAAAAATATGAAATGGCGCCGAAGCAGGACTACGTTTCGGATTCCGATACAGTCGCATCAATGCGCCTTGACGCCGTGGCTTCAAGCGTGTTTTCAATATCAAGAAGCGCCGCCTGTGACGCGATAAACGGCGGTCTTGTCAGCGTGAACGGCATCGCCGTTACGAAATCGGATCGAAGCGTAAACGAGGGCGATAAGCTGTCGCTTCGCGGAAAAGGCAAGGCGGTAATTGATGCCGTCGGCGGATTTTCGAAGAAAGGAAGAATCAGGTTCTCCTACCGCAAATTCAGATAAAAATGTATTCACTCATGCTTTCAATAATATATCTTGCCTTTACAAGTCTCGGCCTTCCCGATTCACTTCTCGGCTCGGCTTGGCCGATAATGAGGCAGGATCTTTCCGTTCCTCTGTCGTATATGGGAATAATCTATATGATAGTGTGCAGCGGAACCATAATTTCAAGCTTGCTTTCCGATAGGATCCTCCGCAGATTCAGCACGGGCGTCGTTACAGCGGTGTCCGTCGGAATGACGATGCTGGCGCTTTTCGGATTTTCGGTCGCGGGAAATTTCTATTTGATTTGCCTTATCGCGATTCCTTACGGACTCGGTGCAGGGGCAGTCGACGCGGCTCTGAACAACTACGTCGCGCTGCATTATTCGTCAAAGCACATGACCTGGCTTCATGCCTCGTGGGGCGTCGGAGTTACGATAAGTCCCTATATCATGAGCTATTCTCTCGGCACGAAGTACGGCTGGGAGGGCGGATATTTCAGCGCGGGCGTGATCCAGCTTGTTATCACGGTCATCCTTTTTGCTGTTCTGCCGATATGGAAAAAAACCGCTGAAAAGCGAGAGACTGAAGAAGATAAGCCGAAGGTACTGACTATTCGTCAGGCACTTAAGCTCAAGGGATTTCCGCTTATGCTCGTATCGTTTTTCTGCTACTGTGCACTCGAACAGACGGCGATAATCTGGGCGACAAGCTATCTTAACGGAAGCCGCGGTGTCGACCCAAAAACCGCCGCGTCGTTCGGCTCAATGTTCTGTATAGGGATCACGGTCGGACGAATACTTCTCGGATTTATAGCAGACCGTCTCGGCGACAGATCAATGATAAGAGCCGGTTGTGTCGTTACTCTTTTGGGCATACTTCTCGTCGGCCTTCCAATAGAGAGCCCATTGCCTGCGTTTATAGGTCTTGTCGTTATCGGCTTCGGTAATTCTCCGATATACCCGTGCATAATCCACTCGACTCCCGATAGCTTTGGTCGGGATAACTCGCAGTCGCTCGTCGGCAAGCAGATGGCGATGGCGTACTTCGGAAACACGCTTATGCCGCCGCTTTTCGGCGTGCTTGCGCAGTTCACGAGCTTGTCTCTTTACCCGATATATCTCGCCTTTTTCGGCGTAGTGATGCTCGTCAGCCACGAGCTTATGATAAAAAAGGTCGATGCGGCAAAAAGGGAAGCAAAAACCGAGTGAAAAGCCAAAAATTTTTGAAAAAACTATTGCAATATATAAAAAACTGTGTTATAATATCTCGTAATGTAATTATTAAAGGATAAGAGGTGCAATAATGAAAGCAGGAATCCATCCCGAATACAAAGAAGTAACCGTAAGATGTGCTTGCGGCGAAGAATTCGTGACCCGCTCCACTAAGGACAGCATCCGCGTTGAAATCTGCTCGAAGTGCCATCCGTACTTCACCGGTAAGCAGAAGTTCGTAGACGCAGGCGGACGTGTTGACAAGTTCAAGAGACGTCTTGCAGCTTCCGGAAAGTAATAGGAACGAGTTATACGGGACGACTGCGTCCCGTAAAAGCGGGGACAGGAATACTGTCCCCTTGTTTTTTTCTTAAACGGAGGTGAAACCATGGAAGTAACCGAAAAAATTGAGATAGAAAAAGCGGCGATAGTAGGCGTTGTGACCTATGATAACCCGGCTGACGAATGCGAAGCATCGCTTGACGAGCTTGAGCGGCTTCTCGATACGGCAGGAGGCGAAGTTAAGGTACGCCTTGTGCAGAACAAGGAAAATCCCGACGTCCGCACGTTCCTCGGAAGCGGTAAGATAAAGGAGCTTCGCGAGCTTTGTCAGAACGAGGGGATAACTCTCGTCGTCTGCGACTCCGAGCTTTCTCCGTCGCAGATAAGAAACATGGAGGACGTACTTAACGAGGGCGACAGCGAGCCGATACGTGTTATCGACCGTTCGATGCTCATTCTCGACATCTTCGCTCTCCACGCAACGAGCGCAGAGGGTAAGCTTCAGGTCGAGCTTGCACAGCTCAAATATACCGTTCCGCGTCTTATCGGTAAGGGTCTTTCGCTTTCCCGCCAGGGCGGTAGCGGAAGCATCGCGGCAAGAGGCCCGGGTGAAACTAAGCTCGAGCTTGACCGCCGTCATATAAAGCGCCGTATGCAGGCGCTTTCAAGCGAGCTTGAGGAGCTTGAAACGCGCCGCGCAACACAGAGAAAACAGCGCGACCGCTCGGGAATATGTAAGGTCGCTATCGTCGGATACACGAACGCGGGAAAGAGTACGCTTCTTAACCGACTCACCGACGCAGGCATTCTTGCCGAGGATAAGCTGTTTGCAACGCTCGACCCGACGACGAGAAAATTTGCGCTCCCCGACGGGACCGAGATACTTCTCGTAGATACCGTCGGATTCATAAGAAATCTGCCTCACCACCTTATTAAAGCGTTCCGTTCGACCCTCGACGAGGCGGCTTATTCCGATATTATCATAATGATGACCGATGCGTCGGATAAGGAAAACCAGGCACAGCTCGAGGTCACCGAAAAGCTGCTTTCCGACCTCGACGCAGGCGGTAAGCCGACGCTTTGCGTTTTTAATAAATGCGACAACGAGGGCGAAAGCATACCGAAGCCCCCGACGTCTGTTCCAAGCGAAAACGTATTTTATATTTCTGCAAAAACGGGTCAGAATGTCGACGCACTTATTGCGCGTTTAAGTGAGATCGTAAACGAAAAGACCTCGCGTCTCGTGTTTGAAATTCCGATGTCAAGGCAGGACGAGGTCGCGAAGCTCTACCGCTTTGCAAAGGTCGAAAGCGTCGATTACGAGGGCGAAAATACCGTTGTCACGGCGATTTGTGACAGCCGCGCGAAGGGAATGTTTGAAAAGTGGCTGAAGAAGTAAGAATAACTCTCGAAAAGTACGGGGAAGCCACCTTTACCGAGAAAAAATCGGTATTTTACGGCTACGCTTCCCCTGTAAACAGTGAGGAAGAGGCAATCGAATTTATCAACACGATAAAGAAGAAGCACGGCGACGCGCGCCATAACGTTTACGCATATATGGTCGGGTCGAATATCGCACGTTATTCCGACGCAGGCGAGCCGCAGGGAACTGCGGGAATACCGGTGCTTGACGTGATACGCAAAAGCGGATTTACCGACGCGGTCATCGTCGTCGCGCGCTATTTCGGCGGAATACTCCTCGGCGCAGGCGGACTTGTAAGAGCGTATTCGACGGCGGCAAAAATGGCAGTCGACGAGGCGAAGATCGTAACCTACAGCACCTTCCGTCAGTTTGATATCGTGCTTAATTATACCGATCACGGAAAGATCACGACCCTTCTTTCCTCGACAAACCCGATAAACGACGGTATAGATTACGCGGAAAACGTAAAGCTATCGCTCGCGTTGCCGATCGATAAATACGATGATTTCAAGGAAAAGGTCCTTGAAATAACTGCGGGCAGAGCAGTTTTTATCGATAACGGAACACGCTTTGATAAGCAGTAAAAAACAAGAGAACGCACGCGCGTTTTTAGAGAACGTGAAGCGTTCTCCTGTTTTTCGACATAAAAAAGAGGACTTTTTGCGTTTTTTGCGTATATTATATA
>JAFTTT010000046.1 GCA_017466625.1 Clostridia bacterium
CATTATAAGCTCACGTGCCTTCTCAGAAGTCATAGCGTAAAGGGACGACGAGCAGTCAACGTAGAAGTTTTCGTATCCCTTAAGCATCTCTGTCGCTTCTTCCCAGATGGACCATCCGCCGAAGTGAGCTCCGATAAAGGTCAGATCCTTATAAATATCGAGGATCGGAATGACTCTGTTCGGGTTAGAATAATCGTAGCGGTTGTCACCCGTATGAACCAGGAGCGGGAGACGGCCCTCGCAAAGCTCGTATATCTTGAGCATGCGGTAGTCGTCGAGCTTAAATCTCTGAATATCGGGATGAAGCTTTACGCCCTTCAGTCCAAGCTCGATTATTTCGTTTACGTCGGCTTCAACGTCCTCGCTGTCGGGATGTAACGTGCCGAGTCCGGTAAACCTGCCGCCGCTTTCAGCAACCGATGCCGCAATAAATTTGTTTATGCTCGAAACCTGCTTCGGTGTCGTGGCGACCGACTGAACTATGAAGTGGTCTATGCCGGCTGCAACCCCGTGCTCAAGAAGCGTCGAGGTCTTTCCGTCCATCCGCATCGGAATGTCGTAAAACGCTCCCGTGCTGTCGGACGCCTTTTGCGCTATTTTGTCGGGATATATATGACAGTGCGCGTCTATAATTTTATACTTGTCCATGGGTATTTGCCTATTGTTTGAAAACCTCTCTTTAATCGATTGGCTTCATCGTGGGGAACAGGAGAACGTCGCGGATAGATGCGCTATCGGTGAGAAGCATTACCATACGGTCGATACCGTAGCCGATGCCGCCCGTGGGGGGCATACCGAGTTCGAGAGCGTAAAGGAAGTCCTCGTCTGTTGTGTTTGCTTCCTCATCGCCCTGCGCAAGGAGTGCTTCCTGCGCCTTAAAGCGCTCGCGCTGATCGATCGGATCGTTAAGCTCTGAATATGCGTTACACATTTCCCAACCGTTCATGAACATTTCAAAGCGCTCAACGTACTCGGGATTCTCGGGCTTCTTCTTGGTAAGCGGCGAGATCTCGATCGGGTGATCCATAACGAAGGTCGGCTGGATGAGGTGTTCCTCAACGAACTCTTCGAAGAAGAGGTTAAGGATATCGCCCTTGAGGTGACGGTCCTCGTACTCAACGTGATGTTCCTTTGCAACCGCGCGTGCTTCTTCGAGTGTCTTGATCTCGTTGAAATCAACACCCGAATACTTTTTGACAGCGTCTACCATCGTTATACGCTCGAAGGGCTTACCGAGGTCCATTTCAACGCCGTTATAGGTGATCGTCGTTGTACCGAGAACCTCTTTAGCTACATGACGGAACATATTTTCCGTAAGATCCATCATACCGTGGTAATCTGTATATGCCTGATAAAGCTCCATAAGAGTGAACTCGGGATTATGGCGCGTGTCAAGTCCCTCGTTGCGGAAAACTCTGCCTATTTCATAGACCTTTTCAAGGCCGCCAACGATAAGGCGCTTTAAGTAAAGCTCAAGTGAGATGCGAAGCTTAACATCGATATCAAGTGCGTTAAAATGCGTGTCAAAGGGTCTTGCTGCAGCGCCGCCTGCGTTTTGGACGAGCATAGGAGTTTCTACCTCCATAAAGCCCTGTCCGTCGAGGTAACGGCGAATTGCGTTTATGATCTTCGAACGATTGATAAAGGTTCTCTTCGTCTCCTCGTTCATAATGAGGTCAACGTAACGCTGACGGTAACGCATATCGGTATTTGTAAGCCCGTGGAACTTCTCGGGAAGGATCTGCAAGCTCTTGGAAAGAAGCGTTACAGAGGTAGCGTGAATCGACGTCTCGCCCGTTTTAGTCTTAAAGACTGTTCCCTTTACGCCGACAACGTCGCCGATGTCGAGCTTCTTGAAGGAGGCATACGATTCTTCGCCGAGGTCGTCACGAGTAACGTACGACTGGATATTACCGCTAAGATCCTGTAGGTTGCAGAAGGACGCCTTACCCATAATACGCTTCGACATCATTCTTCCCGCAACGGAGACTTCCTTGCCCTCGTATGCGTCGAAATCAGCTTTAATATCAGCGGCGTGATGAGTCTGATCGTACTTCGTGATCACGAAGGGATCCTTTCCCTGCGCCTGAAGATCAGCGAGCTTTTCGCGTCTGACCTTTAGGAGCTGACCTATATCCTGTTCGGGCTGATTATTGTTTTGTCTTTCGTTATCCATTGTTTTTACCTGCCTTTAGGTATGATTACTTCATTATCTCTTTGATCTCAAGCTTGATAATTCCGCCGGGAGTGTGAACGTCAACGATATCGCCGACTGCCCTTCCGATAAGTGCCTGGCCGATAGGAGACTGATCGGAGATCTTATTCTCGATCGGGTCTGCCTCGGTAGAACCAACGAGGGTATACTCGATATCCTCTTCAAATTCGAGGTCGTAAACGAGAACGCGGTTTCCGACGTTTACTGCATCGGTATTTACCTCGCTGTCAGAGATGACCTTAACGTGCTTAAGACTCTCTTCGAGCTCGCTGATGCGTGCCTCGGTCTTTGCCTGTTCGTTCTTTGCCTCGTCATATTCGCTGTTTTCGGAAAGGTCGCCGAAGGAAAGGGCAACTCTTATTGCTTCTACAACTTCCTTTCTCTTAGTCGACTTGAGGTACTCAAGCTCCTCCTGAAGCTTCTTAAGTCCTTCTTCGGTAACAATGATCTGCTTTGCCATGATTCTTTCTCTCTTTCTTAGTCTATGATACTTTATTGATTTATTTATTTTGATGCCAGCACCTGTGCGGCAACGGCGAGCTGATTATCGGTATCATCCGTCAGCTTATAGTACCCGATTTTCTGTGCTTCTTCAGATAGCTCAACGATGTTATCGGGAATAACTCCCACGCCGTCGTAATTAACGCCGCATGGAGGATCGTAACGGCCAGTTGTGAATTTGAAAGCCGAGCCGTCGGGAAGGAGAAACATGCTCTGGAAAACGCCCTTTCCGTATGTCGACTGATCTCCGACGAGGGTCGCGTCATACTTCCCTTCCTTTGCGTAATCGCGAAGCGCCGCGGCAAACAGCTCTGCCGCACTTGCGGTATTTTCATTGACCAGAACTGCAACGCTTGCATCGAGGAACGCAGCGTTTGAATCGTAAGACGTCTCTTTTCCCGATGCGTAACGTATATAAGCAAGCTTACCCGACGGAAGCAGGTAATCAAGCGTCGTCACGATGCTGTTAAGCTCGCCGCCGCCGTTATTACGAACGTCGAATATGAACTTCGTACAGCCATTAGTCTTAAGCTCCTCGACTGCTGCCTTGAAGTCTTTCGGCGTATCTGCGGCAAACGAGGATATCCTGATGATGCCTATAGTCGGATCTTTCGAATAGACTCTGTACTTTACCGTTTTTACCTCAACGTCGTCGCGGACACATACCAGGTCGCTTTCGACTCCGGCTCTGCTTACCGTAATTGTGACCGAGGTTCCCTTTTCACCCTTAATAAGGTCGAGAACGTCGTAGTAATCTGCTTCCGATACGCGCGTTCCGTCGACACCAACGATAAAGTCACCGACAAGTATTCCGCTTTTTTCGGCAGGCGAGTTCGCGTAGACCTCGATGACTTCCATAGTTTTGGTAAGGTTTTCATACAGAACGTTCACGCCGATACCGACCGCGTTGCCTCTGAATTCTTCGAGGTACTCGTCGTACTCGCTTGCGGTCATATACTGACTGTATTTATCTCCGATACCGGAGAGGTAACCGCGTATGACTGCGTGTTTAAGCTCCTCATCGTCAACGTCACCGAGATAATTCTCCTTTATGACCTGTTCTACTGTCATTAGTGTGCTGAGATAGTCATTTTTTGCAAGAAGACCGTTGATTTCCTTGTTGTGCTGAACGTTCATTACTACAAAAGTAACGTTAAACGTAAGTATAACGGCAACAAGAACGGAGACGATGACAGTTAAAATTGAAAATCTCTTTTTCATTTTTACCACTCTATATTAAATACCCTTGCCCAGCCGTTTACGGCTGGGCATAGGTCTATTATATTCAGTTGTTAACGTTAAAATTCATTACCAGCCGGAAGGAGTGAGGCGGCCAGTAAGCACGTTGTTCTTTATCGGATCAACGTACGCGCCGTTGTGAAGGATAACGAGCCAGGACTCGTTCTTTGCTCCGTCTTTGTGAAGCGGGTCAGTCTTTTCGCCGTTTACACGAACTTCGAAATGAAGATGGTAACCGGTTGACGAGCCCGTCGTACCGACGTATCCGATGACTTGTCCGCGCTTAACCTTTTCGCCGGCGCTTACCGCCCTTTTAGACATGTGAGCGTAACAGGTTGAGATCTTTCCGCCGTGATCGATGACAACGTAATTACCGTAGCTGTTGTTATACTTCGATATAAGAACTGTTCCGTCATCGGCAGCGTAAATATTATCACCAGAAATATCACCCTTAGATGGGCCGACGATATCAATTCCGGTATGCATATCTCTCTGACCGAAAATTATACGCTTACCATAGGGGGAGCTGATCTTCTTATTGAAGGGGTCAACAGGCCAAAGAAGCTTTTTGTTAGCATCCTCGAGCTGCTGCTCCTGGTATTTTTTAATGAGCTCTTCCAGGTCTTTATCAAGCTGCTTTTCGAGCTCGATTGCCTGCTTCTGGATCTTCTCCTGAGCTTTCTTATCGTTATTCAGCTTCTTTAACTGTGCCTGCGCCTCTTTCAAGCTCGCCTGAAGCTCTTTTTCGGCATTTGCCTGATACGCCGCAAGCTCCTTCGTCTGCTCCTGTGCCTCAACAAGAGTTGCCTTCATTCCGTTAAGATCGGTTATCTCCATCTCAATGTCTTCAAGAACCTTTTGCTCGTATGTAATTATCGAGCCGAGATGGTCGATTCTTGTAAGTAAATCAAGAAGTCCCTCGGAATCGAAGAGTATCTCGAGATACCCCTTCGTACCGTCCTCGTAGGAATGACAGATTATTTCAAGAAAATCCTTATATTTGGTAGCAATACTCTGTTCTCTTTCATAGATCTGTGTTTCCGTCTGCTTTATGAGGAGCTCGTATTTTTCTATGAGATCCTTAGTATCCGCAATATTGTTTTCAAGATTACTGATCTTTAGCTCTATCTGCGCGACTATCTCAAGGTAATTTTCAATATTTCCCTCGAGCTTATCGAGCTTACTGTTTGCCTCGGCGATTTTCTTATCGTTCGCCGCGATCTTATCCTCAAGCTTTTTGATATCGGCTTCGGTTATCTTTGCGGCGTCCGCTACCATGATATTATACGGCATATAGGTTGCCATAAATACAGCAAGGAGCGAAAAGACAAGCATTGATGAAAGTATTTTCGTGATCTTCTTTTTCATTATCTTATGCCTTCAAATTCTTTCTTATAGATATCATACTACCAATGAGACCGGTTAGAATTCCGATGATGATACAGCCGGCGAAGACAAAAACACCGATTTCGGAGAACGGCACGATCTCGATCATATTGAGATCGGCACCGACCATTTTGTGCACGTAACCGTACACATACCACTGAATGAGGAATGCTATAGCTCCCGAGAAAACGCCGATAATTGCGCCTTCAAGTTGGAACGGGAGAGATATAAACCATTTAGTCGCGCCGAGATAGCGCATGATGGATATCTCCTCGCTTCTGTTTGCAACGGTCAACTTGATCGTATTGATAATAACGAATATACTTACGACGAAGAGGATGACCATAAACCACGAGAAAATAACGATGACGCCGCTTTTGAGGTTTTCTATCGTTTTTGCAATATCGGAACGGCAACGCACCTTATCTACTCCCTCGATGCTTTCTATCTGAAGCTGAAGAGAATCGACCTTTGAGTTGTCGTCGTAGGTTACGACAAAGGTATCGGGAAACGGATTATTACTATCGGTAAGGAAGGACTGAAGTCCGGGATAATCCTTATACTTGTCCTTCTGATCCTTAAGGGTATCCTCCTTGGATACGAAGCTGATTCCGTCCTCTGCCACGTTTTGAAGGAGTCCAAGCTGCTCCTCAACGTGCTTGAGCTTAAGCTCCGAATCGGTAGGAATGCTCACAGTTTCAACGCCGTTAGGGTCGTATGCAAGAGTAAACTCGGTGAACTCAGGCATATTGCTCCACATTGCATAGAACGTGATCTTGCCGCCCTTTACGTCTTTTTCGCCGATAATGTACTTATCTGCGGAAATTGTGCCCGACGAGCCGTCGTGTGTCAGAGACCATCCGAGGAAAGTTACCGTCGGATTTTTTGAAACGGGTTTTTCGGGGAAATTAAGCGTTGAGCCGACCTTATATTCCTTATCGTCAAGAGCAATATCGCCATCGAGAGCAACGCCGTTTGCATTGTAGCTTACAGTCAATTTACCCTCGTTCTTAGTATTCTCCCAGACGGCGTAGAAGCGGATCTCGCCTGCTATCGCGTCAGACGGATCGATTACGTATTTATCGCCCGGCATATACTGCGCTTCGACTCCGCCGGGAACTGTCGTCCAGCCAAGGAAATTGTTACCCTCAACGACCGGTCCTTCGGGAAGAGTTCTCGTATCTCCCTCCTTGTAGGGAGCGTCCGAATAGACGAATACTACGATCTCATTAAGGTCACCGATGGAATCAAGATTCGTATTGATATTGATAAGGAGCATAGAGAAACAGCCCATAACGATAAGGCAAGACAGAAGGACGATGACCGATGCGATCGTCATCATTCTGTTTCTCCACATTCCCTTGAATGCGGACGATATAAAAAATGACGGTCTATACCTTCTCACCGAACATACCTCCCACTCTGTCGCTCGTTACTACGCCGTTTTCAATGGTAACGACGCGCTGATGGAAATAGTCAACAAGCTGTTTTTCGTGCGTTACGACGATAACGGTCTTGTTCTTCTTATGGATTTTAATGAGCAGATTCATTATCTCGAGACTACGTCTCGGGTCGATATTTCCCGTCGGCTCGTCTGCGATTATCGTCTTAGCGTTATTTGCAAGGGCTCTTGCAAGAGCAACTCTCTGCTGCTCACCGCCCGAAAGCTGGTTTGGAAATGCGTTTGCCTTATGCTCGAGTCCGACGGTCTTCAAGACCGAATTTACTGTTCTCTTGATCTTCGCTCTCGGCTCTCCCACTATTTCAAGTGCAAACGCTACGTTTTCGCGGACGGTCATATCGGGTATGAGACGGAAATCCTGGAAAACGATACCGATGCGGCGTCTGTAATACGGGATCTTTCGCTCCGGCATATTTACAAGGTCGAACTCGTCGACGGTAAGCGAGCCGTCCGTGATCATCTCCTCACGCGTAAGAAGCTTTGTCAAAGTAGACTTTCCTGCTCCCGACGCACCGACGATGAAAACGAATTCGCCGTCCTGTATGGTAAGATCCACACCGTCAAGAGCGACTGTACCGTTATCGTATATTTTTTTGACGTTTTTGAATTCTATCATAACGCAAATATCGACTTTCGTTGTTAAATCTGAAAATTTTTTCCTAATCTGTTACGCAAAAGCCGGAGCAGCGGTTTTTTGCCGCTCCTCCGAATTTTGTTATGATCAAATGTCTTTTAGAATTTTGAGGGCTTCGAGGTAAGATACATCTTAACCATAAGCGCTACCTTGAAGGTAATAGCATGCTCGAATTCACGCAGATCGAGACCCGTGAGCTTACGAACCTTTTCAAGGCGGTAAACAAGCGTATTTCTATGTACGAAAAGCTTACGCGAGGTCTCCGAA
>JAFTTT010000047.1 GCA_017466625.1 Clostridia bacterium
AAAAGAATTTTGAAATGCCTACCCTGACCACGGTAGTATTTGAAAACGAAGACGTTATTACAAGCTCCGGAGTACTTAACTATCTCTTCAGCTTCGGAAGAAACGCGCTTCCCGCGCTTAATCCTTTCGGAGAGTAATAACAAATAGGAAAAGCACCTGCTTCGGCAGGTGCTTTTTTGCGTATGGCGGCGATATTACTTGTACGTTTACAATGTTGCACTTTTTTTATTTACTCTATTGTTTATTTTATTTTGCTGTGTTATAATAACTTATAAAGAATTAAAATGGTGGTATTATGGAGTTTTGCGTCTCATTGGCGGGCATACCTGTCCGCGTCGTACACAAATATGAGCATATACGCGCATTATGCGACGGATATCTTACCGACGAGGAACCGATCATTACCGTTTCCGCTACCGACGAGGAGATAGAGGCGGAAAGTGCGATAAACAACGGCGAATATCCGCTCCCGATATGTGAGGGAACCTGTATTCACCGCGCCGCAACAAATGCGCTCGTGAAGCACGGAGTCATTCTGATACATTCGGCGGTAGTAACCGTTGACGGTGAGGCGTACGTGTTTATGGCAAAGAGCGGCGTCGGAAAATCGACGCACATCGGGCTTTGGCAAAAGGTGTTCGGCGACCGCGCCGTCGTTCTTAACGGCGATAAGCCGTATTTCACCTACGAAAACGGGACTTTGACCGCACACGGCACGCCCTGGCGCGGAAAGGAATTCCTCGGCTGCAACATGAAGGCACCCGTTCGCGGAATTTGCATACTGCACCGAGGAGTTGAAAACGAGATCATGCCTGCAACGTCATCAGACGCCGTCGGGCAGATATTCCATCAGGTGCTTCTCCCGAGAGACGGTGACGACCTTGCCGTTTTCATGGGCATGCTGGATAAGATAATAAAGAACGTGCCTATTTATAACCTTTACTGCAATATGGAAGACGACGCCGCGCGCGTCGCGTATAACGGAATGAAGGGGAACTGATATGAAGATCAAAGAGGGATTTGTTTTGCACTCTGTCGGAGACGAGAACGTAGTCGTTGCGATCGGAAAGATGACGACGAAGTTCCGCGGAATGATACGGCTCAACTCAACGGGCGCGTTCATCTTCCGCCAGCTCGAAAAGGAGACCGACGAAAAGGGCGTGATCGACGCGCTGATCGCCGAATACGGCATTGACGAAGCAACGGCTTCGACTGCCGCAAGCGGCTTTATCGCGCAGCTCAAGGACGCGGGTGTACTCGATATATGACCGATAATTTCAGCGCAGAAACGAAGCGAACGACCGTGAGGGAGGAGCTTGAAAACGGCAGAAGCGTGACGTTTTTCACCGTCGGATGCTCAATGCAGCCGCTCCTTTTCGAGCGCCAGACGCACGTTATGCTCTCTCAGATAAAGGACGGCGTCAAGAAGTACGACATCGTTCTTTACATTCGCCCCGACGGCACGCACGTTTTGCATAGATGCGTCAAGGTAGAGGACGGCTACTGCCTTACGCGCGGAGATAATACGTATTATCTTGAGCGCGTTGAAAACAGCACGATAATAGGCGTAGTTACGCATATTTACCGAAAGGGTAAAATGATAGACGTAAACAAGAACGGCGCTTACCGTTTTTATTCGGTCGTTTGGAACGCAACTTATCACGTAAGACACTTTATTTTAAGAGCAGGACGGAAGATCAGAAAATGGATGAGAAAATCAAAAAAATAGACGCCGCCTGTGATATGCTTCGGCTTTGCGCCCTGGCTCTTACGGGACGCGGCGGCGATAAGGTCAATAGGAGCACAGTGTCGCTTTACGGGATCTATCACGTAAGCGCGTATAACGGACTTGCGGCGCTCGTAAGCGAGGGGATCGACAAGCTCGGAGTCGAAAGAACCGAGGAAAACGCTCCCGTTCTCGACGCATTCGCGCAAACGCGCGCAATGTCTATCCGTAAAAACATTCTGCTTGATGCCGAGCGCGAGACGATCTTGTCGCATCTTGAGGAAAAGGGAATATGGTACATGCCGCTCAAGGGCGCCATACTCAAGGATATGTACCCGAAGCTCGGACTTCGCCAGATGTCGGATAACGACATTCTTTTCGACGGTGAATACCGCGAATATATCAGAGACTATTTCGTTTCGCAGGGATATACGATCAGTCAGTACGAGGTCGATTTCCACGACGTCTATCACAAGGAGCCGATATTCAATTACGAGATGCACGTCGAGCTTTACAGCGAGGTAAGAACGCTGCTTCACAAGTATTATCAGAACGTGAAGGACCGTCTTATCAAGGACGACGACCGCGAGTACGGGTATCATTTTACCGACGAGGATTTTTATATCTACCTCGTCCTTCACGCCTATAAGCACTTCACTTTCAGCGAAACGATAGGTGCGAAGCACCTCGTTGACGTTTACGTTTATCTGAACAAGAAGCCGGAGCTTGACTTTGCATATATTGAAAGGGAGCTTCGGAAGATCAAGGTGTGGAAGTTCGAGCGCGACTGCCGTGCGCTCGTAAACGAGATATTCGATGATCCGGAAAGCTTCGATATAGCAAACCTTTCGGACGATAACAGAAGACTTCTTGAGGACTTTATGCTCAATATGCTGAATGCCACCGAGGACGGCAGGATCGAAAACGGTATTCGAAAGAAGGGCAAATTCGGCTACATTATGAGCAGACTTTTCCCGAGCATTGAGAATATGAGAAACTACAGACCGTTTTTCGCAAAATGGTATCTGTTGCCGTTTGGCTGGATATACAGAGCGTTCGATATTCTCTTTACCCGTCTCGGAAAGAGCATAAAGGAGCTGAAGGCGATCGCCAAAACGAAGCAGGACAAAGACGAAAAATAAAAAGATCCGCGAGTTATCGCGGATCTTTTTGCTTCAGAAGTGTCCCTTTTCGGTAGCTTCGTTTAAGAAGTAGGAAAGCTCTTTTTTGCATCTTTCCTCGTCGACGACGAAGCTCATACCGTGAGTGGCGTTTTCAACGCTTACGAGACGGCTGTTTTCGGGACGGGAATTGTACGCAAGAACGCTCATTTCGTGCGGAACGAAGTCGTCG
Organism: Clostridia bacterium; assembly: GCA_017466625.1. Lineage (GTDB taxonomy): Bacteria > Bacillota > Clostridia > Oscillospirales > CAG-272 > Colimorpha_A. Next base: position 3,080 of record JAFTTT010000047.1, read on the forward strand.
GCGAGTCCGTGTACGAACAGAATCGGAAGCTTACTTTTTTTGACGGCATCTATAGTCGACGCCTCCTTGAGTCCGAAGCCGCAAAGTAGCTTGACGGTCGGTATCATGAGGTAAAGAAGCGGAAATTTCGGAATGTGCATATCGCGTCTCGCGACCTCGGTCACGATGTCCCAGGGAGAGGTGAAGCCGCAGTCGGCGATTACGCCCTTGACGTTATCGGGGAGATCGAGCCCCGACGCCATGAGGACCGTCGTAGCACCCATCGAGAGACCGTCGAGAATGATCTTTATGCCGTCTCCGAAGGCGGAAATGAGGTAATTACACCAGGAAAGCGCGTCGTAGCGCTCCTTTACGCCGAATGTTATCCATTTGCCCTCGCTCCCGCCGTGCGCGCGCTGATCGACCGAAAGAACGTTGTATCCCTGGCTCATAAAGAAGCCCATCGCACATGTGAAATCCTCACCCGACGAGCGGTAGCCGTGCATACAGATTATGTATTTGTTCGTTTCACCCTCGGCACGGTATAGCCGACCGACGAGGTGCAGACCGTCGTGCGAGGTTATCGAGTGCTTCTCGAACGGCATATTTGCAAGCTCGTTCTTGCCTTCCTCAATGCGGTCAAGCTGGCCGGGGCTGTCCTTTAGGACCTCGTCGAGCTCGTATACCTTTCCGCCGCGCGCAAAGGTTTTGTTTGCAAAATAGCATAAAACTGTTGCCGCGATCACCGGAATCGCGGCGATTACAATTATCGCTGTAACCATAATTTGCCTCGTAAAATTTGATAACCTAATTTTATCACACACATAATTATTTTGCAAGGACGTAATTTCCTATTTACTAAACTTTAACAATGTGTTATACTGAACTTACATCAAAAAAGGAACAGGGAAAGATATGTTTTTTGAAATAAAGGACGAAATGCTGCTTTCGGGTACCTCGCTTGCGTATCTCGGCGATGCGGTCTTTGAGCTGATAACGAGACAATACTTGCTTTCAACCGGTGTGACCGACGTCGGAAAGCTCAATAAAATGGCGCTATCGTTCGTTCGCGCGACCGCTCAAAGCGACGCGGTCGAAAGGATGCTTCCGCATCTTAGTGAGGAGGAAACGCAGATATATAAGCGCGGCAGAAACGCAAACGGTATTTCGATCCCGAAAAGCGCCTCTGCACCGCAGTACCGCCGCGCAACAGGGCTTGAAGCGCTCTTCGCTCACCTCTACGCGCAGGGTAAAAAGGAACGTCTCCGCGAGCTGTTTATAATAGGATTTTGCTCTGAGGAATAATAAAAATCCGCCCGTTTGGGCGGATTTTTTTCATTTGCACATATCGGTCATCATATTCTTCATCCTGCAGCCGAGCTCCTTGCAGCGACCTTGGTCGAAGCCGTAGCAGCGCCCGAGGAAGCCCTTTTGCCCTGCGCAAGGCGTTACGGTTATGATGCCGAGAATGACCGCAAGAAAGGCGATCATCATCAATATCTTGAGTTCAATACATAAAGTTTTCATTTTTTACTCCCCGTAAAGCGGAACGCCCGACAGTATCATTCCGCTTAAAACCTCACCCAAGATCTCCGTCGCCGCCTTTGCCTCGGCGAGGGTATTCACACAGGTGCCGACCTCGATAAGCGCTCCGATGGGAGCGTAATGCTGATTATAGGCAGACCGTCTTATAGACATGGGCCTTGCTATATTGTTGAGTCGGCTTATGAGAAAATGTTGGGCATTTACGGCGAAAGAGAGATTTCTCCGCCAGCTCTTGTTCGCGGCTCCGGCTTCATCGGTGCCGACGACGAACATAAGCTGCGCTGTCGGCGTGCTTTCGTCGTATGTAAGGGTCTTGTAGACGACGCTTTCACCAACGAGGGCGTCGCGGTGTATGTCAAAGGCGTACTTTATCGACGGATATTTTTTAAGATATTCCTTGACGCTTTTTGCGGAATTCGTATAGGCGGTGTTGTAGGAGCCGTTATCGTGCATCGTTTCGTCGTGAACGGTCGGAATGCCGTTTGCGTTAAGTATGTCAGCAAGGTACTTGCCGACGGCAACGACGTTTTTGCTCGTATCGGTCGAGCGGGGAAGATTCGAGGCGGAATAGGAGACCTTGCCCTCCTCGGCGTAGCCCTCTGTTCCGTGAGTGTGATATATGAGAACGAGCGGCTGTGACATATCAAATTCGTTTTTTGATGCTTCAAGCGACGCGCCGTAGGCGGTCAGAAAGTCGGATATGCTTATGTCGTAGGCGGTCTTGTTTTTGAAATATATCTGATCGGGCATCGGATTTTTGCTCAGATCTGTGCTCGAAATTTTAAGCTCGCCCTTGGGGACGGTTACCGTTTCATCGGCAAATATCGTGTCGTAAATACCGAGACCGAGCGGATATTCGCGCTCGAAAATGATGTCGCGGAAGGCAGGCGGAAGCTCCTCGGCTCCCGCTTCAAGCTCATCGAGTGTGGGCTCTTTGCTTTCGGGCGAAAAGGCGAAAAGCCGATCAAAAGAGCTGTAGACCATTATAAATACGGCGAGAAGCAGGATCGCCGCCTTTGCGCAGAGGTCAAAAACCACTCCGAAATTAACTTTTTTGCCGAGCACGGCAGACAGATTTATTTTTTGCATAACTGCCCTCCTTTTTTTATAATTGTATTTAGGAGGGAAGCTTTTTATACCGTCAAGGCGACGTTTATCGCCCGCGATATGAGCTTGGACGTTTCGCTTATCACGGTGTCTGCGTCCTTCAGCGTCACGAAAAAGCTTTTTCCGTTCTCAAGCTCCTTTTCGAGCGGCTCCGAGATATCTGTAACTCCGGCACGCTCAAGGACGTTGAATACGAGCGTCGATGAATCAACGACGGTCGGAACGCCGATCGATATTACGGGAACGCCGAGCGTCTGACGGTCAACGGCGCTTCTTCGGTTGCCGATGCCCGAGCCGGGCATGATGCCGGTGTTCGATATCTGCACGGTCGTTCCGAGGCGGTCAACGCTTTTTGACGCGAGAGCGTCGACGGCAATTACCGCCGAAGCTCCGGAAGCGCGCACGGCACCGAGAACGATATCGGACGCCTCAAGCCCCGTTTCGGCGCTTACACCGGGCGAAAGCGCACAGGTGCAGAGGGATCCGAGCTTGTCAAAAAGCTCGGGATCGCTTTCCTTTACGTGTCGGTTTGCCGTTATGCCCTTGACGGTAAGAGGGCCGACTGCGTCGGAGATCATGTGACGGTTTCCGAGTCCGACGACGAGAACGGTATTTACGTCGCCGAATGAATAGAGAAGCGCTTTTATCTCCTCGCCTATCGCAAGCGCCGTTTTCCTTTGATCCTCGTCGCAAAGGAGCCATATCTTCCCGACCGAAAAGGTCAAATACCGTCCTATCGGCTTGTTAAGCAGCGACGCGCCTTCTTCGTTCAGAATAGATATTTCGGTAACGGGAACGCCGTACCTTTCATATTCGCGAGCCGAAATTCCGCGGTAAGCGCCGTTTTCCTCATTCGGACACGCTTCAAGCGCCATATCTGTTCTTACGTATTTCCGAAAACGGTCCATTTTGCTTTCTCCCGAGAAGTGCTTTTTGATGTTAGTATTTCGCGGACTGAGAAAATAATGCATGACAAAATGCACAAAAAAATAAATCTCGCGTTGTACAAACAGCCAAAACTTGGGTTTTCAAAAAAATAGCTCGAAAATGTTGTTGATAAAAATAAATAAAAGTGCTATAATGTATAGGTAATAAAATAGGTAAGCTATAGCTATGCCTATATACTCTCATGGGGGATCTCACGAAAATGAAAAAATTATTTGCAGTAATTCTCTCTCTTTTGATGGTGCTTCCGCTTTTTGCGGGCTGTGCAAAAGACAGTGATAACAAAAAGGGCGGTCCTACGATTCCCGTATATATCTCGGGCGAGGTGACTAACTTCGACCCCGCGTACGGAAATCTCGACCAGACCGCGCAGAAGCTCATGTCGCTTCTTTACGAGGGACTTTTCAAGTACGACAGTAACGGAAAGGTCGTAAAGGCGCAGGCGAAGTCGATAAAGAAGCTCGATAAGCCGAGTAAGAATTACTACGCAATAGAAATCACTCTTAAAAATACGGGTTGGTCCGACGGTATTCCGGTACAGGCGTCCGACTATATCTACGCTTGGAAGCGTATCCTCGAGTCCGACTTCAGAGGTGAAGCTGCAAGCATGCTCTTCTGCATCAAGAATGCAAGAAAGGTGCATGACGGCGACGCAACCATTGACGATCTCGGTATTACCGACGTTTCGTCGAATGTGCTCCGCATCGAATTTGAGGGTAAGACCGATTATAATCAGTTCTACGAGTACCTCGCGAGCCCGATGCTCGTTCCGCTCCGCGAGTTCCAGGTAGGACGCGTTCCCGAGGACTGGTCCTCTAACTCGACCATTATGGTATCGAACGGCCCGTACGCAATTCGTGCGTACACCCCCGGCGAATCGATGCTTCTCCAGGCAAATGCAAACTATCACGGTAAGGTAAAGGCGTTCCGCCTCAGCGTTACCTTCGCAACCAATAAGGTCCTCGACGACGCTGCGGTTCTCAAGCGCTTTGAAAACGGCGAGATCGTATACGACGGCGAGATCCCGCTCAAGAAGAGAGCGGAGCTTCTCAAAGCAAAGAAGGTCAAGGTCAAGGATACGATGTCGGTCCTCTCCTGCATCTTCAATACCGAGACCGAGCTCCTTTCCGACCCCGACGTAAGACGCGCTCTTTCGCTCGCGGTCGACAGAGAAGAGATAGCAGATATACTTACCTTCGCGAAGCCCGCAAAGGGACTTATCGCATCCAAAGTATTCAATACCTCAAACGGTAAGGGAAAGGCGACCTTCCGTAAAAAGGGAGAAACGCTTCTCGATTCGAAGGCAAAGCTTTCCGATGCAAAGTCGCTCCTTTCCGGTAAGACCCTCGGCGAGATCAACCTCGTTATCCGCGACGACGAAGCGGATATCGCGGTCGGCGAATACCTCAAGAAGACCTGGGAAGCTCTCGGCTTCACGGTCAACGTGACACCTCTCGGAAGCGTTGAATACGAGGGACCGAATGAAATGCCGCTTATGGACGATCAGTACCTCGACGCATACGAAAGTAAGAGCTTCGACGTTATCCTCGTCGACTATATGATGTTCTCGACAGATGCGTTCGGAAACCTCGCATCCTTTGCTACGACCTTCGCGGGCGGCGCAATGGATATGACGACCGGTAAGTACGAGCTCGAGCCCCATATCAGCGGATATTCAAATCCCGAGTACGACGCTCTCATCGAGCAGGCGTACGCAGAAAAGAGTGCATCAAAGAGAGCAGAGCTTCTCCATAAGGCGGAAAAGATGCTCCTGAACGATATGCCGATAATGCCTCTCGTTGAGCTTCAGAACGCATACCTTGTAGGCAAGGACCTCAAGGGCGTCAAGACGAACTATTTCGGCATGCCCGACTTCACGGGCGCGACCCTTAAGAACGCAAGCAAGTACCAGGTAGGACAGTAATCAAGATCAATACGCGCGGGGAAATCCTATGTAGGATTTCCCCGTAATTATCCCAAAATCGGAAAAACAAGGAAAAAGAAATGCAAAGCCAGCTTCGCGATAAGAATGATATAAAAATTTTTATATTGCATCTTTTGCGCCACATAAGCTATCCGCTCGACTTCGTCAGTATAAACGACATAGTCGTACAGGATGGCTTTGTCGGCTATTTCGATTTTGTCGAATGCTTTGCAGAGCTTCTTGAAACGGGAAACGTTCTTGAGCTTCCCGTGGGGGAGAGCGGCGAGGAGCTTTACGAGATAACGCCGCAGGGCGCTATCGTTGCAGAAACGCTCGACAGCCGGATCCTTCCGACGATAAGAGAGAAGAGCTTGAAAAGCGCATTGCGCTTTTTGTCGTTCCGCGAGCGCGGCGCAAAGGTCAAGTTCGATTTCGAGCCGCTCCCGAACGGACGGTTCATCGCAAACTGCATCATTACCGAAAAGGACAAGGAGCTCCTTAACGTAAAGGTCGCGGTCGAAAGCAGCACGCAGCTTGAGCGGATCAGACGTAATTTTTACGATAAGCCGGAGGTCGTCTACCGCGGGATCATGGCGGTTTTGACGGGCGAGGTCAATTATCTTATAGAGTGAAGGGGGACTCCCCCTTTTTTCTTTTTCGTTTGTGAACACGAAACGACAGAATTTGTCGAAATTCAACAGAAAAAATCGTGATTTTGGCAAAAAAATCTCGTAATTTTATGTTTATTATTAACAAAATCGGCGGAAAAGTTAAAAAATTGTGAAATATGTATTGACAAACTGTTCTTTAGTGGTATAATTATTGTAACCATTGTCGGAGGAGTACGTTGTTTCCCGAACTCATTTTAGCAGCAAAAAACGGCGATGAAGGCGCGTTTTCAGAGCTTTGCGATAAGTATAAGCCCCTGATTGAGAATATGACCGACAGATACATTGCGCGTCTGAACGCTATAATCCAAGACAAGGACGACCTGCGCCAGGAGGCGACGGTTGCCTTTTATCGCGCCGTGACGACCTACGATATGAGTCAGGACAAGGTGTCCTTCGGGCTTTATGCAAAGATCTGCATAAAGAACAGAATGGTTTCGCTTATACGCCGTGCAAACAAAAAATCGTCGCCCAAAACGGTCAGCTCCCAAAAGGAAGAGGGAAAGCGTATCGGAGACAGGTTTTTTGATTTCGGCGAGCTTATTTCCGTGTCGGAGCGGATAATGAGCAAAAGGGAAGCGCTCGTGTTCTCCCTTTACATCGGCGGTAAGACGTATAAAGAAATATCCGAGCTTCTCAAGGTATCCGAGAAGTCGGTCGATAACGCGCTGTTCCGCGCCAAGTCGAAGATCAAGAGATACTATTCTGATATGCCCTGATAGCTTAAGTAAAGCGTTGTATCAATTTTGAATTTTTAGTTTTAATTTTTTGAATGTTGAAGCAAAGATGGCGGTGACACCCCGTCCGAGGGCAAAAAATATTTACCACATTAAAGCGAGGTAGCAAAATGTACGAAGACAAGACTCTTAAGTGTAAAGACTGCGGAAACGAGTTCGTTTTCACCGCAGGCGAGCAGGAGTTCTATGCAGAGCGCGGCTTCCAGAACGAGCCGCAGAGATGCAAGCCCTGCCGTGATGCACGAAAGAATGCCGGTCAGGCAAGAAAGGAATACTTCACTGCTGTTTGTGCAAACTGCGGCGGCGAAGCAAAAGTTCCGTTCGAGCCCAAGAACGACAGACCCGTATACTGCAGCGAGTGCTACGCTGCCATGAAGCAGCAGTAATTGCCTCATTCCGGGTGTCCCGAAGAACAATGTTTTTCAAGATAGAATCCGACCTCGGTCGGATTTTCTCTTTTCTATTGCATTTTTTTGATAAATGTTATATAATGTTACGGTAGCCCCGCATGGGCAATATTGAAAGGATCGCTTTTCAAATGGCTAAAAGAAACAGAAATATAAATTACGGTCCGATTCTCCTTTCCTTTACGGCAATATTCGCCGTTATCGGAATGATATTCGAGACCTTGGCAATACTTTTCGGATACGACGCAAATATGCGCGTTTTCAAGCTCGGAAGCAAGGTTGCGACTGCATCGGTCGCGGCGCTGTTCATTCTTTCGATCGCTACGATAACGCTTGCAATATGCGTCGGAAAGCTCGGAAAGATGAAAACGAGAGTGCCCAACAGCGGACTTGCAGACGTCATTTCCACCGTCGGTGGCTTTGCGCTGGCGGCTTCGTCGGTGCTGCTGCTTGCAGAGTCGTGGGGATCAAAGATAGACGAAGCGGGAGCGCTCAGGGCCTTTACCGTCATTCTCGTCATAGTTTCTATCCCTACTGCGCTGTACTTCGTGCTCGGAACGGAGCGAAGAGACCGTCTTTCGACCTTCCTTTCCTTCTTCCCGCCGCTTTGGAACGCCGCGTGTCTTATCCGCCTTTACTTCGACTCCGAGACGGCAGTCAACGACCCGGTAAGAATACTTCTTCAGATCACACTCGTTGCCGTTATGCTCGCGCTTATGTATGAGCTCAAGCTTAAGGTGAGAGGAACGGGACATATTATGCTCACAGTTACCGCGCCGGTCGCAACCGTGCTTTCCTGCGCGTCGTTTACGTCGATAATACTTCTTTACCTCATCGTGAAGGTCGGAAGCGTGGCAAACGTGCTCCTTTCGGCAGGTACGCTTCTTCTTTCGCTCTACCTTATGACGCGTCTTGGCGCATACTACGAGTTGCCAAAAGACAGAGACTAATTAAAAATCCACCCATAACGGTAGTTGCGATAAGGGATTATCGCAGCTACAATGAAATATTACCTAACGGTAATATGAAATATTTCCTTGCGGAAATGTGAAATATTGCTATCGCAATATGATATATGCCCTTCGGGCATATTATGGTAAAAAATGATCCGTTGCATTTTTGCAACGGATCATTTTTATTCCTTAATATTTTCGCGGAAAATATTTCATAGGCGAAGCCTATTTCATACGACGCCAGTCGTATTTCATCAATTTGCTTTGCAAATTGATTTCATTGTAGGTTGAGCTTGTTCTTAAGCTCAACCTACTAAGGGTGGATTTTTTGTACTTTTAACGTTGATTACGGCTTTTTATTCTCCTTGCGCCATTTTGATGGCGAAACTCCGTAGCGCTCGCGAAAACGTCGATGGAAAAAGCTGTTGTTGTCGTAACCGACGGCCTCGGCGATTTCAGTCACGGGGAGCTCCGAATGGAGAAGCAGCTGCTCGGCTTCGGAAAAACGCCGCTCGCAGACGAGCTCGGTAAAGGTCGCGCCAAACATCTCCTTTATGCGCTTGCTGACGTACGGCTCTGACATCGACAAGCTCGATGCAAGCTCGGAAAGCGACGCGCTTTTGTAAAAGCTCTGAACGTACGCGCCGATCTTCTCTCTTATCGGATCGCGCTCAAGTCCGCCCGACGAGGAAAAGATCAGCATTTCGGGCTTCGCTTCAAAATGACGGAGCAAAAGCGAAAGCGTCTCGCGGAGTATGCCCTTCGGCGTGTCGGCCTCAAAGACGCTCTGGCAGATGAGGTTTTCGATAAGCACCTTCGCGTACGGGTTACTGTCAACGTCGTATATGAGAAAACGGCCGTCACCGTTTTCCCTTTCCTCCTGCTCGGCAAAATCACGGAGTGACGGGTCGCCCCTGAAGCGCGCCGCCGCAATGCCGACGTAATCGGAGGAAACTATGAGATTTACGGCAATATCGTTCTCACCCGACGCCTTTATTGCGTGGGAAAGATGGCGGTTCATCATAATAAGCTGACCCTCCTTTACCGAGAAGGTCTTTCCGCTTATTAGATGGATTATCTCGCCGCGGACGACGTACATTATCTCAATATAGTTGTGTGAATGGATCGGTATGTCGATAAAGCGCGTGTGAGGACGCGCGGAGACGGTCTTTGACGGGTCGATGACGTTGTAAATATAATCGCGTCGGCGGAGAGGCATATTGGCAAATACCGCCTCGGCGCCTGATGCCATGTCGTGATCCTTCGATAAGACCGACATTTCGTTTTCGCTGATAGCGGAAAGCCGTCTGATGATGCTGTCCTTCATTTTTTCCTCCCAAAGTGCTTCTGAAGCCATTTTACCACACGCGGACGCCAATATCAACAGGAAATATTAAAAAAGAACGTAAAAAAGCGTAAAATATGTTCTTTTATATTATTTTCGTTATGGTATACTTAAAGTAGAAATAACTCGGAGGACGGTATGTATTATCTTGCGATAGACATCGGAGCGTCGAGCGGACGACATATTATAGGAACCTATGAAAACGGGAAAATAATAACGGAGGAGCTCTACCGCTTCCCGAACGGCATGAAAAAGAACGAAAGCGGCACTCTTGTCTGGGATACTGAATCGCTTTTTCAACATATAAAAACGGGCATAAAGGCGTGCGTTGCCAAGGGTAAAAGCCCCGATTATATAGGCATCGACACCTGGGGCGTCGACTTCGTTCTGCTCGATAAGGACGGCAAAAGGGTATCAGACGCGGTCGGTTACAGGGATAAACGTACCGAGGGAATGGATGCGGAGCTATATAAGACGGTTCCCGAAAAGGAGCTTTACCGGCGCACCGGAATACAGAAGGCGATATTCAATACGGTGTATCAGCTTCAGTATCTTAAGACCAACTGCCCCGATCAGCTTGAAAAAGCCGAAACGTTTCTTATGATGCCCGATTATCTGTCGTATCTCATGACGGGAATTGCCTGCTCGGAGTATACGAACGCAACCACGGGTCAGCTCGTGCGAGCAGGAGAAAAGGACTGGGATTACGAGCTCATTGAGCGTATCGGGATCCCGACTAAAATATTCGGAAGCTTGAAAATGCCGGGTCATATCGTCGGAGCTCTCAGTGACGAGGTGAAGGAAGAAACGGGCGCGCTGAACGCGAAGGTGATCCTTCCCCCGACTCACGACACCGCGTCAGCCGTCGCGGCGGTTCCGAGTAATGAGGAGGATATAATCTATATCAGCTCGGGAACCTGGTCGCTTATCGGCGTTGAGAGAAGCGATCCCGACTGCTCCGAGCGCAGTATGAGACATAATTTCACAAACGAGGGCGGCATCTTCGGCCGTTACCGTTACCTCAAAAACATAACGGGACTGTGGATGATACAGTCGATGAAAAAGGAGCTCCCCGATGGTTATACCTTCGACAAGCTCTGTAATATGGCGAAGGAATACGATAATACGCCTCTGCGCCTCGATCCGAACGACGCGCGCTTCACGGCACCCGAGAGCATGATAAACGAGGTCAAAAACGCTCTCGGCAAGCCCGATATTTCGCTCGGCGAAATGTTCGCGGCAGTCTATCACAGTCTCGCCGACGCCTACAAAAAGGCATCAGACGAGCTCGAAGAACTGCTCGGACGGGAAATGAAGGCAATACATATCGTCGGCGGCGGAAGCAAGGACGAATACCTCTGCGCTCTTACCGCATCGGCAACGGGCAAGCCCGTTTACGCAGGCCCGTCCGAGGCGACGGCAATAGGAAACCTCATTTCCCAAATGCTGTCAACGGGAGTTTTCGGGTCACTTTCCGAGGCGAGAAACGCAGTATATGAAAGCTTTAACGTAAGGAGAATAATATGAGTACAGTTTATGAAGCGGCAAAAAAACGCTACGCGGAATTCGGCATCGATACCGAAAAGGTAATGTCTGACCTTGCAAAAGCCGAGATATCGGTGCATTGCTGGCAGGGAGACGACGTCGGCGGCTTTGACAGTCCCGACGCGCTTTCGGGCGGCATTCAGGCAACGGGAAACTATCCGGGTAAGGCAAGAACGCCCGACGAGCTTATGGCGGATATCGACAAGGCGCTTTCCCTCGTCCCCGGCGCGCATAAGCTTAATCTTCACGCCTGCTACGCAATATTTGAGGACGGCGAATTTGCAGACAGAGACGCCCTCGAGCCCAAGCACTTCAAAAAATGGGTCGATTTTGCAAACGAAAGAGGTCTCGGTATCGACTTCAACCCGACCTTCTTCTCTCACCCCAAGGCGGCAGAATTTACGCTTTCCTCGCCCGACGAGGAGATAAGAAAATTCTGGGTGCGCCACGGCATCGCGTGTATAAGAATATCGGAATATTTTGCCGAAATGACGGGCAAGGTGTCGGTCATGAATATATGGATCCCCGACGGCTATAAGGATATTCCCGCTGATCGAATCGGCCCGCGTGCGCGCTTCAAGAAGTCGCTCGACGAGATCATCGGCTGCGGCTACGACAAGGAAAAGGTCTACGTCTGCCTTGAAAGCAAGGTGTTCGGCATCGGTCTTGAGTCCTATACGGTCGGCTCGGCTGAATTTACGCTCGGCTACGCGCAGGCGAACGGACTCGTACCGCTTATGGATAACGGTCACTACCACCCGACCGAGGTCGTGTCTGATAAGATATCGTCGCTTCTGCTTCTTAATAAGAAGCTCGCGCTCCATATAACGAGAAGCGTACGCTGGGACTCCGACCACGTCGTCCGTTACGACGACGAAACGAAGGAGATCGCAAAGGAGATCGTTGCAAGCGGAAGAATGGGTGACATCGCAATGGCACTCGACTTCTTCGACGCGTCGATAAACCGAATTGCCGCATGGGTCATCGGCATTCGCTCCTTCCGTAAGGCGCTCTTAAGCGCTATGCTGACGCCGCACGCGGCATTTACCGAGCTTCAGAACAAAGGCGAAATGACGAAGCTTATGATGCTCCAGGAGGAGATAAAGATGCTTCCCGTGGGCGCAGTTTGGGAAGAGTTCTGCCGACGCAATAACGTTCCGGCAGACGCTTCATGGTTTTGCGAGATAGAAAAATACGAAAAGGAAGTCCTTTCAAAGAGGGGATGAGGATAAAGATATGAAAAACATTTTAGAAGCACCGTTTATTTGCGAAATGAGAAACACCACCGCCAATATGTACCGTCTCGGCTGGGACGAGCGCAACGGCGGAAACATAAGCTGTCTGCTCACCGAGGACGAGGTCGGAGAGTATCTTGACACCGATAAGGTGATAAGAACGATTCCGATCGGCTTCAAGGCAGACGAGCTCATCGGAAAATATTTCCTCGTAACGGGCACGGGAAAATATTTCAAGAACGTTGACGGCGATCCCGAAAACAACCTCGGAATCATCCGTATAGCGAAGGACGGAGAGACGGCAGAGCTTCTTTGGGGCTATAAGGACGGCGGACGCTTCACGAGCGAGCTTCCCGCGCATCTTATGTCGCATATTGAGCGTCTCAAGGCGGATCCCGAAAACCGCATCGTAATGCACACTCACCCGACGAATACCGTCGCCATGACCCATATCCATTCCCTTGACGATAAGGAGTTCACACGCACGATCTGGGGAACCTGCACCGAGTGTATAGTGGTATTCCCCGAGGGCATCGGCGTGCTTCCGTGGATGGTCTGCGGAAACAACGAGATAGGCGTTGCGACGGCTGAAAAGATGAAGGATTACCGCCTTGTCGTCTGGGCACAGCACGGCATCTACGGCGCAGGCAAGACCTTCGACGAGACCTTCGGTCTTATCGAGACCGTCGAAAAGGGCGCAGAGCTTTATATGAAGTACGCGCTTTTCCCGATCGTAAACAGAATCACCGACGACGACCTTCGCGCACTCGCGAAGCAGTTCGGACTCAATTACAGAACCGATTTTCTTGATGAATGATTAAAAGCCATTCGCTACTGCGAATGGCTTTTTCTTTTATGTTCTTTGATTCCGCATTCAAGCGCAAGGCAGATCGGCCCGAGTGAAAACAGCATAAGAAAGGGAAGGACTGCGCGTTTAAGATACACGGGAAGCGACATTATGAAGGTCTTGGACGGTCTTTCCTTGCTGACGCCGTTGATGCTGTTATCGACGACGTTTTCGTCCTTTTCGACGGTCAATTCGCGGTCTATGACCTTATCCTCGGTCAGATGCATGGCGTAAGTCGGCAAGGCGAGGGCGAAAATCAAAATAAAGGGGATAATAAGCTTAATCATCTTCATTTTCGTATACCTCCGTTTTCTCAGATCCGGTCAGAAACGGCATTTCAGCCGATATTACGATCATTATGAGCGAGGCGGAAACAAGAAGCATCGAAATATCCTTGAAGCCGATGAAAAGCGAGAGCGTTTGACCGAGATATGAGGACGCCGACATTATGGCAAATGAAAACGCGGGATGCTTCGGCATAAGCCGGGTAAACGCCGTAACGGTCGGTGCAAGCGACATTGAAAGCAAGAACAGTCCGAGAAGCGAAAGCCGCTTGTCGTCGGAGCAGAAGAAGATGAGCAGCGTTCCTCCGAAGGCGGATGCGGCGACGGTCGTGACGCGCCCGATAAGGTCGGAAATGAATCCGCCGATGGCGCGTCCGAGCCCCATCATAAGGAGGAGCTGAAACTGCGTCTTGAAGTACACGTTCCAGGTGAAATGGAACGACGAAAATTCGTAGGAAAGGAATAGATACGCGAGGGGCAAAAACAGAAGAGAGAGATGCAAAAACGGCACTTTTTCGGCAGTTTTTTGCTCGTAAAACACCGTTTTCGTGCCGTTTTCGGGCGCATTTTCGTACTTATCCGAGGGTATCGCGAAAATCATAAGCAGAGGCGCGAAGAAGTGACCCGCGAAGCCGGCGAAGCTCGCGCAGGCGATGCCGATACCGCTTCCGCCGAGAAGGAGCCCAATCTCGCGGCTTTTCCCTTGTGAGCGCGATAGGATAGACGAGGACGCGAATGCGTAAAAGCACGCGCTTCCGAGTCCGAGAAGCACGACCTTAAGATCTATCCCGAAATCGGTCGGCAGATAGTATCCGAGCACGGTGAGCAGCGCTGAAAGACGGACGCCCGTGTGCTTATTTTCGACCTTTTCGGCAAAAACGGAGAATAAGCTCATCATTCCGACTGATACTATGTTGAAAAGTATTATCAGCATAGATCTGCGGTCGTAGCTTATCTTATCCGAAAGATGGTCGAATATCACTGCGTGGCATACCGACGAGAGGCACAAGCTCATAAGAGCATACCGCAGAGCTATTGATGAATTTGACGTTTTCGGTTTGTATGCTTTCATGCTCGACCTCCTCTTTTTGATAGGAATATTATACATAAACCGTTCGGTTTTGTCAACACGGCGTATATATTGCGTAAATTTATATTATAAAGTTTATTAAGTTAATATAAAAGTGTTGAAAATGCGGGGAAATTGGTGTATAATCAAGAAGATAAAGATATGTTAAAGGAGAAACCACTATGAGCACACTCCATATAATCGATCATCCCCTTATTCAGCACAAGCTTACCATAATGCGCGACAAGCGCACGGGTGCTAAGGAATTCCGCGAGCTTCTCGACGAGATAACCCTTCTTATGGGCTACGAGATAACGAGAGATTTTCCGCTCGTTGATTGGGAGATAGAGACCCCCATTCAGAAAATGACTGCAAAGCGCATTGCGGGCAAGAAGGTTGCCATCGTGCCGATACTCCGCGCAGGAATCGGCATGGTAGACGGTCTGCTTGAGCTTCTTCCCGTAGCCAAGGTCGGTCACATCGGACTTTACCGCGACCACGAGACTCATAAGCCGGTCGTTTACTACTGCAAGCTCCCCGAGGACATCGGCAGAAGAACCGTTATCCTCTGCGATCCGATGCTCGCGACGGGCGGCAGTGCCTCCGACGCTATCACGATGCTCAAGGAAAGAGGAGCGAAGGACATTCGCCTTCTCAACCTCGTAGCTGCTCCCGAGGGAGTTAAGAAGGTTCAGGAGGATCATCCCGACGTTGATATTTACGTTGCCGCTCTCGATGAGAAGCTGAACGAAAACTGCTACATCATCCCCGGTCTCGGAGACGCGGGCGACCGTCTCTTCGGAACGAAGTGATGACTGAATATAACCTTTCCGAAAGGGTCGTTTCGGCTCTTGCGGACAAGTCCCTTACGGTATTTACCGCCGAATCCTGCACGGGCGGGCTCGTATCAAAGATGCTGACCGACGTTTCGGGCGCATCGAGCGTCGTCCTCGGCGGAGTCGTATCGTACACGAATGAGATCAAAAAAGCGCTTCTCGGTGTAAAGACGGAGACGCTTGACACATATACTGCCGTATCGGAGCAGTGCTGCTACGAGATGGCAGAGGGCGCAAGACGCGTGTCGGGGGCTGACATCGGACTGTCGACGACCGGCTACGCGAGCGGCGGAGAGGGAGTCCCCTCCGATATGACGGGTGTCGTTTACGTCGGTATTTCCGACAAGTACGGCACGTCGGTTTTGAGATTGCAGCTTGACGGAACGCGCGACGAAGTGAGACGCGGAGCCGCCTGTGAGCTGCTCGAAACGCTTCTTTACCGCATCGAAGCTTACGAGTGACCGAATCCGTTGCGTTCGGAAAACCCCGAAGATCTGACGGCGGTGAAATAACTGCAACATCAATATTAAAATCGGTCGTATGACCTATGTATCAGGTAGAAAAAATGAAAGAATTATTTAAGAAAAACGGCACCCCAACAAAGAAGGAGTATATACGCAACCTTGCCTTAATGCTCCTGTTTTTCCCTATTGCCGTTTTTTATCTTGAAATGGTCGTCCGTCTTCGTACGATAGGCGCGCCGACGAGGATCGAGCTTACGAATATTTTCTTCTTCTCGTTCTCGTTCGGAGCATTTATATCTTTTATCCTGTCGTTTATCAAGAATCGGACCGCGCTTCGCATAACGGCGATCGTTCTGACCGTCGTTCTCGCGCTCGTTCTCGGCTCGCAGATGATATACTTCCAGATATTCAGAGTATATTACAGTCTTGAAAGCACGTCGATGGCGGGCGAAGCAATAACCGATTTCAGCACCGTAATGTGGAACACCATCGGAAACAACTTCTTCTATATTCTGCTTCTTGCCGTTCCGACGATACTCATGGCGGTGTTCAGCGGAGTCCTTTCGAATTACCCCGCAAAGCGCCTGCCGCCCATACTTAACTATTTCTGTGCGTCGGTAATGGCGTTCTCCTTTATCTGCGGAGCGGTGTCGGTCGCAAGCGACAATGGCGATTACGGCTCGCTTCATTACTACAAGTACCACGATTCGACCGAGAGCGCAAACAAGCTCGGACTTCTCACCTCGACGCGTATCGCGCTCCAGGGATATCTTTTCGGCGAGCTTGAGGAAAAGGTCGTCGTTGAATCGGGAATGAACGATATCCATAATCCCTTTGAAAGCGATGGAGACGGAACGACGGGCCCCGACGGAACGACGCCCCCTGACGGAACTACGAATCCGGGAGGAACGACAAACCCCGGCGGAACCACCGAACCCGGCGGAACCACGAACCCGGGAGATACCACTGAACCCGGCGGTACCACAACTCCTCCGCAAATTGACTACGGCTACAACATTATCGAGGGACTCGATTTTTCACATTCGAGCGGAAAGATAGGCCAGCTTAACGAGTATTTTACCGCGCTTACTCCCACGAAGAAGAATCAGTACACGGGAATGTTTGAAGGATATAATCTTATATTCCTTACCCTCGAGGGCTTCTCGCATCACGTTATAGATCAGCGGCTCACGCCGACCCTTTACATGATGGCGAACGAGGGCTTCGTTTTCGAGAATTTCTACAACGGCACCTGGGGCGGCTCGACCTCAACGGGCGAGTACGCGAACCTCACGGGCAATTTCTACAACAGCACCGACTGTATGCAGAAGCTTCTTCCGAAGACCTATCAGCCCTTCGTTCTCGGAAATCAGTTCAAGAAGCTCGGTTATACGACCAAGGCGTACCACGCATGGACCTACACCTACTATAACCGCGACGAATCGCATCCGAAGCTCGGCTACGAGTGGATAGCGTATAATAAAAACAAAGTCAGCGGCTATTCGGGACTTGAGAATTTCACGTTTGATGACGGAACGAAGATGAAGTTCCCCTGGGTGCCGTCCGACCACGATACCGCAAGAATAACGATCAACGACTTTGTTGATAAGGAACCGTTCCACGTTTACTATATGACGATAAGCGGTCATACAAATTATAACTGGACGGGAAACGCAATGTGCAAGAAGCACAAGTCGTTTATCAACAGCTACTGCCAGCAGTACGGTCTTGACTACTCGGAAAAGGTAAAGGCGTATCTTGCCTGCCAGTACGAGGTCGAGCTTATGTTGACTGAGCTTGTAAACGGTCTCCGCGATGCGGGAGTTCTTGACAGAACCGTCTTTGCAATGGGCGCAGACCACTATCCTTACGGAATGTACGACGATAAGGAAGGCAACAAGTATCTGGCGGAGCTTTACGGCCTTCCCGAAAGCGGTATAAACGGAAACTTCGAGCTTTACAGAAACGCGTTCATTATCTGGAACTCCGCAATGAAGGAGCCGATAAAGATCGACACTCCCTGCTCGGCTATCGACATTCTGCCGACGCTTTCCAACCTCTTCGGTCTCGAATACGATTCGCGTCTTATGGCGGGAACCGACGTTCTTTCGGGCGAAGAGCCGATAGTTATACTGAACTTCGACAAGGGAGCCGGCTCCTGGAACTGGCTGACCAGATACGGTACCTATAAGACCTCAACGAAGAAATTTACCCCCGCAGAGGGCTTCAGCGCGACCGATGACGAGATAGCGGCTTACGTCAAGAGCGTAAATCAGCTCGTTTCGGCAAAGAGAAAATACACCTTCTACGTAATAGAAAACGACTATTACTCATACGTATTCGGAAAGAAATAGTAAAATGAAAACAGTAATCAAGGTAGGAACGTCGACCGTCGCTCACGACGGCGGTCGGCTTAACATCAGACGCGTCGAGGAGCTTTGCAAGGTCCTTTCCGATCTTAAGAACGCAGGACACGAGGTCATTCTCGTTTCGTCGGGCGCTATCGGAATGGGCGTCGGAAAGCTTGGGCTCAGTAAACGTCCGACCGATATGCCGACAAAGCAGGCGGCTGCTGCTGTCGGTCAGTGCGAGCTTATGTATACCTACGACCGTCTCTTTTCGGAGTATAACCACACCGTCGCGCAGATACTTCTGACCGCGTCGGACGTTAAGAACGAGCATCGTCACGAGAATTTCAAGAACACCCTTAACCGTCTTATCGAGCTCGGCGTTCTTCCCGTTATAAACGAGAACGACACGATAGCGACCGAGGAGATCGCGGTCGGTGATAACGATACGCTTGCGGCTATCGTTGCCGAAAGTGCCGACGCCGATCTGCTCGTTCTTCTCTCGGATATCGACGGGCTTTATACCTCCGACCCACACAAGGATGAGAGTGCCGTGCTTATTCCGACGGTCAGCGAGCTGACCGAGGAAATACTCGCTCTCGGCGGTGAAAAGGGAAGCGATCTCGGCACGGGCGGAATGAAAACGAAGCTTTCTGCCGCAGTTATCGCGACCGAGGCGGGATGCGATATGATAATTGCAAACGGCGCAGATCCGAAGATACTTTACGATATCTTCGACAACAAGAGCGTAGGAACGAGATTTTTGGGCAAGAAGAAATGACCACGAAAGAAATACTTATAAAAGCAAAAAACGCGAAAAACGAGCTTCTTCTCCTTTCAACGGAGGAGAAAAACAAGGCGCTTGACGCTATGGCGCAGGCGATACTCGAAAATGAAGACGAGATCCTGCGTGAAAACGCGCTCGACCTTGACGCGGCAAGAGGGGTCATCTCCGACGTTATGCTTGACCGTCTTGCGCTAGATCACAAGCGGGTGAGCGATATGGCGAAGGGCGTTACGGCGCTTATTGCGCTTCCCGATCCCGTCGGGCGCGTAATATCGGAGCATACGCTTGAAAACGGACTGACGGTGAAAAAGACGTCGGTGCCGATGGGCGTAATTGCGATAATCTACGAGAGCCGTCCGAACGTTACCTCCGATGCGGCGGCGCTGTGCCTTAAGAGCGGAAACGTCGCGGTCCTCCGCGGCGGCAAGGAGGCGTTCAGAACCTCTTACGCTATCGTTCGTGCGATGAAAAAGGGGCTTGAGGCCGTTGGAATGAACCCCGATCTTATCAATATCGTTACCGATACGACAAGAGAAAGTGCAAACGAGCTTATGACCGCGGTCGGCTACGTAGATCTTCTCATTCCGAGAGGCGGCAAGGGACTTATACGTGCTTGCACCGAGAATGCGACCGTGCCGTGTATTGAAACGGGAACGGGAATTTGCCATATATTCGTCGACGAGTTGGCTGACCTTGACAAGGCGCTGACGATAATCGAAAACGCAAAGACACAGCGTCCTTCGGTATGTAACGCCGAGGAGGTGTTGCTCGTTCACGAGGACGTAGCAGGGGAATTTTTGCCGAAGCTGAAGGAGCTTCTTGTCGACGGACGCAAGGCAGAGGGAAAGCCCCCCGTCGAGCTTCGTCTTGATAGCAAGGCGGCGAAGATAATTGACGGCGTGCCTGCTCGTGATACCGATTTTGACACGGAGTTTCTTGACTATATTCTCGCAGTTAAGGTCGTTTCGGGAGTTAAGGAAGCGGTAGAGCATATCACGCTCCACTCGACTCATCACAGCGACGGTATAGTTACCGAAAACGAAAACAACGCGCTTTATTTTACGACGGTCGTCGATTCGGCGGCGGTGTACGTTAACGCGTCGACGCGCTTTACCGACGGCGGACAGTTCGGGCTCGGCTGTGAGATGGGAATTTCAACCCAGCGCCTTCACGCAAGAGGTCCGATGGGTCTTAACGAGCTGAACACATATAAATATATTATTACGGGTAACGGACAAGTAAGAAAGTAATATGAGAATTGGATTTATCGGTTGCGGAAATATGGGCTCGGCGCTCGCGCGCTCGGTCATGAAGAGCGTTTCCGCGTTTCACATTGTAATAAATGACGTAAACAAGGAAAAGGTCGACGCGTTCTGCTCCGAAACGGGAGCGATGTTCGGCGACCTTGACGAGATCGCCTCGGACTGTAAGTACATATTTATTGCGGTTAAGCCGCAGATGCTCGCCGCTCTTGCGTCTGAGCTCCGTCCGATGCTTGCGGAAAGAAGGGACGGATTTGTCCTCGTTTCGATGGCGGCGGGAGTTACTACGTCGCGCCTAACTGAGCTTTTCGGAAGCTGTCCGACGGTAAGAATAATGCCGAATCTGCCCGTTTCCGTAGGAGAGGGTGTCGTTCTTTATACCGCGACGGAGGGCGTGACCAAGGCAGACCTTGACGGATTTCTTGACATGATGAAAAACGCCGGTACTCTTATGCGCCTTGACGAAAAGCTTATCGACGCGGGAACGTCGGTCTCGGGCTGCGGACCTGCCTTCGTTTGCCGGGTCATTGAAGCGCTCGCGCGCGGCGGTGAAAAGTGCGGGCTTTCCTACGAGGACGCGCTCGTTATGGCGGAGCATACGCTCATCGGAACGGCAAAAATGCTTGCCGAGACGAAGGGCGATCCGATCGTTCTTTGCCGCGCCGTTTGCTCGCCCGGCGGAAGCACCATCGAGGGAGTGAAAACGCTCGAGAACGGCGGTGTTGACCGTCTGTTCGGTGACGCGGTCGAGGCGTCATACAAGAGAAACATCGAGCTTGGAAAATAAGAGGTATAAATGAAAACAGTAAATATCTATACCGACGGTGCTTGCAGCGGTAATCCCGGCCCCGGCGGATACGGAGCGATACTCGTTTATCACGAATACGAAAGAGAGCTGTCCGAGGGCTTTGCCGAGACCACGAACAACCGAATGGAGCTTCTCGGCGCGATAAAGGCGCTCGAGCTTCTCAAGGAGCCGTGTCGGGTGCTTCTGACATCGGACTCGAAGTACCTTGTCGACGGAATAAACCTCGGTTGGGCGAAGAAGTGGAAGAGTAACAACTGGTTCAAGCCCGATAAGAAAAAGGCGCAGAATACCGACCTTTGGGAGCAGCTTCTCGTCTTGGGTGAGCGTCACGATATCACCTACGTTTGGGTGAAGGGCCACGCCGGCCACCCCTATAACGAGCGTTGCGACCGTCTTGCTGTTGAGGCGATCGAAAGAATAAAGAACGAAATATCAGAGTAAAATAACCGAGAGAGACCCTCTCGGCTATTTTTATAAATATTGACTTTTTAGGATCTTTGTGTTATAATGTTTACATTGATAACCTTTCAATCCCCGTGTTAAGGAGAAAAATATGGCTAAATACAACACGAATTTTGTGTACGAGACCGAGGAAGTTACGACTATAAGAGAGCTTATCGAGCGCTCCGCGTCGCTTTACGGAGAGCGTCCCGCTTTTCTTACAAACGAGAACGGAGAAGTGAAGGAGATAACCTACGGTGAGGTGCTTAAGCGCGTCAAGGCGCTTGCGACATATCTGCGCAGTAAGCTTCCCGAGGGCTGTAAGATCGCAGTAACGGGTAAAAACTCGCATAACTGGGTAATTTCATACCTCGCGGTCACCTCGGGCGTCGGCATTATCGTTCCGATAGATAAGGATCTTCGCGGTGAGGAGATCGCGGATCTTATAAAGGACGCGGAGGCGGATGCAGTCATTTATTCTCCCGAGCAGGAGGAGAAGATGGCTCTTGTTCCGGGTAGCGTTATGAAGTTCAGTATGGACGGTATGGACGCTTACGTTGAGGAGGGAAATGCCCTTATCGAAAATGGGGATCGCTCCTATGCCGACCACAAGATAAATCCTCACGCGCTCGGCTCGCTTCTTTATACGTCGGGAACTACGGGAGTTGCAAAGGGAGTTATGCTTTCGCAGTACAATATCTGCTTTGACCTGACGCATGCGCTCCGCCGTGTAAAGATATATCCCTCCGACGTGATCCTTTCGGTCGCGCCGCTTCATCATACCTATGAGACGACCGTCGGCTGCCTTCTCGTTATGTATTCGGGAAGCGCGATCGCTTATAACAGCTCGCTCAAGCGTCTGCAGGCAGAGCTTAAGCTTTACCGTCCGACCGTTATGGCGGTCGTTCCGCTAATTCTCGAGACCTTCCGCAACGCGATCCTCAAGAAATACAAGAAGATCAAGGGCGGTAAGCTGATATTCTCGCTCCAGAGAGCGGCGTCCGACGTGACGGGCAATAAGGCGGGTAAAAAGATATTCAGCATCATAAGTGAGACCTTCGGCGGACGGCTTCGCCTTATGGTCTGCGGTGCCGCGCTTCTTGCTCCCGAGGTGTTCCGCGATTACGAGCGCTTCGGTATAAAGCTTATGATCGGCTACGGTCTTACCGAGACGGCGCCTATTTCGCTCATGCATAACGATTTCTACACCTGCCCCGACGACATCGGTTATCCCGTTTCGGGCGTTTCGGTCAAGCTTGACGACGTGAACGAGGAAGGCGTCGGTGAGCTTCTTGTCAAGGGCCCGAACGTAATGCTCGGCTATTACAAGAATCCCGAGGAGACGGCTCGCGTTATGACCGAGGACGGTTATTTCCGCACGGGCGACCTCGCACGCCGTAAACCGAACGGTGCGTATCAGATCGCGGGACGCGCAAAGAGCATGATAGTTTCTCCCGGCGGAAAGAAGATATTCCCGGAGGAGCTTGAGCTTTACCTCGAAAAGAGCGAGTACGTCAAGGAAAGCTTGGTTTACGAGGAAAATGACGAGGACGGCAGAAGAATAGCCGCCGCGCTTATTGCGGATGACGAAAACGTCGCGTCGAAGCTCGGAATGAAGCCCGAGGACGAGGGCTACCTTGACGCCGAAAGGGAGCTGTTCGAGAAGATCGTCAAGGACGTAAATTCTCAGTTCCCGAACTACAAGCATATCGCTAAGGTCTACGTAAGAAAGACCGATTTCATTAAGACAACGACGAAAAAGATCAAGAGAAACGCCCCCGAAAATCTTGAAAATAAGTAAGGATGATAAGTCACTATGAGAACGGCTAACGAAGCAAACAAGGAAAAATTTCTGAAAGCGGCGGTAAGCGAGCTTGAGGAGCACGGTATTGCCGACTTTTCGATACGCCGCGTAGCGAAAAAGTGCGGTGTTTCCTGCGCCGCGCCGTATAAGCATTTTGAAAGCAAGACCGATCTTCTTGCCGAGGTAATGCGTTATATAGGGAAAAAATGGAACGACGTCCTTACCGATACCGTCGAAGCGCATAAGGATGAGCCGATAAGAGATCAGCTCGTTGCGATCTGTATGGCTTATATCGCTTTCCTTTGCACCTATCCCGAGTATCAGACGATACTATATATGAGCGACAGAGTTTTTCAGCCGGACGTCCTTGCCGAAAAGAGCAAGGTGTCGATCACTACCTCCGAGCTTATATCGGAATACTGCCGACTGATAGAGATCGACGAGGAGACCAAAAGGCGAAAGGTCTTCGTCGTGCGCTCGCTTCTTTTCGGCGGCGCGATAATGATAAATTCCGGTATGCTGCCCTTTGACGGCGGAACGATGGATATGATAAAGGCGAATATCATAAGAGAATTTGATATAGCGTGAATTTCTTGAAAAACAGAGCCGAATGGCTCTGTTTTTTCGTTTTGGCTCTTGATATAGTGACAAAAATTTGTTATAATATATAATTGATATAATATAAATATCTATAAAAGGAGATCACCATGAAAATTCAGGAGCTTATAACCAAAATTTCCGAGGGATATCTCGATTCTGCTTTCACCTCGCTTTACGGCGAAGAAAACGTAAGTGCTGAGAGAGCGCGTTACACCGACGCGGTAAAGGAGTTTGCCGCGATCTACGGTGATGATAGAGACGTAAACCTCTTCTCTGTTCCCGGAAGAAGCGAAATTTCGGGCAACCATACCGACCACAACCGCGGATGCGTCATCGCTGCCGCTATCGACCTTGATATCATCGCAGTCGCTTCAATGAGCGGAAACGATACTGTAAGAGTAAAGAGCAAGGGCTTCCCCGAGGACATAGTTACCTGCCGTCCCGAAAAGCCCGACGAGAAGCTTTTCAATTCCTCGTCGTCCCTTATCTCGGGCGTTTGCGCCGGGTTCACTAACCGCGGATATAACGTTTGCGGCTTCGACGCTTATACGACCTCTAACGTCCTTAAGGGCTCGGGAATCTCCTCTTCCGCTGCTTTTGAGGTCATGATCGGAAATATCCTCAACTATTTCGTGAACGACGGAAAGATATCGAATCCCGTAATTGCAGAGATCTCGCAGTACGCTGAGAACGTTTACTTCGGTAAGCCGTCGGGACTTATGGATCAGACCGCTTGCGCTGTCGGCGGATTCTCCTACATAGACTTTGCCGATCCTAAGGCGGCAAAGATCGAAAAGCTCGGCTTCGACCTCAGCGCCGAGGGCTACTCCCTCTGCATCACGAACACGGGCGGAAACCACGCTGACCTTACCGGCGACTATGCGGCAGTTCCCGCTGAAATGAAGGCAGTTGCAAAAGAGTTTGGTCAGGAGGTCCTTCGCGGTCTTGATAAGGATGCTCTTCTTTCCCGCGCAGGTGAGCTTCGTGAAAAGGTCGGCGACAGAGCGCTTCTCCGCGCATTCCACTTTATCGGTGAAAACGACCGCGTAAAGGTGCTTGCAGAGTGCCTTCGTAACGGAGACCTTAACGGCTTCTTCAACGGCGTTAAGGATTCGGGACGCTCGTCCTTCATGTGGCTCCAGAACGTATACACGACAAAGAACGTCGAGGAGCAGGGCCTTTCCCTCGCTCTTGCAGTGACAGAGTACGCGCTCTCGAACACCGCTCGTCCCTCCGCTTGGAGAATCCACGGCGGCGGCTTTGCGGGAACCATTCAGGCGTTCGTTCCGAACGAGGACGTGCCTTCCTACAAGAAGGAGATCGAAAGAGTATTCGGCGAAAACTCCTGCACCGTTCTTAAGGTCAGAAAAGACGGAGCTATCAAGGTTCTTTGATGGAAATTCGAACTTGAGCAGCTAAGTGAATTTCTGCTTGTTGCTAAAATTGCAATGTTGCCAATCGGGTCGTCGAAGGCGCCGACCCCTACCGCGCAACGTCCAAGTGCCCTTGGTAGGGGCTGGCGCCTACGACAGCCCGCACCAACCCAATGCAACCAATAATTTTAACGAGGGTAGATATGTACATAGAATCCCTACAAATAACGTCCTTTGCCGGGATAAGCGGATACGAGCTCTCCCTCACAAACGGCGTTAATATCGTTCGCGGAAGCAACGAGGCGGGCAAAAGCACGATAGCGGAATTTATCCGTTACGTTCTTTACGGCTTCGGAGGCAAGAGCGACCGCGAAAGATATATCGGTTTTTCATCGAACAACGTTGCGGGAAGCATCGTTATCGTTTATGATGATCGCAGATACAGAATAGAGAGAAGAACGGTCGGAACGAAGGACAACGTGTCGGTCTACGACCTTGAGACCGGAAGCACCTGTTACGAGGGTAAGGTTCCGGGTGAGGTGTTCTTCGGTATGCCGTCGGGGCTTTTCGCGAGTACCGCGTTCGTCGGACAGACGAGCGGAAGCCGCATAAACGGTAAAGACACCTCTGAGCTTCTCGATAATCTTCTTTTCGCCGCCGACGAGGGCGTTAACGTCAAAAAGGCGCTAAAGCGTCTTGACGATGAAAGAGTTGCGCTTCTTTACAAGAACAAGAAGGGCGGAAAGATCTTTGAGCTTGAAAACGAGCTTTCGCGTCTTGATACCCGCGCCGAAAAGGCGAGAAACGACGGAAAAGAGCTTCTGGTTATCGAAAACAAGCTGAAGGAAAACGAGATCACCCTCGATAGCGACAGAACGATACGCGATAAGTTCGCGTCAAACATCGACGATTATCAGCTTTCAAAAAGCCGTGAGAGCAAGGAGCGTCTGCGTCAGCTTGAGGAAAATTATCAGAATGCGACCGATGCGCTTGCAGAGCATAGGACGGCGTATACGAGAAAGAATTTCTTTCCCGATTCCGCCTACCTTCAGTCGCTCCGCGACTGCGCAAGTGAGGTCGCAAACTGCGATACGAGGATAGAGGGCGTTGAAAGACGTCTTGAAAACCTTAACCGCGAAATGGAGATCAACCGCCGTGAGCGGGAGGAAGCTCTGCGGATAAACAACTTGAAAAAGAAGAAGGCGGTATCGAAAAGAGGTATCGTGGCGGCGCTCGGCGTCGTTTGTATACTTCTTCTCATTCTCTCGGCGGCGTTCTGCGCATGGATGTTTATAAGCGGAAGCAAGGGCGCCGGAATTGCGCTCGGAATCCTTGCCGCTGTTTGCCTTTCGGGAATGATCGGTTCGTTGTCCTTTGTCAAGGAATTGTCCGATAAGATAAAGGATCTTGAGACCGAAGCGCTCGTTCATGACGACGGCTACGAGGCGAAGCTCGATATCATACGCGGAGACCTCGAGGAGCATAGGAGCGAACGTGCAAGGTTCTCAAAGGCGCTGAACGATCTTTGTGCGAGATGGGATATTAAGTATTCAAGAGCAGTGCTCACCGAGATGGTCGAGGTAATAAATACCGCAAACAAGCTTGAGACCGAAATGGAGCACGCACGCATCGCTTACGTTCAGATGAAGAGCGAGGCGGAGGAGCGCCGTCCATACGAGCCGATAGACGACGGACGTGAGCTTAACGTTCCCGAGGATTTCGATTACCGTGACGCCGATCGCAAGCTGAAGCTTGCAGAGGAGTCGATTCGACTCAAGGAGGGCATCAAGCATAATCTTGAGGTTCGCCGTGCCGAATTATCGGTCACGTCCGAGCATCCTTACGACGTGGACGAGCTTATAAAGCAGACGCAGGCGGAAAGGACCGCCTTGACAGAGCGCCTGAATGCGTTCTCGCTTGCTTATTCGATGATAGAAACGGCGTCCGACAATATGCGCCGTTCGGTATCGCCGCGGCTTTCGCGCGGTGCGTCGGAGAAAATGGCGTCGCTTACCGACGGTAAGTACGACGAGATAGGTGTTGACGGCGAATTTTCCCTCACCTTCCGTCCGATAAGCGGAGAGGGAAGAGTGACGAAGGACGAGACCTATATGAGTGCAGGAACGTCGGACATTACCTACGTTTCCTTGCGCCTTTCGCTTTCGGAGCTTATTTCGGGCGGTAAACAGATCCCGACCGTCTTTGACGAGAGCTTCTCGCGTCTTGACGATAAGCGTCTTACCAATATGCTGAAGCTTCTGTCGAATGAAAACGGACAGGTGATAGTTCTCACCTCAAACGGCAGGGAAGAAGAAATACTGAATAAAGAAGGCATTTCTCACAACTTTGTGAATTTGGGATGAAAATTCAAACAAATGTTTGACTTTTTGAACCGAATGTGATATACTGTATTCAGTAAGTAAAAAGGGGGAACACAATATGGAATATTCCCCCGACACCTGCGCCTGCTTCACGGGACACAGAGCAATGACCGAATCGGAGATCAAGGATGCGGCGGTGCTCGTTTCGGAGCAGATAAAAAAGCTTTACGTAAGAGGTGTGAGAAATTACTTTGCCGGCGGAGCCATCGGCTTTGACCTCGCGGCGGCGGTGACGGTGCTTAATATGAAGCGCGTATACCCCGATATAACCCTTAACCTCGCGCTTCCTTGTCCCGAATATCAAAGTAAATGGACGAGGGCGGAGATAGAGCTTTTCAATCGGGTGAGATCGCGTGCCGACAGTGAGGTCTACGTGAGCGAAAGCTACCATAGGGGCTGTATGCAGATGCGTAACAAGTATATGGTGGATAAAAGCGTATTCTGTATCGCTTATTTGAGAGAAAAGAGGGGCGGGACCTATAATACCGTTGCCTATGCTCTCAAAAAAGGTATTGAGGTCATAAACCTTACCGATGTTCCGATAACGGATCAGATCAGCTTTGATTTTTGATAAGAGATAATATGAAAAGAATTTTAGTTTTACTTCTTTCACTCGCTTTGGCGGTGTCGGTGCTTTCCTGCAGTAAGCCGAAGCCGCTTAAGATAAGCGAGGAGGAAGCGTATGAGGTGCTTTGCGACCTGTACCGCGTTCTCATGAATTTAACGTTATATTTTTCGGAGAGGGGCTTCCTCACGAGGACGGTGAATATGACGACACGACCTACGTCGAGGTCGATCCTGCGCAAAGCAGATACGGCTCGATAGCCGAGATCAAGGCCGAGGTCGAAAGGGTATATTCAAAAAGATATCTGAAATCTATCTATATAAATATGTTCGTCGGCTCGAAAACGACGAGCAAGGACGGGCTTCTCGATAACGACGTCAGTCCCCGCTACAAGGTCATTGGCGGAAAGCTGATGATCGACGCAAGCTACGACGAGATCGATATTATGGGTAAATTGACCGTGATATCAACGAAGGTCGCAAAGAAGACGCCGAAATACGTCAGCGTTGACGCAGTCTGTTCTGACGAAAGCGGAAACGAGATAAATAAGCGCTTCTTTTTAACGTATGAAAACGGAGTCTGGCTGCTTGACGGCCCGACTTACTGATAAGGAGAATAAAAACATGGCTAAAGCAACACCTAAAAAGCCGGTAGAAATGCCCGGCACCGATGCTGAAAAGAAAAAGGCACTTGACGTTGCAATAACACAGATCACAAAGCAGTACGGACAGGGAGCGATCATGCGCCTCGGCGAGAACAACGCCATGAGCGTAAGCGCTATCCCGACCGGCTCTCTCACCCTCGACCTCGCGCTCGGTATAGGCGGAGTTCCGAAGGGAAGAATCGTAGAGATCTACGGTCCCGAGTCCTCGGGTAAAACCACGATCGCGCTTCACATTGCGGCAGAAGCGCAGAAGCAGGGCGGAGTTGCGGCTTTCGTTGACGCGGAGCACGCGCTCGATCCCGTTTACGCGAAGGCGCTCGGAGTTGATATAGACAACCTTCTCGTTTCTCAGCCCGACAGCGGTGAGCAGGCGCTCGAAATTACCGAGGCGCTCGTTCGCTCGGGTGCGGTCGACGTGCTTGTGGTCGACTCTGTTGCGGCGCTCGTTCCTCAGCAGGAGATCGACGGCGATATGGGTGACTCTAACGTCGGCGTTCACGCGCGTCTTATGTCGCAGGCAATGCGTAAGCTTTCGGGTGCTATCTCGAAGTCGAACGTCGTTGTTATCTTTATAAACCAGCTTCGTCAGAAGATCGGCGTTATGTACGGTAATCCCGAAACGACGACGGGCGGTACCGCGCTTAAGTTCTACGCGTCGGTTCGTATCGACATCCGCCGCTCCGAGGTCCTCAAGAACGGTAGCGAGCCCTACGGAAGCCGTACCAAGTGTAAGATAGTTAAGAACAAGGTCGCTCCCCCCTTCAAGACCGCGGAGTTCGACATAATCTACGGTAAGGGAATCAACCGTTCGGGTGAGATCATGGATATCGGTACCGAGCTCGGAATCATCGAAAAGGGCGGCTCGTGGTTCTCCTATAACGGAACACGTCTCGGACAGGGACGCGACAACGCGCTTGCATTCCTTGAAAGCAACCCCGATATGTTCGCGGAAGTAGAGGAAAAGATCAAGAAGGCGCTGACGGGCGACGAGCAGTCGAACGAGGTTTCGCTCGACGAGGACGACTTCGAGTTCGATCTTGACGACGATGTATAAAAAACGCAAGGCGCCTGTCACATCCGACCCCGAAAAGGCGTACGGTGCGGCGCTTCGCACGGCGATGAACATCGTCGGATACAAGGATAATACGCTCTATCAGTTAAGAACGAAGTTACTTGAGCGCGGTTATTCCGAAACGACGGTAGATGACGTTTGCGAGTTTATGACCTCAAAGGGATACGTGAACGACTCGCGAATGATCTTCCGCTTCGCGCGTTCCCTTGCGCTGAACAAGCTTTACGGCAAGCGCAGAATAATGCGTGAGCTTTCGCTTAAGAAATTTACCGACGAGGCGTACGATGCGTTTACGTTTGACAGCGACGAGCTTGATGACGTTGACTTCGTTGAGGTATGTCTTAAGCTCTTGAAGAAAAAGGGCGGAGCGCGAGACGACAAGACGTTTGCCTGTCTTATGCGCTACGGACATTCGCCGTCGGATATTAAGGAAGCATACAGAAGACTTGAAAATGAGGATGAATAAATGACGAAACACGAATATAAAACAAGCGGTACCTGCTCGCGCAAGATAATCTTCGAGCTTGACGACGAGGGCAAAGTACACAACGTAGTTTTCGAGGGCGGTTGCCACGGAAATCTCCAGGGCATCGGCAAGCTCGTCGAGGGCATGGACGCTGCCGAGGTAATTAAGCGCGTCGAGGGCATCAAGTGCGGCTTCAAGCAGACCTCTTGCCCCGATCAGCTTTCAAAGGCGCTGACCGAGGCGGTTAAGTAAGGGAAATAACGCGGGGAGAAACTTTTTGAAAAAAGTTTCTCCCCGCGCCCCTTTTCAAAAACTTTTGTAAGCCCGAAACTCCGTTTCGGGCGGTGTTTTTGTGAGGAAATGTCGGAATGCCCATTTGCCTCGCCCTTCGGGAGAGGTGGTCCAAAGGACCGGAGAGGGGGCCTTCCTCTTGGGGAAGGGTGTCTAAGAGGTAAACCTCGGACGGATGAGGTGTAGCCGTAGCAGACGGCGTTATACCTTCTCGGCGGGAGAATGGTGCAAGTGGCAAGCCACGGTCGGACGAGGTGTTCGGGTATGATGTTACATCGCTTCGAGACACCTCATCCACCGCTGACGCGGTCCCCCTTCTCCCGCTGGAGAAGGTATAATATCGCTCGAAGCATTAAGACGTGCCTATAGGGGCGACCGTTAAGAAACGATCTATATACAAAAACAGACCTCCGCGTTTGCGGAGGTCTGTTTTATGTGTATTTTCTTCCTTATTATATATATGACTTATCGCTGCGCATTTTTTTGCCGATCAGAATGATCCTGTGAGCGACCGTCGAGAAGATGAGGCAAATGCCGAGCTCAACGAAGAAGTTAGCACCGATGAGTGTCAGGAATACGAAGGAGATCATATCTGCTCCCGCACCGGTTGCCCAGCCCTTGATTCCGGGAAAGAAGACAGTAAATGATGCAAGCGTGAAGACTGCGGTATTTACAACGGGGCAGAGAATTGACGAGGTGATGATCGCGGCAAGCGAGTTTTTCTTTTCGATCAGCTTGAACATAAGTCCGCTAACCCAGCCCGCAAGCGCGCCTTTCAGAAGAACAACTATCACGGTCTGAACTACGCCGAATGCGTAGAACGCCGATGCCTGTCCCGTTACGATGACGACAAGCCCGAAGATGAAGCCGAGCCAAAGTCCTGCGACCGGACCGAGCATCGCAGCACCGATAACTATCGGAACGAGCGCGAACGCCCCAACGTTAAATCCGATCGGTATTATAAGTCCTATACACTGAAAGACTGCAACAAGCGAGGTCATAAGTGCGAGAAGAGTTAAGTTTTTTACGTTTGTTATGGATCTTGCTTTTTTCAATTTTGTCGCTTCCTTTCGCGGATTTGGAATAACAATATAATATCACCTCGTTAGTTAAAAGTCAAGAAACGGGGACGAAAAAATTCGATTTTGCAGGAAAATATATGAATAAATTGTAAATTATTTCGAAGTTCAAAATTTCCTGCATTTTCCTATTGCTTTTTACTAATTTATAGTATATAATTGAAAAGCTTGATGTGCGTTGAAGCGGAAGGTTGCTCCGAAGACACCTACAGTTCAGTCGGAGGAGGTAATTTCCGTGGAGTATGTCCGTGTCCAAGTCAGCTTTTCGTCAAGGAAACCGGTCTATCCGGGTAATATCGGACAGGCTGAGATATCTTGGCGGCGGTTTGCCGAGGACTACAAACGGGCGGATGGAAATCGGACTGTGATGGATCGAAGGATCCCGCGTGCTGCTCACGGCGCGCGTTCCGAAGGGTTTTTATGCAGGATTGCATGCTGAAAAAACTTCGGGTTTAATTTAGGCCGAGTGAAGAAACACCCGGCTGAGTGTTCAGATTTTCGCCCCATTTTAGTTGCATCAGCAGCAATATTAAAAAGGAGGCAAAAACGATGGCAGTACAGGAGAAACTCAGAGTCAGACTCAAGAGCTATGATCACTTCCTCATCGACCAGGCAGCAGAGAAGATCGTAGAGACCGCAAAGCGCAACGGCGCAACGGTTTCGGGTCCTATTCCGCTTCCTACCGAAAAGGAGATCATCACCATTCTTCGCGCAGTTCATAAGTATAAGGACAGCCGCGAGCAGTTTGAACTCAGAACTCACAAGAGACTCATTGACATAATCAAGCCCTCTGCGAAGACCGTGGAAGCGCTTATGAGTCTGGAGCTCCCCGCAGGCGTTCAGATCGACATCAAGTAATCCTTAATAAATAAGGATAGATCGAACCCGAGGGAAAGCCCCGAGGTTTTATGTCAAGTTGAGGCACACGGCCTTGCGTGCTTCAACCAATAACTAAAATCAGGAGGAAAACACAATGAAAAAAGGCATTATCGGCAAGAAGATCGGTATGACCCAGATCTTCGATGCAAACGGCAACGTGATCCCCGTTACGGTGATCGAAGCCGGCCCCTGCACGGTCACTCAGAAGAAGACCGTGGAGACTGATGGTTACGATGCGATCCAGCTTGGATTCATGGACGTAGCCGAAAAGAAGCTTACCAAACCCGAAGCAGGTCACTTTGCAAAAGCTGGCGTTTCCTGCAAGAAGCACCTTAAGGAATTCCGTCTTGATGACATTTCCGGATTTAACACGGGCGATACCGTCACCGCTGACATCTTTGCAGCAGGTGAAAAGGTCGACGTTACCGGAATCACCAAGGGACACGGATACTCCGGTGTTATCAAGCGTTGGAACCACCACCACCTCAGAATGACTCACGGTACCGGCCCTATCCACCGTCAGCCCGGTTCTATGGGCGTTATCGACCCCGCACACATCTTCAAGAACAAGAAGATGGCAGGTCAGTACGGTAACGAGCAGGTAACCGTTCTCAATCTCAGCATCGCCAAGATCGACGCGGAAAAGAACATCATCGCAGTTAAGGGCGCAGTTCCCGGAGCTCGCGGCGGTATCGTCTTCATCCGCAACGCCGTCAAGGCCTAATCGGAAGGAGGAAATTAACGATGCCGAATGTAAAGGTTGTTAATATGAAGGGCGCCGAAGTCGGAACCATTGATCTTTCCGAAAAGGTATTTGGCGCAGAAGTAAACGGCGCAGTGCTTCACACTGCAGTTCGTGCTTACCTTATGAATCAGAGACAGGGTACTCAGTCTGCTCTTACCCGTACCGAGGTTTCGGGCGGCGGAAAGAAGCCCTGGCGTCAGAAGGGAACCGGCCGCGCAAGACAGGGCTCGACCCGTGCTCCTCAGTGGACACACGGCGGCGTAGTCTTCGCTCCCAAGCCCCGTTCCTACAGAGTTACTATCAACAAGAAAGTTAGACAGCAGGCACTTATGAGCGCTCTCTCCGCTAAGGTTGCAGCTAACGACCTCGTAGTCGTTGACGCTATCGTAGCTGAAGAGTACAAGACCAAGGTAATGGCAGACATGCTTACCGCAGTCGGCGCAAAGAAGAAGGTGCTCGTAGTTCTCGCTGATAACGACGCGAAGGTAATCGGTTCTCTCGCTAACATCGAGGGCGCTAAGACCGCGCAGACCAACGCTATCAACGTTTACGACATCCTCAATGCAGATACTCTTGTAATTGCAAAGGGTGCTGTTGAAAAGATCGAGGAGGTGTACGCATAATGAAGAACGTATACGATATTATCCGTCGCCCCGTCATCACCGAGGAATCTATGACTCTCGCATCCGAGAAGAAGTACGTCTTCGAGGTAATGAAGAGCGCAACCAAGCCCGAGATCGCAAATGCGGTCGAAACCGTTTTCGAAGGCGTTAAGGTCGCTTCCGTAAACACTATCAACATGAAGAAGAAGCCCAAGAGACTCGGAGTCCACTTCGGTTACACTTCCGAATGGAAGAAGGCAATCGTAACCCTGACCGAAGACTCCAAGACTATCGAGTTCTTCGATGGCATGTATTAAGAAGGAGTGATATAAATGGCAGTAAAAACATTTAAGCCGACTACTCCGTCGAGAAGAAACATGTCTGTACCCTCTTTCGATGAGGTGACCAAGAGCACCCCCGAAAAGAGTCTTATAGTTACTAAGAAGAAGCATGCCGGACGCAACAGCTACGGCAGAATCACCGTTCGTCACCAGGGCGGCGGTAACAAGCTTAAGTACAGAATCATCGATTTCAAGAGAGCTGAGACAAACGAGCCCGCAACTGTTATCGGCGTTGAGTACGACCCTAACAGAACCGCGTACATCGCACTTCTCCAGCACGCAGACGGTCACAAGAGCTACATCCTCGCTCCCGCAGGTGTAACCGACGGCGACAAGATCTACTCCGGCGCTGATTCCGATATCAAGCCCGGTAACACTCTTCCGATTGCCAACATTCCCGTTGGTACTCTTATCCACAATATCGAGCTTTACCCCGGCAAGGGCGGCCAGCTCGTCCGTACCGCAGGCGCAGCTGCACAGCTGATGGCTAAGGAAAACGGCATGGCTCAGGTTCGTCTTCCTTCCGGTGAGGTAAGACTTGTTCGTCTTGACTGCAAGGCAACTATCGGTCAGATCGGTAACATCGAGCATGAGACCATCAAGATCGGTAAGGCCGGTAAAAAGCGTCACATGGGCATTCGTCCTACCGTTCGCGGTTCCGTCATGAACCCCTGCGACCACCCTCACGGTGGTGGTGAGGGCCGTGCGCCCATCGGTAGACCGGGACCTGTAACTCCTTGGGGCAAGCCCGCCCTCGGTTACAAGACCCGTAACAAGAAGGCCAAGACCAATAAGTTCATCGTAAAACGCAGAAACGGTAAATAAGGAGGCAACATAAATGAGCAGAAGCCTGAAAAAGGGACCTTTTGTCGAAGAGAAGCTCTTCACTCGCATCGAAGCGATGAACGCAGCTAACGACAAGAAGGTAATCAAGACATGGTCAAGAGCTTCCACAATATTTCCCGAGTTCGTTGGACACACGATCGCAGTTCACGACGGTAAGAAGCACGTTCCGGTATACATCACCGAGGACATGGTAGGTCACAAGCTTGGAGAGTTCGCTCCTACGAGAACCTTCAAGGGACATGCCGGCTCCAAGACGTCCAATAACGGTAAATAATGGGGGTAACAATAATGGAAGCAAAAGCTAAGGTTCAATTTGTAAGGATCTCCCCCCGCAAGGTCAAGATCGTTCTCGACCTCGTAAGAGGCAAGAAGGTCGCTGACGCTGCGGCGATCCTTAAGCACACTCCTAAGGCGGCTTCGGAGTACGTATATAAGCTCGTTAAGAGCGCAGCCGCAAATGCTGAAAACAATTTCGGCATGGATCCCGAAAAGCTCTATGTTTCTGAGTGCTACGTTTGCCCCGGTCCTACTCTCAAGCGCATGATGCCGAGAGCAAAGGGCAGCGGCGACAGAATACTCAAGAGAACGAGCCACATCACGCTTGTCGTGAAGGAAAAAGAAGTTAAGTAAAGGAGGCAGAGCAAGTGGGTCAGAAAGTTAATCCTCACGGTTTCCGTGTTGGAGTTATTAAAGACTGGAACTCGAGATGGTTCACCAAGGACGAGTCCTTCGGCGACACCCTCGTTTCAGACTACAACGTAAGAAAGTTCCTTAAAGAAAAGTATAAGGAATCCGGCGTACCGAAGATCGAGATCGAGCGCGACAACAAGCGCGTAAGAGTCTTCCTTCACTGCGCTAAGCCCGGACTTGTGATCGGTCGCGGCGGTGCCGAGATCGATAAGCTCAAGCTCGAGCTCGAGGCAATGGTCGGCATGCCTGTCCTCGTAAACGTAGTCGAGGTTAAGAACCCCGACGTAAATGCACAGCTCGTTGCTGAAAACATCGCTAAGCAGCTCGAGGGAAGAGCGTCCTTCCGCCGCGCAATGAAGATGTCCATTCAGCGTACCATGCGTATGGGTGCAAAGGGTATCAAGGTTACTTGCTCCGGACGTCTTGCAGGCGCCGAGATCGCAAGAACCGAGCACTACCATGAAGGTTCTATTCCGCTTCAGACTCTCCGTGCCGATATCGACTACGGCTTCGCTGAGGCAAACACCACCTACGGTAAGATCGGCGTAAAGACGTGGGTCTACAAGGGTGAGGTTCTCCGCGACACCGGAAAGAAGACACGCTTTGCAGAAGCAAAGATCGAGGCTCCCAAGCAGGAAAGACGCGGCGACCGCCGCGACCGCAAGCCCGGCTTCAAGGGCGACCGTAAGCCCGGATTCAATAAGAATCAGGGCAACCGTCAGGGCGGCTACAAGAACAACCGTCAGGGCGCACCCGCGAACAAAGAGGGAGGCGACAAATAATGTTAATGCCTAAGAGAGTAAAGTTCAGACGTGTTCAGCGCGGCAGAATGAAGGGTACAGCCCACCGCGGTAACACTCTGGCATACGGTGATTTCGGTCTCGTGGCAACACAGCCCGCATGGATCACCTCTAACCAGATAGAAGCTGCCCGTATCGCGATGACTCGTTTCACCAAGCGTTCCGGACAGGTTTGGATCAAGATATTCCCCGATAAGCCCGTAACTGAGAAGCCCGCTGAGACCCGAATGGGTTCCGGTAAGGGTTCGCCTGAGTACTGGGTAGCAGTTGTTAAGCCGGGACGTATCATGTTCGAGATGAGCGGTGTATCGGAAGCTGATGCAAAGGAAGCAATGCGCCTTGCATCTCACAAGCTCCCCATCAAGTGCAAGTTCATCACCAAGAACGACACTATTTCCGAGGAGGAATAAGCCGTGAAAGCATACGATATCAGAAATATGTCTTCCGAAGAGCTCGAAAACAAGCTCAAGGAGCTCAAGAACGAGCTTTTTAACCTCCGTTTCCAGAATGCGATCAACCAGCTTGAGAACCCCCACCGCATCGGTGAGGTCAAGAAGGACATCGCACGCGTTATGACCGTTCTCAACGAGAAGAACGCATAATGAGAAAGCGAGAGGAGTAAAAGCCCTATGGAAGAAAGAAATCTTAGAAAAACCAGAGTCGGCATGGTCGTAAGCACCAAGATGGATAAGACCATCGTAGTTGCTATCGCCGACAACGTTAAGCACCCAAGTATGGCAAGGTCATCAAGCACACCGTCAAGATCCACGCTCATGACGAAAACAATGAGTGCGGTGTTGGCGATAAGGTTGAGGTAATGGAGACCCGTCCCCTTTCCAAGACCAAGAGATGGCGCCTTGTTAACATTATCGAGAAAGCAAAATAACAGTCGGAAACAGCAGAGCGGGAATATTCCCGTGCAAGCCAAGGTTCGACTCAAAGGAGGATTTGCACATTGATACAGCAGCAGTCATATATGAAGGTTGCCGATAACACCGGCGCCAAAGAGATTATGTGTATCCGCGTGCTTGGTGGCTCCGGACGCCGTTATGCAAATATCGGCGACGTCGTAGTAGCAGCCGTTAAGAAGGCAGCTCCCGGCGGACAGGTAAAGAAGGGTGACGTCGTAAAGGCAGTTATCGTTCGTTCTGTTAAGGGTCTCAAGAGAAACGACGGATCGTATATCAAGTTCGATGAGAACGCAGCGGTTATTATCAAGGAAGATAAGAACCCCGTAGGAACCCGTATATTCGGACCGGTAGCAAGAGAGCTTCGTGAGAAATCTTACCTCAAGATCCTCTCCCTCGCTCCCGAAGTACTTTAAGACGGAGGTATCGTGAAAATGGAAAAGCTTCATGTTAAAAAGGGCGATACAGTCGTCGTAGTATCCGGTGACGATAAGGGCCTCAAGGGCGAAGTTCTTGAAACTTCTCCCAAGGAAGGCAAGGTTATCGTTAAGGGCGTTAACATCGTAACCCGCCACGTAAAGCCCCGCAAGCAGGGTGACCAGGGCGGCATCGTTAAGGTAGAAGGCGCTATGTACGCCTGCAAGGTCCAGCTTTACTGCCCCAAGTGCGACAAGGGCATCCGTCCCTCCGTCGTTTACAAGACAGATAAAGATGGCGTTAAGACTAAGGTCCGCGTTTGCAAGTGCGGATATGAATTCGAGTAAGGAGGAACTTGGTAATGGCAAGAATTAAAACAGTTTATAATTCCGAGGTTGCTCCTGCACTCATGAAGAAGTTTGAGTATAAGAGCCCCATGCAGATCCCGCGCCTTGATAAGGTCGTTCTTAACATCGGCGCAGGCGATGCAAAGGAAAATGCAAAGGTTATCGATACCATCATCGCTGACC
This sequence comes from Clostridia bacterium, assembly GCA_017466625.1. Classification (GTDB taxonomy): domain Bacteria; phylum Bacillota; class Clostridia; order Oscillospirales; family CAG-272; genus Colimorpha_A. Next base: position 41,669 of record JAFTTT010000047.1, read on the forward strand.
TCACTCTTATCACCGGTCAGAAGGCCGTTCCTACGTACGCAAAGAAGTCCGTCGCTAACTTCAAGCTCCGTGCAGGACAGAAGATCGGCGCAAAGGTTACTCTTCGCGGCGAGAGAATGTACGAGTTCATCGACCGTCTCTTCAACCTCTCCCTCCCCCGTGTCCGTGACTTCAAGGGTATCAACCCCAACGGCTTCGACGGACGTGGTAACTACTCTCTCGGACTTAAGGAACAGCTTATATTCCCCGAGATCGAGTACGATAAGGTAGAGAAGATCCGCGGTATGGACATCGTTTTCGTAACTACCGCTAAGACCGACGAAGAAGCAAGAGAGCTCCTTTCCCTTATGGGCGCTCCCTTCGCTAAGTAAGAGAAGGAGATAACGAGATGGCAAGAAAAGCTATGAAACTCAAGCAGCAGGCACCCCAGAAGTACAGTACCCGCGAGTACAACAGATGTAAGATCTGCGGACGCCCGCATGCTTATCTTCGTAAATTCGGAATTTGCCGTATCTGCTTCAGAGAGCTCGCATACAAGGGCGAGATCCCCGGAGTAAGAAAGGCATCGTGGTAAGCAGAACTGTCTGTGACAAATACTGACAAGTCACAAGCAAAGCTGGTTTACAAAGGAGGAAATATTAAATGCAGATGTCAGACGTAATTGCGGATATGCTCACAAGAATCCGCAACGCAAGTAATGCAAAGCATGAAACAGTTGATATTCCCGCCTCCAACATGAAGAAGTCCATCGCGGACATCCTCGTAAAAGAGGGTTACGTAAAGGGCTACAACATCGTTGAGGACGGCAAGCAGGGAATCATCCGCGTAACGCTTAAGTACAACGGTAAGGACAAGGCGATCAAGGGTCTCCGCAGAGTCTCCAAGCCCGGTCTCCGTATTTACGCAAGCTGCGAGGATATGCCCCGCGTAATGAACGGCCTCGGAGTCGCTATCGTATCCACCTCTAAGGGTGTTATGACCGACAAGGAAGCTCGTAAGAACAACATCGGCGGCGAAGTTCTCGCCTTCGTATGGTAATATCAGGAGGGAAAGAATATGTCAAGAATAGGCAGACAGCCCATCGTTCTTCCCGCCGGTGTTACCGTTACCGTTGGTGAAGACAATCTCGTAACCGTAAAGGGCAAGCTCGGCGAGCTTTCCGAGCAGATCCGCCCTACTATCACAGTTAAGGTTGAAGGCAACGAAGTTCACGTTACTCGTGCTAACGACGAGAAGGAATGCAGAGCACTTCACGGCCTCAGCCGTACCCTTATCAACAACATGGTCATCGGTGTAACCGAGGGTTACTCGAAGAAGCTCGAGATCATCGGTGTTGGTTACCGTGCGCAGAAGCAGGGCAACAAGCTCGTGCTCAACCTCGGCTACTCTCACACGATCGAGTTCGTAGAAGAGAACGGAATCACCTTTGAGGTTCCGGACCAGACCAACGTAATCGTTAAGGGTATCTCGAAGCAGTCCGTTGGACAGATCGCGGCACAGATCCGTGAGAAGAGACCCCCCGAGCCCTACCTCGGCAAGGGTATCAAGTACTCCGGTGAATACATCCGCCGCAAGGCCGGTAAGACCGGTAAATAAAGAAGGGAGTAGACATAAATGGTTAGCAGAAAAGACGCAAACATTCAGCGCCAGAAGAGACATAAGCGCATTCGTGCGAAGATCTCCGGAACTCCCGAGTGTCCTCGCCTCTGTGTCTACCGTTCTCTCAAGAACATTCAGGCACAGATCATTGACGACGTTAACGGCGTGACCCTTTGCTCCGCTTCGACCCTCGGTAAGGGCTTCGAAGGCAACGGCGGCAACAAGGCAGCAGCAAGAGAAGTCGGCAAGAAGATCGCAGAGATCGCTCTTTCCAAGGGCATCGAAAACGTAGTATTCGACCGTGGCGGATACATCTATCACGGACGCGTGCTTGAGCTCGCTGAAGGCGCCCGCGAGGGCGGCCTCAAGTTCTGAGGATAACGGAGGTTTATTATGGAAAAGAAATTCAATCCGAATACCGGTGACCTTCAGGAAAAGCTCGTTGTCGTAAACCGTGTATCCAAGACCGTAAAGGGCGGACGTATCGCACGTTTCGCAGCTCTTATGGTTGTAGGTGACGGAAACGGTCACGTTGGCTACGGCCTCGGCAAAGCAGCCGAAGTTCCGGAAGCTATCCGCAAGGGCATCGAAGATGCAAAGAAAAACATGATCACCGTATCTCTTAAGGGTACTACCATTCCCCACGAGGTTCTCGGTGTATACGGCGCAGGTAAGGTTCTTCTTAAGCCCGCTTCTGAAGGTACCGGACTTATCGCCGGCGGCACTGCAAGAAAGGTTCTTGAGATGGCGGGAGTCCGCGATGTCAGAGCTAAGTGCCTTCGTTCCAACAACCCCGTAAACGTAGTTAAGGCAACCTTTGAGGGCCTTAAGGCGCTTCGTACTGCTGAAGAGGTCGCAAAGGCCCGCGGCATCGAAGTAGCTGATCTCTGATAAACGGGAGGTTAAAAATGGAAAACGTAAAGGTAACGCTCGTAAAGAGCACAATCGGCGTGAAGCCCAATCAGAAGGCAACCGCTAAATCGCTCGGACTTGAAAAGATCGGTGACAGCATCGTACACGCAGACGACGCAGTTCTCGCCGGTAAGGTCAAGGTAATTTCTCACCTTGTTAAGGTTGAGAAGCAGGGCTGATTCTATACTAATAAGGAGGAACTCCAATGAAGCTCCATGAACTTACACCGGCTGAAGGATCTGTAAAGAACGCATGGCGTAAGGGCAGAGGCCCCGGCTCCGGAAACGGCAAGACTGCCGGTAAGGGACACAAGGGTCAGAATGCTCGCTCCGGCGGCGGCGTACGCCCCGGCTTCGAAGGCGGACAGATCCCGCTTTACAGAAAGCTCCCTAAAAGAGGTTTCAAGAACAGATTTGCAAAGGAATATACCACAGTAAATATCTCGGCGCTTAATTGCTTCGAGGACGGTGCGGTGATCGATCACCAGCTCCTTCTCGACGCTGGCCTTGCTCGCAAGGCAAATGACGGTCTTAAGGTTCTCGGAAACGGCAACGTAGAAAAGAAGCTTACCGTTCGCGCCGCCGCATTCACCGCGGCTGCGAAGGAAAAGATCGAAGCAGCAGGCGGAAAGTGCGAGGTGGTCTAAGTGTTCAAAACAGTAGTAAACGCTTGGAGAACGCCGGAACTTAAGAAAAAGATAGTATTCACTCTCGTGATACTCCTTCTTTACCGTCTTGGTTCCTGCATCCCCGTGCCCTACGTTAACGCACTTGTAGTCGAATCTTCCTTCAGTGCTCTTTCGGGCTCTATCTTCGATTACCTGACGATGCTTTCGGGTACCGGCTTTGCTCAGGCAAACCTGTTTGCACTGCCTCCACTGAGCTTCATCCCCGCATTGGCGAGTCTGAACTCTCCTCTGCTGGAAGGTATGCTTTACGCAGCACTGTGTATGTTAAACGGTGTCCCTTTCATCTTGGCGCTGGGTATGAATACAACAACATCTGGTGAAGCTTTTGGTTCTGCATTGATCACAACAGTTGCATTCTACGCTTGTGTAGTATTCGTAT
>JAFTTT010000048.1 GCA_017466625.1 Clostridia bacterium
GTATAGCTTGCCCCACATCGACTTTGCCCAGCCCGTATCCGAAATGGTAAAGTGAAGTCCGTCGGGATCGACGCAATGCCAATACTTTGCGGTGTGATAATGACCGAGCGCGTACTTGTGACTGTGCACCGCGAGCTTCGGATATCCCGTCGTGCCCGAGGTAAAGAACGCTATCATCGGATCGTTTCCGCAGGGGGCGTCGTCTGTACGGTCGTAGTGAGAGCTATACATTGCGCTCTCGGCGTCAAAGTCTCTCCAGCCCTCGCGCTTGCCGCCGACGACGATTCTGATCTCGGGACGATTCGGCGATGCGTCTATCTCATTTGCGACGTCGCCCGTAGCGGTCGCAATTACAGCCTTGATTCCCGCCGCCTTGAATCTGTAATCGAAGTCCTTTAGAAGAAGCTGATTGGGAGCGGGGATCGCGACAGCGCCGATCTTATTTAGACCGAGCATCGCAAACCAGAATTGATAATGGCGGCGCATAACGAGCATTACTCTGTCGCCCTTCTTTATGCCGAGCGATTTGAAGTAGTTTGCGCATCTTGCCGACTCCTTCGCCATATCTGAGAAGGTGAATATTCTCTCCTCCTTCATATCGTTCGAAAGATAGACCATCGCGCGCTTATCGGGGCGCTCGCGTCCGACCTCGTCAACGATGTCAAAGGCGAAGTTGAAGCTGTCCTCGTTTTTGAATCTTATATATTTAGGCGAGCCGTTTTCGTCGACCGCGTCATCGATAAATTTCTTATAAGCGTAGCGTCTTGTGCCGTCCTCGTGTCTGTACGCCGCCTTGATCCTCGGAGCGTTCGCGCCGATGATGTCCTCGGTCGTCGTGCCGCCGTTTGGCGTAAGAACTATCGCGTAGAAGAGGCAGTCGCCGCCGACCGCTACCATTCCGTGAGGTGTTTCACTATTATAGTAAACGCTGTCGCCTGCGCGGAGAAGCTCGATGTGGTCGCCTATCTGCACCTTGAGCTTTCCCTTTATAACTATATCGCACTCCTGACCCTTATGGGTAGTGAGCTCAATAGGAGCGAGCTCAGCCTTTTCATCGTATTTGCATTCGACGAAAAGGGGCTCCGATATTCTGTTTCTAAAGCTGGACGCAAGACTGAAGTAGGTCATTCCGTGGGCGTTGTCGACAACTCTTCCCTCTCCGCTTCTCGTAACCGTATAGGAACGGAGCTTCGGTGAGCTACCCGTCATAAGCTCGGTCACGTCGATTCCGAAGGTCTGTGCGCACTTATATATGAACGCGAAGGTCAGGTTCTCTCTTCCCGCCTCGCACTCGAGATATTCAGCCTCGGTCACCCCCGCCTTTTCTGCCATTTCGGCGGTGGAGATACCCATTATATCACGCAAAGCGTGTATTCGACCTGCTATCTCGGTTATTCTTTCGTCAAGCTCTGTCATTTGTTTTATACTCACGATCTTTCTCCTTTCGGATTTTTATCTTGAGAGCAGGCGTGTAAAATAAACAAGCCCGTCCCAAAGATACAATAAAATCTTTGAGACGAGCATAATTCTTAATTAAAATATACCCGCGGTACCACTCAAATTGCACTAAAAACGTGCCCCTCAGGCTCTATCAAGCCTTATGCATTAACGCAGCAATACGGAGAGGTTCTACGGCGATCTCGCTTTCTTCCTCCCGGCTCGGAAGCTACACCTTAAAGCTTTTTCGCGCGCTCGCACCCACCGCACGCTCTCTGAAGAAAAATTACTTCTTGGCTCTTCGTCTTTGCCATTATAGAATGTATTGTATCATACCGTGTTTATTTTGTCAATAGTTTTAGACAATTAATTTATCAGATTAAAGCAGATTTCTTTGGATCTTTCCGCTGATTGTCTTCGGCAGCTCGGTACGGAATTCCACTATTCTCGGGTACTTATAAGGAGCAGTTCTCTTCTTGACGTAATTTTGGATCTCCTTTTTAAGCTCATCCGTGGGCTCGGTGCCCTTGACAAGCACGATACTTGCCTTAACCACCTGACCTCTTACCTCGTCGGGAGCGGCTGAAACTCCGCACTCAAGCACGTAAGGAAGCTCCATAATAACGCTTTCGATCTCGAAGGGACCGATGCGATAGCCCGACGACTTGATAACGTCGTCAACACGTCCGACGTACCAGTAGAAGCCGTCCTCGTCGCGCCAAGCGGTGTCGCCCGTATGGTAATATCCGTCGTGCCATACCTCGCGCGTCTTTTCCTCGTTGCGATAGTAGCCCTCGAAAAGTCCGCAAGGAACCTTTTCACTCGTTTTCACGACGATCTCACCGACTTCACCGTCGTCAACCGAGTTGCCGTCGGGATCGAGAATGTCGACGTCGTAGAGCGGAACGGGCTTACCCATCGAGCCGAGCTTATGCATATCGCCCATAAGGTTCGCGATGACGAGCGTAAGCTCTGTCTGACCGAAGCCCTCCATAATCTGAAGTCCCGTTGCTTTTTCGAACTGACGGTAGACCTCGGGGTTGAGCGCCTCGCCCGCCGTTGTCATATGCTTGATGGACGAAAGATCGTATTTCGAAATGTCCTCCTTTACCATCATACGAAGCATCGTAGGCGGTGCGCAGAAGGTCGTGATATTGTATTTCTTGAACATAGGAAGGATGTCGGAC
>JAFTTT010000049.1 GCA_017466625.1 Clostridia bacterium
CGTTCATCCTGAGCCAGGATCAAACTCTCGATAAATGGTATCTTATACTCTTTCGAGATCTAAAATCTGATTTGTCGAGTTTTGCTTCTTAGCTTACTCTTTTACTTATTAAAAGGAATTGTACGAGATCGTATTCACATTTCAGTTCAAGTATTTCTTGACTTCTTGTGCTTTGTACTTTCTCTTCTGTTGTTCAATTTTCAAGGACCGCTCCACCGCTCCCGGACACGCTTGTCTTTTCCGCGGCGGACTTTTAGTATACCACGAATAAGACCGTTTGTCAAGGGGTTTTTCAAACTTTTTTCAATTTTTTTGAAAAATTTTTTTGCGGCTGTTGCTCTTACCGTTCAGGCGTTTGCCCTCTCAAAAGCGCTTGACTATTATAGCAGAGGATCATTCGTCTGTCAACACTTTTTTTAAGATTTTTTTCACTTTGTCAAAGCCGTGTCAAAACGACGAAAATCAAGCGCTTGATTTGTGCAACTTGCTACTATTGTATTATTTTTCCCTTTGTAGTATAATATATTCACAATTATTCTGAAAGGAAACGAAAAGTGGATCCACAGGAAAAGCTGCTTGCGTCACTAAACACCGCGATAAGCGGAGCAACGCTCAAAAAGCTTGTGCTTTCGCGCCCGTCTGACAAATCGATCATCCGCACGGAGGGACGCATATATAATAAGGAAGGAATCGTTCTTCAGCTCGAGACGCACAAGACCGACGGCAAGGTCCTTCACAAAAATCTGCCCGCGTCCGAGGCGGCTGAGTACGTTATGTCGCTTCTCGGCGATTACCGTCAGATAAATCTCCTGACCACCGGCGGAGATCTCGAGGCGCGTCTTTCAAGCAAAGGCAAGCTGCTCGTCAGCGGAAAGGTCGGTTCAGGCGAGGCAGTCGAGCTGTCGCACGACCGCGTTAAGAAGGTATTCTTGCGCGACGGCGAGGTGTACCCGTTTCTCATCGCGCTCGGCGTGAGCGACGAAAAGGGAAGAGTGTTCGACAAAAAGCGCGCAAAATTCCGTCAGATCGACCGATTCTTACACTACATTGACGATATTTATCCGAAGCTGCCCCGAGGCGAGCTTTACGTTCTCGATCTCTGCTGCGGAAAGAGCTATCTGACCTTCGCCGCCTACTGGTTCCTGACCGAGGTCAAGGGCAGGACGGTCAAAATGGTCGGCGCCGACCTGAAGCAGGACGTTATTTCCTATTGCTCCTCAGTTGCGGAGAAGATCGGATTTGACGGGCTCTCCTTCGTTTGCTGTGATATTTACAAGTTCGAGCCGGAACGCCGTCCCGACCTCGTTCTTTCGCTCCACGCCTGCGACATCGCGACCGACATCGTGCTTACAAACGCCGCACGGCTCGGCGCGGAGGTCATTCTTTCGACCCCGTGCTGCCAGCACGAGATAAATTCGCAGTTAAACACAAGATCAGAGCTCGGCTCGGCGCTTGCGCCTGTTCTCGAGCATTCGCTCATCCGTCAGAAGCTTGCCGTCGCGCTCACCGATGCACTTCGTTGCAAGCGTCTTGAGGCATCCGGGTACTCAGTTGACGTGACCGAGCTTATCGATCCCGAGAATACGCCAAAAAATCTTCTCATTCGCGCAGTCCGCACGCAGATGAGCGAGCGCAGAAGGGAAGCGGCAAGAAAAGACTTTGACTCACTGTGCTCGGCATTCGGCATTTCGCTTTTCGGCGGAAACGGGTCTGATATGACCGAGCCGACACGCATTATATATAATAAGGAAGAAAACTGATGATAATCGACTTCCACGCACACTGTTTTCCCGACGCAATAGCGCCCAAAGCGCTGGCGCCGATGCAAAAATTGACCGGCATTACGCCCTGTTACGACGGCACGGCGTCGGGTCTGTCAGAAAAAATGAAAACCGACGGAATTGATTTTTCCGTCGTTTGCAACATTGCTACAAACGCGCATCAGCTCGCGAAGGTAAACAGCTTCGCTATCGATATAAACGATTTCTCCCGAACGCTCATCGCGCTCGGTTCGGCGCATCCCGACAGCGAAATGCTCGAGGATGAGCTTCAGCGTCTTATTGACCATGACATAAGAGGCATAAAAATTCATCCCGAGTATATGCCTTACTATATTGACGATCCCGAATGGGACAGAGTTTTCTCGCTTTGTGAGGAGATGGGTATTTTCGTGCTTTCGCACACGGGCTTTGACTACGTTTCGCCCGACAAGACCGCCTCGACGCCAGACAGAGTTGCGAAAGTGCTTGACAGACACCCAAATCTGACCTTTATTGCCGCGCACATGGGCGGAAACCGATTCTATCCGCAGGTTCTCGAGCACCTTTGCGGCAGGGAAAACCTCTACTTCGACACCGCCATCATGTCGCGGCTCGACAAAAACGATCTCTACGTATCGAGGATAATCGAGTCACACGGCGTCGACCGCATACTCTTCGGCACCGACGCTCCTTGGAGCGAGCCGAAAAACGAGGTCGCGTTTATCAGATCACTCGGTCTCGGCAAGGAGAACGAGGAAAAGATCTTCCATCTGAACGCAGAAAAGTTGTTATTCAGATAAAAAATCCCCATAACGGGGATTTTTTGTTTTTGGAAAATGAGAAAGCGCAGTGCTTTTGCCTGCTCTTGCCAATAAAACGGATAACGGCTTGACCGTTATCCGTTTTATTTTCCGTTCAGGTAAAGACGCAAATTGCATCCGAGAAGAGTTTGACCGAGGAACGGCGTATTTAAGCATTTGCTCTTCAGAGTATTGCTTGAGATCACGAGCTCCGACCTCTTGTCTACAATCACGAAATCGGCACTTTCGCCCTCGCAAAGGGAAAAGCCCTCGCCGATGATCTCAGACGGCGTCAGAGCCATTATTTCTCCTATTCTCCGCGGGTTGTCCTCGAGCTCCGGCAGATACGTCATGAGCGACGGAAGCGTTGTTTCTATCGAGCACAAGCCGTACTGCGAGCCGCCCACGCCCGACTTTTCGCTTGCCGAAAGGGGCGTGTGAAGCGAGCTTACCGTGTCGATGCTTCCGTCAAAGAGACCCTCTCGCAGAGCTTCACGGTCACCCGACGAGCGAAGCGGAGGAAGAAGCTTACAGTTCGCACCGTAAAAGGCGACGTCGTTTTCAGTCAGCGCAAGATGGAAGGGGGAAACTCCGACCGTGACCGCCGCGCCCGACTTTTTCGCAGTTTTGACCATTTCGAGCGCCTCTCGGCATCCGATGGCAGTAATATGAACTCTCGCGCCGCTTTCATAGGCGGCAAAAAGAAGCTTCGCGAGCTCACCGCACTCGTCGTAGCGCGAAAATCCGACGGTCCCGCTCATTTTCGACGCGATACCGCGTGCAAAACCGCCGTTTTCGGTATCCTTGATGCCTGCCGAAATGTAAAGACCGCCGTTTTCCTTTACCTCGCAAAGCGTATCGTAAACGTTTCCATCGCCGTAAAAGCCGTACACGATACCGCTTCTTGCGCCGCAAGAGACGTTCTTTGCCGAGATCACCCTGCCGTCGCCGAAGCAGTCACCTCCGAACGACACGATCCTTCTGTATCCGCCCGCGGTTGCCGCCGCGGACGCGGTTTCGGGCGATTCACGGCTTATTCGGCTGCTGTCGTAGCATTTCGCCCCGATATCGGTAAAGGCAGGGAATAGTAACGCACCCTTAGCGTCAATTACCTTCGTTTCCGCCCCTTCGGGGATCTCGGAAACGATCCTCGAAATGCCGTTTTCCACCGAGAAAAGAAGTCCTTTACGCGATCCGTCGTACATTATGCAGTTTTTTACCTTGTAAAACATTGCGGACTCCTTTCCGAATTCTTCAAATCTGAAGCATATATCCCTTATTTCTGACCGTTATTATCATTCTCGTGCCGAAACGCAGGTCAAGCTTCTTTCTTAAATAGCTTATATACACGTCAATAACGTTACTGTCCCCCTCGGAGGGGAAAACGAGCCGGCGCGCCTCGTTTCTATCGACCGGCTCGCCCTTTTTCGAATATAGAAGCTTAAAAAGCTCAAGCTCCTTCTTCGAAAGCTCGATGCTCTCGCCCCGGAACGTGACTTTATCGTTCTCGAGGACGAGCCCGAGCGTATCTTTTTCATTTTTATGATAACGGAGAAGCCCGTCGCAGAGCTTCGACACGTCAAACGGACGCTCGATAACGAAAATTCCATCAGAGTCACATTCACGGTAACGGCAGCAAACGACCTTTTCAGCACCGTTCGCGGCATTTTCCACGATTTGAGCGGCGTCATCATCATAGACCCCGACAACGAATACCGCCCGACGCACTTCTTCGCTCACGTCACATGTCACCACAGCACCGCGCTCAACAAGCTCAAGTTCCACAAGACGCGCAAGACGCTTTTCGCTAAGTCCGCCTATCGGATAAACAAGTATACTCTTCATTCTATGTCGCCGAGCACTATCCGCGCCTCCGAGCCGACGTTTCCGTCGTCAAGCACTGTCTTAAAAAACAACACGCCGTCGCTTTCTGCCGAACAGACCTTAAACGAAGCGCCGAGACGCGCCTCTTTCTGATAGTTTATCGAGAGATTCGTCACGCGTTTTCCCAACATATTGGGGATAAATCCGCAGAAAATGCGGGGATAATTAGTATTGTTGAGGTGAACATTCTCGTCGCAGTCTCCGTAAACGACCTTGTAGCCGCCAAGCTCGGTGAGCTCGACGCCATTCGTTCTGAAACGCATAGGAGACACGGTCTCAAGCTTTTCCTCGTCAGTTCCGAAGCCGAGCTTGATCTCATCGACCTTGATCGGCTGGCGCTTTTCGATGTCCATCGCACCCCAGAATGCCGCCATCGACGCGATCTTCTCGCCGTTTCTTTCGATCACCGTACTGCGGTTGTAACCGAAACCGCGCGCGTCGTTCAGCCAGGTGGTAACGGTTATCTTGTCCTGCGCGTAGAGCGGCTTACAGATATCGAGCGCAACGCGGCTGAGTATAAACGCCTTGCCCGATTTGCGAAGCGCGTCAAGAGTCGGTCCAAACTCCTCGTGCTGAAGATTTGCCGCCTCCTGCATATATCTCATTATCGACGTGGCACTCGCAATTCCGTTAAGATCTATATCCTGCGAGCTTACGCGGTATTCGTAGGAAAACTTCATTTTCTGCCTCGTTTTTCTTCCTTATTATATATACCATTATAGCACGGCGCAAATTCTCTTGTCAATGGCATTTATTTTGTCAAAAATCGTTTTCCATTTTCTTCCATTTTGCGATATCTGTCGGCAGGGAAGTAACGTATGATCGGTTCTTCGACCTATATAGACCTTCTGCGACGGCTGAATTCCCTAAGCTCCGCGCACTTTTTGTGATATGGTAAAGAAAAAGAGCAAGGGAGATAAAAAATGAGCATTAAATATCTGTTTAGAAGAAAAAAGAGAAAAGCGGAGCGCCAAAGCGTGATTATGGTGCCAGTCGGGCGAATTTTGCCAAATCCCGCGCAAACGCGCAAGAGCTTTCCCGACCTCAACCGACTGACGGAGAGCATACGCCGTTACGGAATCATTGAGCCGCTCACAGTCCGTCCCGTTCCGAATGCAGAGCCGCTCGGCGCAAGGAAGAAGAACGATGCCGTCTACGAGCTGGTATCGGGTGAACGCCGTCTGCGTGCGGCGAAAATTGCGGGAGTGAACGAGGTCCCCTGCGTCGTGCTTGCGCTCGACGATCGAAACGCCGCCGAAATGAGCGCAGCCGCGAACAGTAATCGAGTTCCGCTCACCTTTTTTGAGGAAGCAACGGCGATGGCATCGTTTCTCGACGTTTACGGACTGACGCAGGAGGACACCGCCGCGGTGTTCGGGATACCAAAATCCGCACTTTCGGGAAAGCTGCGCCTACTGCGCCTGACGGGAGCTGAAAAGCTGATAATCACGGGCGGAGGACTTACAGAGCGCCACGCAAGGGCGGTTTTGAAGATATGCGACCCCGAAAAGCGCATCAACGTAATACAGGAGGCGGTGCGGCTCGGCCTTTCGGTCTCCGAGACTGAGGAGCTCGTTGACCGCGTGCTTTGCCCGACGGAGGAAAAGGCGAAACGGCGCCGCGCGTCGATAAAGGATCCGCGCATTGTCTACAACACCATAGACAAAGCCATCGAAAGCATTGAGAACGCGGGAGTTTCGGTCGAAAGGGAAAGACGCGAAAAGGACGACACGGTCGAGCTTCTTTTCAGGATCAAGAAGCCGTCCCGTAATATTTCCACGAAATTCCCCGAATTTTCCCCTGCCGACGAAATAATCGGATCGCCAAAGGCGGTATAAGAAATTGTTTCACGTGAAACATCCCGTTTCGCGTGAAGCTTTTTCTTTTGTGATGTTTCACGTGAAACATTTTTTAGCAGCGTGTGAATTTTGTTTCACGTGAAACATTGTTCCTCATTTGTTCCATAAAATTCCCTAATTTTTCCCACTTACGCTATTTCTATTGACAATTTAGCGCAAAAGGGATATAATAAATACACCTTTTAACGAAAAAACAGGAGATTTCTTGTGGGAAAAACAATAGTTTTCGCCAACCAGAAGGGCGGCGTAGGAAAAACAACCTCCGCAGTCAACGTTGCGGCGGCAATGGGCGCGAAGGGCAAAAAGGTCCTTCTCGTCGACCTTGACCCGCAGGGCAACACGTCAAGCGGCGTCGGCATCAATAAAAAGAATATGAAGCTTTCGAGCTACGACGTAGTCATCGGGCGAAGCTCGGCGGAAAGCTGCGTCGTTGCGACCGAATTCCCGAATTTGTCGGTAATTCCCTCGAATATTTCGCTCGCAGGTGCGGAATTTGAGCTTGTAACGACCGAAAAGCGTGAATATCGCCTCAAAAATGCGCTTACACTCATAAAAGACGAGTACGATTACATAATCATAGACTGTCCGCCGTCTCTCGGCATACTGACGGTCAACTCACTCGTGGCGTCCGACGCGGTCATCGTCCCGATGCAGTGCGAATATTACTCCATCGAGGGTCTTTCGCAGCTCCTTTCGACGATCCGCTCGGTAAAGCGTCTTTATAATCCGTCGCTCGAGCTTCTCGGCATACTTATCACGATGTATAACGGCCGACTTAACCTCTCGAGCCAGGTCATGTTTGAGCTTAAAAAGTATTATGCGTCAAAGCTCTTCAAGACGACGATACTTCGTAACGTAAGATTAAGTGAGGCGCCCGGTTACGGAATGCCGATAATCTATTACGACAAGCACTGCAAGGGCTCTGAGGCGTATTTTGCAGTAACGGACGAAATTCTCGAAAGGATCTGATATAAACAATGGCAAAACCGAAGAATACAGGTCTCGGACGCGGTCTTGAAGCCATTTTCCTCGATAATTCGGCAGAGGAAAACGGCGGCGTAACAATGATGCGTCTGAGCGAAATAGAGCCGAATCCCGATCAGCCGAGAAGAGACTTCGACCCCGAAGCGCTCTCTCAGCTTGCTGAATCTATAGCAACGCACGGACTTATCCAGCCGATAATCGTAAGAAGCACGGGAAGCGGCGAATATTACGAGATAATCGCAGGCGAACGCCGTTGGAGAGCGTCGAAAATGGCAGGACTTACCGAAGTTCCCGTCATTATAATGGAGCTTGACGACCAGAAGGCAGCGCAGGTAGCGATAATTGAGAACGTGCAAAGAGAGGATCTGAACGCGATCGAAGAAGCGGCAGCATACCGATCTCTTATCGAGGATTACGGAATGACGCAGGAGGAGCTCTCAAAGCAGATAGGAAAGAGCCGCCCGGCGGTTGCAAATATACTCCGACTGCTCGATCTTCCCGATGAGGTTATGGCGCTCGTAAAAGAAGGAACGCTCTCGGCGGGCCACGCAAGAACGCTTCTCGGACTTAAAAATCCCGCACGAATGATAGGCGCGGCGAACACCGTCGTTATGAAAAATCTTTCGGTGCGCGAAACAGAGGCGCTCGTTAAGAAGCTTAACCGCATCGAAAAAGAAATAAACGACCCGAAGCCCGTCCTTGACGAGCCGATAGTTGATTATTCCAAAGAGCTTGCAAAGAAAATGACGGAAAAGCTCGGAAAAAAGGTAATAATCAGCGGCAAAGGCAAGGTAAGAAAGCTTGAAATAAGCTTTTCTGACGATAAAGAGCTCGACGAGCTCGTAAACAAGCTCTGCGGAGCAAACATTTTCGACGATTAAAAGAAAGGCAAAATAGGTAAAAATCATGCTTGACATCAAATATATAAGAGAAAATCCGAATGAAGTTATCGAGCGTCTTGCGCAGAAGGGCAGAGACGCAAAGGAAGAGATCGCAAAGATCCTCGAGCTCGACGCACAGCGCCGTTCCATCATCGCCGAAAACGAGCAGATGAAGGCAGAGCAGAATAAGACGAACAAGCTCATTCCGCAGTATAAGAAGGAGGGCAAGGACGTTGCACCCATCTTCGCACAGATGAAGGAGCTCGGAGCAAAGACGAAGGCAAACGACGAGCTTCTCAAGACGGTCGAGGAGCAGTTCAACGACCTCATGTACGCTCTCCCCAACCTTCCCGACCGCGACCTTAAGCCCGGCGGTAAGGAAAACAACGAGCCGCTCCGTTACTTCGGCGAGCCGCACAAGTTCGACTTCGAGCCGAAGAACCACGTTGACCTCTGTACCGACCTCGGTCTCATCGACTACAAGCGCGGAACCAAGCTCGCAGGAAGCGGCTTCTGGATCTATTCCGGAATCGGCGCACGTCTTGAGTGGGCGCTTCTCAACTACTTTATCGATACTCACATAAAGAACGGCTACGAGTTTATGCTCGTTCCTCACATGCTTGAATACGAATGCGGATTTACTGCAGGACAGTTCCCGAAGTTCGCCGACGAGGTCTATAAGATCGCAAATCCGACCGACGACCGTATCCACTATATGCTTCCCACAGCCGAGGCGGCGCTCGTTTCACTTCACAGAAATGAGATCCTCACCGAGGCAGATCTTCCGAAGAAGTACATCTCCTACACGCCCTGCTTCCGCCGCGAGGCAGGAAGCTACCGTTCTGATGAGCGCGGAATGGTTCGCGGACATCAGTTCAATAAGGTCGAAATGGTACAGTACACGCTTCCCGAAAAGAGTGACGAGGCGTTCGACGAGCTCGTTTCCCACGCAGAGGCGCTTGTCAGCGGTCTCGGCTTCCACTTCCGCACCGTTAAGCTCGCGGCAGAGGACTGCTCGGCTTCCATGGCACGCACCTACGATATCGAGATCCAGATCCCGTCTATGAACGGCTACAAGGAGGTCTCCTCGGTATCCAACGCACGCGATTTCCAGGCGCGCAGAGGACAGATGAGAGTCAAGCGTGACGACGGAAGAATCGAGTATCTCCACACCCTCAACGGCTCGGGACTTGCAACAAGCCGTATCCTCCCCGCTCTTGTTGAGCAGAACCAGAACGCAGACGGATCTGTAAACGTTCCCGACGTTCTTAAGAAGTACATCGGAATGGACGTAATCGGCAAGTAATAGGTTAACAAGTTTAACTTTATAGACAAATGAGCTTTGTGTCTTGCCTTCCCCGCTGGGGAAGGCAAGAAAAGCGGTTTTCAAACCTTTAATATAACCGAAAGGAGTCGGCAATATGACGCTCGCAAAGCTTCTGACCGGCGGAAGCACGACCTCCGCATCAATAGTTTGGCCGATAATACTCGGCGTGTTCATCGCGGTCGTGATAGCATACGTTAACAAAAAGACCGTCGGCAAGCTCGTGGACAAGCTTCTTTCTCTGCCTGCAGACAACGAAGAAAACGCCGTCACGCTTGACGGCGCCGGCTTTGGTAGCAAGGGCTCGCTGCGCTACGCTCTGCGCCCGACGTCGACGCTTTCGAATATAATTAAGCACACGGAGGACGGGCGTTACTATATCCCGGAGGATCAGCAGTACAGAGCCGAAACTCTCTTTACTCAAAGCCGTCTTTCGGTAATGACGCTGATATTTTCCGCCATCGTGCTGGTGATCGCGGGAAGCGCGCTCCTGAACGTTCTTCCAACCATCATCGAAATCTTTAATGGTATTTTTTGAGGAACAGAATGAATAACGTAAAGCTTAAAAAAAGATACCGCAAGCCGTACGAGCTGGTTCTCTACGCGCTCGGCATTACGGCCGCGCTCCTTATTCTGACTGCGCTCATCGCATATTTCGTCGGCTTCCGCTATTATGAGGCGAAGACGGCTGACGGAAAGATTAAGTTTGTCGGCATGGTAGACCGAAGCGGCGCACTCGAATCGGGTACGCTGTATTTCTCGGACGGAAAGACCGCAAAGGTATACGGCGAGAAATCGCAGGTCAAATATTCCGACGGAAGCGTTTACGAGGGAGTTCTCGTTAACCTCCAGAAGAGCGGCAAGGGCAAGATAACGTACGAAAACGGCGATACCTACGAGGGCGAGTTCGAAAAGGACAAGATCTCGGGTCACGGCGAATACACCTTTGATAACGGTGACACCTACGAGGGTGAATTCAAAAACGGCAGAAAGCACGGAATCGGTAAATACACCTTTGCCTCCGACGGCTCCTATTATGAGGGTGCCTTTATCGACGACGCCAAAAAC
Source organism: Clostridia bacterium (assembly GCA_017466625.1). Classification (GTDB taxonomy): domain Bacteria; phylum Bacillota; class Clostridia; order Oscillospirales; family CAG-272; genus Colimorpha_A. The sequence goes on from JAFTTT010000049.1 coordinate 10,561, forward strand.
GGAAACGGCGTTTTCGTTTATGCCGACGGCACAAAATACGAGGGAACGTTTGTAAACGACGTTAAAACCGGTCTCGGAATACTCACGTTCGCAAACGGCGACCGCTATGAGGGCGAATTTATATACGACGTGCGCTCGGGCGACGGAAAATACGTCTGGGCAAACGGCGACACCTACGAGGGTGAGTTCTACAATAACCTTATGCACGGCTGGGGAAAATACACCTGGGCAGAGGGACGCGTATACGAGGGCGTTTTTGAAAACGGCGTGATAGTCCGTGTCGATACTCCCGAAAGTCCCGACGATCCAGAGAATCCCTAAGCCGAAACAAATCAACCGCAGTAATTAATAGGAAACGACATGGAGACTTGGGGCATCTTTGGCATCGCGCATATGATCAGCTGGCCTATCGCGGCAGGAATCATATTCGCTCTTTACTTTTTAATAAGAAAAAGAAGCGAGAAAACGCAAAGAATAGTTCTCGGCATTCTTTCGTTCAGCGGAATAGCTGCAATAATTTATAATCTGCTTGAATGGGGTACTCCTTTAGAATATCTGCCTCTTCACCTCTGCTCAATAAATGCAATTTTGCTTCCGATAGCAATATTTACAAAAAACAAAACTATCGGAAATATGCTTGTTTTGTGGTGCATCGGCGCACTTGCGGCGGTAATGCTGAATTTCTACGCGGAGACTGCAAGCGACCTTTACAGCTCAAGATTTATCTTTTTCTATTTCCCGCATGTGCTTGAATTCGGAATTCCGATAATTGCGTTCAAGCTAGGAATCATAAAGATAGATTACAAAACGATACCGCGTACCCTGATTATAACAGCGGCTATCTACACGGCAGTACATCTTATAAATCTCGGGCTTATCGAGTACACGACGGTAAATAAAATAACCGATATCTACGGAAACCCCTTGCACATCAATTATATGTACTCAATTCAGCATGAGGGCTTTCCGCTCTTAAGCACGTTTTGGAAGATAATTCCGCACAGCTACTGGTATATGTTTCTCGTTTTCCCGATAATTTTCATATACCTTGCGATAGTTTATCTGCCGCAAATAATAAGAGAAAAGAAAGCAAAAAATGATCTATGCGAATAATAAGCGATACTATACGTATGACGCTTTTTTGAAGGAAAAATTCGGATCAAAGACTATAAAAATCCCCCTTGACGGGGGATTTTCCTGTCCTAATATAGACGGCACAAGGGGCAGGGGCGGTTGCACCTACTGCACGAAGGAGGCGCTTCCTTACCGCGGAAAGCCGATAAGGGAGCAGTTCGAGCTCGGGCGCGAGCCGCTGATAAAAAAATGGGGCAGAGAGGGTATAAAGGAGCAATTTATACCCTATTTTCAGGTCTTTTCCGGCACTTACGCGCCGATAGATAAGCTGAAAAAGCTCTATTATGAGGCACTTGAGCTGCCGAATACCGTCGGACTGTCGATAGCGACGAGGGTCGACTGCCTGAGTGACGAGGTCGTTGATCTGCTTAACGAGATCAACGAAAAAACCTTTCTCACCGTCGAGCTCGGGCTTCAGACGGTTCACGAGGAAACGGCAAAGCGGATCAACCGCGGACACACGTTTGAAGAGTTCCTTAACGGTTACGAAAAGCTCCGCGGGATCAACAGATGCGTCCACCTGATAAACGGTCTGCCGGGAGAGAGCCGCGAAATGATGTTAGAGAACGCGAAAACAGTCGCCGCGCTTCGTCCGCACTCGGTAAAATTACACATGCTTTACCTCGAAAACGGCACGAAAATGACGGACGAGTACCTGAAGGAGCCGTTTCACATATTGACTCTCAACGAATACGTCGACATCACGGTCACGCAGCTCGAGTATTTTCATCCCGAAACGGTCATAGGACGGTTAACGGGCGACGGAAAAAGGGAAAATCTCGTCGAGCCGCTCTGGTCGCTGAAGAAATTCTGCGTTTTGAATGAAATTGATAAGGAATTCAGACGCCGAAACAGCTATCAGGGGATAAATTTTGAAAAATAACGCACCCCCAACACTCGGAGCAAGCAATGGATAACATACTTACCGGCAAAATTAAGCCGCTGTATTTCAAATATCTGATATCGGCATCGGGAAGCTCACTTATGGCGTCTATCTTTGGAATGATCGACGCGATGATGGTCGGAAAATATCACGGCCCGTCGGGAAGCGCCGCACTTGCGGTGTTTAATCCGCTCTGGTCGCTGATATTCTGCCTCGGACTTCTTTCGGGCATCGGCGGATCTGTGCTTTTCGCAAACTGCCGCGGTAAGGGCGACGAAGGGTCGGCAAAGCAGTTCTTCACCCTTTCGCTGATATTCGGAACTGTACTGTCGATCGTCTCAATGCTCGGCATCGGACTCTTTCAGGAGCCGCTTTTCCGATTTTTCGGGGCAGACGATGAGCTGCTCAGACTCGCAAAGCTCTATCTGAAGCCGGTGCTTTTCGCATTTCCGTGCTGTATTTTCAGCACGATCCTCTCCTCGTATTTGAGAAACGACGGAAACCCGAATCTCGCAACGACGGCGGTGATCATTGGCGGAATTTTCAATGCCGTCGGCGATTATCTGTGCGTTTTTACCCTCGATATGGGAATATTCGGCGCAGGTCTTGCGACGGCAATAGGTCAGTATATGACGGTCATAATAATGCTCGCGCATTTCTTCCGTAAGAAGAACACGCTCAAGCTCGTGAAGCTCGAAAACGCCTTCAAAAAGCTCAAAAGCATATCTGTAACCGGCTTTTCGACCGCTATAACCGACCTCGCCATGGGCATAATCGGAATACTTTTCAACCGACAGATAATGAAACACCTCGGCTCCGACGCGCTCGCGGTATACGGCGTTATAACGATGGTAACCGCGTTTGCACAGTGCCTTGCATACGGCATCGGTCAGGCAGCGCAGCCGATAATCTCGCAAAACTTCGGCGCGAAAAAATATTCGCGCATAAGAGAATGCGTCCGTTACAGTCTTTATTCAAGCGCAGTTATGGGAATCTTCTGGGTCGCGGTAATGATGCTGTTCCCGAACGTGGTTCTCGTGCTCTTTATGGATCCGACGCAGGCGGTAAAGGAGATCGCACCGGCGATATTGCGCGCGTACGGTATTTCCTATATACTGCTGCCGTTCAATATCTTCGCGACCTACTATTTTCAGTCGATCATGCAGCCGAAGATCTCAATGTCGGCGTCTATTGCAAGGGGCGCCGTGATAAGCGGCGCAATGATCCTTTTGCTCCCCGTGATCCTCGGCGCAAGCAGTATCTGGTATGCAATGCTCATCACTGAGATCCTCGTCGCACTTTTCTCCGTCTATTATATGAGAAAATGTAATAGGGAATTATATTAAAAAAAGCAGAGCAGAACGGCTCTGCTTGTTTAC
>JAFTTT010000050.1 GCA_017466625.1 Clostridia bacterium
GTCGATCTCGTCGCGTACGTCAACGATCTCCTTGAGCTTTCCTTCCTTGATGTAACCCGTTATCTTCTTGATTATCGCTTCAATGGTGGTCGAATACGGAATTTCAAGAACGTCGATGCAGTTCGCGCTCTTGTCATAAACATACTTTGCTCTTACCTTGACCGAGCCGTGACCCGTCTCGAAGATCTCTTTATATTTCTCTTTATCGTATATGAGATTACCGCCGCCCGGGAAATCGGGTGCCTTGATAATGCTCATGAGGCGATCGGTATCGGTATTCGGATTTTTAAGAAGCTGTATCGTTCCGTCGCATATTTCCGCAAGGTTGAACGAGCAGATCGAGCAAGCCATACCGACTGCAACACCGAGGTTCGGAGAAACGAGAATATTCGGGAACGCCGTCGGGAGCATCGTCGGCTCTTTAAGCGTATTATCGTAGTTATCAACGAGATCAACTGCGTTCTTATCGATTCCCGCGAATATCTCTGCACTGAGCTTATCGAGCTTACACTCGGTATAACGGGGGGCTGCGTAGTCCATATCGGAGCTGTAATGCTTACCGAAGCTTCCCTTCGAGTCAATGAAGGGATGCAAAAGCGACTCGTTAGCTCTCGTCAGACGTACGAGCGTTGCGTATATCGCCTGGTCACCGTGAGGGTGACGCTTCATCGTCTCACCGACGACGGTCGCGCTCTTGACCTTCTGACCCGTAAGAAGTCCCATCTTATACATTGTATAAAGGAGCTTTCTGTGTGCCGGCTTAAAGCCGTCGATATCGGGGATCGCACGCGACACGATAACACTCATCGCGTAAGGCATAAAGTTTTTTTCAATCGTTTCGGTTATGAGCTGCGGGCGTATCTCCGCCTGGACAGTCGGAACCGTAATACGGGAAGCGGCTTTTCTCTTTGCCATTTTTTCTATTCCTGTTCTTTGTTATTTAAGCGTAACTACGCTGAAGCCGGCTGCTTTTATCAGCCGATTGAATACCGCAAGACCGATGCCGATCTTTGACGGCATTCTCGCATAGATATGTTTAAGATCAGTTCTACCGTCCATCTTGCGCAGACACTCAAAGAGCATCTTCGCCTGCGTAAGAGTATCGGAAACTGAGCCGCACGAGATAACGTAAGCGTTATTTATATGCGGCAGATCCTCGTCGAAGCAGATCACTCCGACATCCTCTCGGTCAGAAAGATACGAATAAACTTTCTCATCGCTTCCGTCAAGGACGGTAAGCGGAGTTGACGGCGCATAGTGGCGGTATTTCATACCCGGCGCCAGCGGCGTGCCGTCGAATTTTTCGGTAACTGCAGGGTCAACGTACAGTCCGTCGCCGAAAAGCGATAGCATTTCTACCGTTACCGCACCCGGACGGAGAAGCTGGATCGTTTTGCTTTCAAGCTTAACGATCGTGCTTTCAACGCCGAAGTCACAGCTACCGCCGTCGATTATCGCGTCGACCTTGCCGTTAAGATCGTGATAGACGTGCTCAAACGACGTCGGACTCGGTTTACCCGAGATATTTGCAGACGGCGCCGCTATCGGAACGCCCGATAGCTCAATAAGCTCTCTTGCAATGGGGTTTGACGGAACTCGGAGTCCCACGGTATCAAGACCGCCCGTAACGCTATCGGGAATAAAGCTTCGCTTTTTCAGAATAACGGTAATAGGCCCCGGCATAAACGCGTCTGCAATTTCAAAAAACAGAGGCGTCGTATGCGCGTAGATACCCGCATTTTCATATTTGTCTAAGTGTACTATCAGCGGATTATCGGACGGGCGTCCCTTTGCCGCGTAGATCTTTGACGCAGCACTTGGATCAAGCGCATTACCGCCGAGACCGTATACAGTCTCGGTAGGGAAAGCGACGATTCCGCCCTTTTTGATTATCTCCGCCGCCGGTATAAGAGAATCCTTACCCTCATACCGAATTATCAGAGTTTTCATTTTTCACCTGAATTTTTAAGTTTTTCGGCAGTATCTGCCGATGCGAGCGCATCAATAAGTGCGCCGATATTTCCGTTTAGGAACGCGTCAAGTGTATGGACGGTATAACCGATACGGTGATCCGTCACGCGTCTTTGCGGAAAGTTATAGGTTCTGATCTTTTCGCTTCTGTCGCCCGTGCCGACCTGCGTGCGGCGCGCATCGGCAAGCTTGCCCTCCTGCTCACGGCACATCTGATCGTAAAGACGTGTACGAAGAAGCTTCATTGCCTTGTCACGGTTCTTATACTGCGATCTTTCCTCGCGGCACTCGATGACCATTCCCGACGGCTTATGGATAAGACGCACGGCGCTTTCGGTCTTGTTGATATGCTGGCCGCCCGCGCCCGAGCTCTTCATAGTCTCAACGACAATGTCGGCAGGGTTTATCTCAAGCTCGACCTCCTCCGCCTCGGGAAGGACTGCAACGGTAACGGTCGAGGTGTGTATTCTTCCCTGCGACTCGGTATCGGGAACTCTCTGAACACGGTGAACGCCGCTTTCATATTTTAGTCTCGCATAAGCGCAGTTTACCTCAAAGGTAA
>JAFTTT010000007.1 GCA_017466625.1 Clostridia bacterium
CAGAGCTTACCGAGTACATTGACGTTATCAATTCCGAAAAGCAGCCGATTCAGACCGAAAACGAAAAGCTTGACGGTGATACCGCCTCGAAGATCTTCAAGGGCGACCTATATCTGACGCAGTCGCGCCTTGATAAATTCGTTCTGTGCTCCTTCTCGTATCAGTGCGCCTATGTTTTGAAACTCAAGGAGCAGACAAAAGCGGAGTTCAGCCCTGCAGATACCGGTAACCTTATTCACAGAGTCCTTGAAAAGTTCTTCTCAGGCATTCTTGTCGACGGCAAGGTTCCCGAAATAGGTGACAAGGAGCTTGAAGAGCAGATCGATGCCATCCTTAACGATTATCTCGGTGGAATTTTCGGTAAAGAGACCGACGTTAATATCTCAAAGCGCTCCTTCCAGCTCTTTATGCGTCTGAAGAGAACGCTCAAGGTGCTTATAAGAAATCTTCTTAACGAGTTTAAGGAGAGCGAATTCGTTCCGTCATTCTTCGAAATGAAAATCGACGACAGCGGAGAGATCGGAACGGCTGCGCCCCTCAAGTTTCCGCTTCCCGACGGAGCCACAGCCGCAATTTACGGAATTGCCGACCGAGTTGACACCTGCAAGCGAGGAAACGACGTCTACGTGCGTGTCATCGACTATAAAACGGGCAAAAAGGAGTTTAACCTAGCTGACGTTGCCCTCGGTCTCAACCTGCAAATGCTCATATATTTGTTCTCGATTTGGAGCGACAGCAACGGCGCATTCAAGAGTGCTCTGAACGTTAACGGTGAGGTAATTCCTACGGGAATACTCTATCTAAAATCAAAGCTTGACGACGTAAAGGCGGAAGCAGACACAGATCCCGCCGCAATTTACGAGCTTGCTGAAAAGTCGCTTAAGAGAAACGGTCTCGTTATAAACGACGAAGAAATACTTCGTTTAATGGAAAAGAAATTGAGCGGTAAGTATATACCGGTTTCGCTCAAGAGCGACGGTACGTTTACAAAATCCTCGCTTAGTAATCTTCACACACTCGAGGAATTCGGCGCGCTGCGCAGAAGTATTGAGCAGACCGTAACAAAGCTCGCGACCGAAATGCGCAGCGGCAAGGCGGACTGTAAACCGCTTAAGAACAAGCGTAATGACGGATGCAAATACTGTCCGTACGTCGCTGTCTGCCGAAACGCATCTGCATTTGAATCAAAGGAGGAAAAAGGTAAGTTCTATGGCTGATAACAAAACAGTATGGACAGATGAGCAGATAGATGCTATAACCGACAAGTCCTCCGATATACTCGTTTCTGCAGCTGCCGGCTCTGGTAAGACCGCAGTTTTGACCGAGCGTCTTATCAGAAAGATCACAGATCCCGTATCCCCCGTTGACGTAACAAGAATTCTTGTTGTTACGTTCACCGAGGATGCGGCAAACGAGCTCAAGATCCGTATTCGCGACGCAATAACGAACGCAATGGCAGAGTTCCCATCGAGCAAGCATCTGAAAAGACAATATCTTATGCTTCCGAACGCGAAGATATCTACAATACACGGCTTCTGCCTTGATCTTATCAGAGGAAACTACGAGCTGCTCGGCCTTTCCCCGAAACTACGCGTTTCGGACGAGGGACAAAATTCGCTTCTTATGCAACAGGTTGCCGACGCTGTTATTGACGGCTACTATTCCTCTCTGCCCGAATATAACGACATTGAGGATTTCGTCGAATTTGCCGACAACTTTATCACGCTCCAGGACACATCACTCACGGCAAAGGTCATTGAAATCTATAAAAAACTTCAGTCATACCCCGAGGGTGTCGATTTTCTTAAAAGATCATCCGATGACTATGATCTTCCTAACGGTGATATTTCATCTACAGTATGGTGCAAAACGCTGTTTGCGCGTCTTGGTCAGATCCTTTCCTATTATCTTGCCGTATTTGAGGATGCGTGTGACACAATACCGCAATATCCTGAAATAGCAGATAAATACATTCCGTCGTTCGATGAGGCAATAGACGCTGTTAAAGTACTTCAGAACGCACTAGAAGACGGCAGCTATGAGAAGGTTAAAGAGAGAATCAACGCCTTCAAATTAAAGAATATGTCCTACAAAAAGGGCTATACAGACGACGACACGCTTACGTTCTTTAAGGATATGCGCCGCGAGTTCTCCGCGGAGATCAAAAGCGTCAACAGTACGTATTTCTCTTATTCACAAGAGGTTCTTTGTGCATCTGCTCAAAAAACCGAAGACTACATATCTAAATTTCATAAGCTTCTCTCCGCCTTTGACAGAAAATTCACCTTCGAGAAGCGCAAAAGAGGAATCATCGACTTTAACGACATGGAGAGAATGGCATATTCCCTGCTCGTTTCCACAGACGGCACTTATACAGCGCTTGCCGATGAGATAGCCGCCAAATACGACGAGGTATGCATTGACGAGTATCAGGACGTAAACTCGCTTCAGGACGCCATTTTCAAAGCGATAACCCGATCTACCAACAGATTTATGGTAGGCGACATCAAGCAAAGCATTTACGGCTTTCGAGGCGCTGAACCGAAGATCTTTGCCGATTACCGTAAGGACGTTAGCGTTAAGCAGATTTCCCTTACCCACAATTTCCGTTCAGACAGAACTGTTATCGATATTTCAAACGAGATATGCGGAGCACTGTTCACAAAGCTTGGAAAAACCGTTCCGTACGACAAAAGCGACGAGCTGTACTTTGCAAACGGCTCAAGCGAGTGTCAAGAACCGGAAATCGTTATCATCCAAGACGAAGGGGTATCCGAAAGCGAAGCCGACACAACGGATGCGAACGATGAGGGTGACGTTGACGAGACGAGCGCAGAGGCAAGGTACGTCGCAAGACGAATCAATGAGCTTGTAAAAAGCGGAGTTACTCCATCCGATATTGCAATTCTTCTCCGTTCCGCAAAGAAAGATGCGAGAATGTTCGAGGAGGCGCTATCCGCATACGGGATCGAGAGCCGTAACAAAGAGCAAAAGGACCTCTTTACCAACGCAGAGGTCGTGCTTCTTATGTGCATTCTTAACGTTATTGACAACCCGAGCCGAGATATTTATCTTGCCGGTGCCTTGAAGAGCCCTCTTTATAACGTAACGCTTTCAGAGCTCGCTGAGATCCGCGCTTACTCAGAAAACACGACCCTTTATGATGCGCTTATAAAATATACAAGAGATTTTTCCTTTAAGAAGGGCGAATTCTTCCTTCGCAAGCTCGACGAATACAGAAAGCTTGCAAATAAACCCGTCGACCGTTTGATATGGCACATATTCTGCGACAGCGGTCTGCTTGCATACGCATCAGACAACAAGCTTTCAAGCAAAGGCGGAAAAGCGAATCTTATGAAGCTGTACGAAAAGGCGCGTTCCTTCGAAAGCGGAACATTCAAGGGTCTTTACAACTTCATAAGATACGTGAACGATATGCTCAATTCCGACACCGTAGTTCCAGCTCCGTCGTCAATCGAAGACAGAGTTAGAGTACAGATAATGACGATACACAAATCCAAGGTATTA
>JAFTTT010000051.1 GCA_017466625.1 Clostridia bacterium
ATGATCCCTAAGTCGAAGCCGCTTTCAAAGCTTCTCCGCGACTTAAGAACGGGCGGAAGATATCATCTGCTTCAGCCGGGTCTGCCGTCGGATATCAAAAAGAATATCGGTCTGACCTACCGAGCCGACGATTATTCAAAGAAACCGCTCAAGGGCGTGCAGAAAAAGGGAAATCCGCTTGCATGCGGAATCTTGCCGATGACGGAGCAAATGCTGCGGAACACCTATGCGACGGGCGTTCGCTCAATGACCCTGAAAAAAGAGGGAAGAGCATTGTTCCTCGACGTCGAGGAGAACGACGGAATAAAGCGTATCCCGATCACCATAGATAAATGGAGCGATACAGTGCTTCATTTCGGAAAGACTGATTACCGCGCGTCGGCATACACGACCGTATCTAAAAATGAGGACGGCATACGGCTTCTGAAGATCAAGCTCGCATTCCAAGAGGTCGCAAGCACGAGAATAATCAAGATATATTTCAAAAACGACTCCCTTCTCGTAGCAATGTCGGAAAGCCCGGGAATGGAGCTCATAAGAATATTTGCAGACGTGCTCGAAGCAACTCTGAAAAAGAATAAGCTCCTTTCCGACGTAGTCTCGCTTATTGACGCAGACGCAATATTCTTAAAGCTCGAAAAACGCTTCGAGCCAACGTTTACCCTCGAAAAAAACAACTAAATAAAAACCGTAGTCAGCGGCAGCCGACTACGGTTTTAATTTTGAAATTCAGTTCCAAGCCACACCGTTGGAATCGAGAGAAAGTGAGCTTGATGACGCTGTCTTGATGCTCGGAGAAGTATCGCCGAGAACGATGACCAACGCCGATATCGACTCGGGCATCTTAATAGTCGCGCTCGCATTTCCAACGCCGACGACAAGATACGATCCGCTGTTAAGCGAGACCTGTGTGTACTTTCCGACGCTCGAGAAATTCTGGCAGTGAGTCGCTTCGTTTGACATACCGCCGCGCGGCATGATCGCGATGACCGAGCCGCCCGTATACTTGTATCCCTGTTCGGTATCAATAGCAGAATTACCGCCCGAATTAGTGATAACAACGGTTCTTCCGCCTGAGAAGACGATACCGCTGTATGAGGTACGGCTGTTTGAATCGATTCCGTCGCCCGAGCAGTAGATATAGAGCGTGCCTCCGCTGATGGAGACGGCAGTTCCCGAGTCGGTCGTCGCATTGATTCCGTCGTCCTTGGAGATGACCGAAACGTATCCGCCCGAAATATTGATAGTGGCTCCTTCAATACCCTCGTAAGCGTTCGTTACGGTGACGGTTCCTCCATTAATGGAAAGAGCGCCGTCGGCATGAAGACCGTCATCGTTCGAATAAACGGTGACATTACCGCCGTTTATAGTTATATTGCCGAGAGGGGTTTCACCGTTATCAAGCGCGGTGTCGTTATTTGCGTGAAAGGCGTCGTCATAGGACTTGACGTTGACGGTACCGTCATTGATAACGATCTCATTTGCCGCCTTGATTCCCTTGGTCGAGTGCTCACCCTTGTCGGTGTTTCCGCCATCCATTCCGCCGGGACCGCCCGGACGGCCGCCGGGTCTTCCGCCGAATCCGCCCTCCTGGATCTTCGTCGTGTAATTGGTCCACTCATAGTAAAGGCCGTCATACGACTGCATGAGAGCAAAGGTGTCACATCCGTCGTTAGGGGTCAGATAGTCGGAAGAAACAAGACATTCATTTTCCTGACCGCACTGAGATTCGCTTTCATAAATGAAGAACTTCTGCTTTGAGTAGTTAGGCATCTTGGGGTATGAATAATAATAGTAGCTCGATCTGCCGCCCGACACCTCGGAATGATATTCGGCGTTTACCCAAACGTAATCCGAGTCGGAATTATAATACTTAACCGAATAATAGTACTTGTTGCTTGTGAAGCGAATGTAATTCGTGTCCGATGAGGTCTCAGTCACCTCTATCGAATAGCTTGAATATCTGTCCGTGTAAATATTCAGTACAGTTGCGTTGTCGTCGACAGTCACGTTATATGCGGCGTCAATACCGTCGCAAGCGGCGTAAAGCGTGTGAGTGCCGCCCGTGACCGAAACGGTTCCGCGCTGATTTCCTTTGTCCGAAACGTCGCTGTTCGACGTCTTGATGCAATCTCCGCCCGACGCTATGAGCGTGGTATCGGCACCCTCGATCTCGACGCTGTCGTTACCCTTGAGCGCATTGTCGATACAAGCGACGAAGAGCGTCAGGTTCTTTACCTGGAGATCGTCCTTTGAGTGAATGCCGTTGTTGTTTTCGGAAACAACGGTAAGCGCACCCTTTCCGCCGATCTCAAGATCGACCTGCGAATGTATAGCGCCGGCAAACAGGGCGTCATTATCGCTGTCGATTGCCGAACGGATATCGTAGATATAGTTTTTGGTATCCTTTTTTGCCTTGATGGCAACCTCGTCACCGCTTTTTACGGTGATGGGATTAGTTGAGTCACAGACGAGAGAGAAGCCGTGAAGCTCGAGATCAAACTTGTATTCGTCACCGGTATCAATAACAATATTTCCCTTGAATTTTCCCGATATCGAATAGACGGATCTTTCGCTTACCTCGGTAAATATCAGAGTAGTACCGTTAAGCTCGTATGCATTTGCAGTTCCCGAGAGACATTCCACGACGAAGTCAGTAGATTCGCCTTCAAAGTAGCCGTCGTATGCACCGGTATCCTCGATTTTCTCTCCAAAAGTCTTGCTGTCGTCTCCAAGGTCAGTAACGTCGCCCTGCGTTTCCGGTCCCGTCTTGGCGGGATCACGCTTAACGCCGTTGCCACATCCCGTCAAAAGCAGGACCAGGCACAACATGAGCGCAATAGACCTGATTTTCATTTTGTACTCCTTATATTAAAGTTCCGCAATGCGGTTTTCGAGCTTTGAGACCATAATTTCGAGATTTCCGTTACGCTCGCGAAGGCGGTCGATCATCTCTTTTTCCTTCGAAGCATCGCGAAGGGTTATGTTGTATGTAAGGCGGAACATGCTTCCCATGTTGGTCGTTTTGACCTTTACAAGCTCGTTTTTCTTTGTGTACTGCTCGAAAATATCGTCGAAGGCGCCGGTGTAATCGAGGTCCTCGGGGATAGTTACGTTCAGCGTCTTATTCGCGACGTTTTTAGCGGCATATCCGTCCGACAAAAGGTTGTAAAGGACGAACATAACGCACATGATAAGCGTGAAGAGTGCCGCGAAGCCGAGATATCCCATACCGCATATAAGGCCGGTACCCATAGCGAGGAAAATAGCCACGATCTCTTTTGCGGAGCCGGGCGCGGAACGGAAACGAACCAAGCTGAATGCGCCCGCAACGGCAACGCCGGCACCGATATGCCCGTTGACCATCATAATTACGACGCAAACGACCGCGGGCAAAAGCGCAAGAGTAACTATAAAGCTGTTCGAATGCTCGTTCTTCACCATATACGCGATAGCCATGACAAATCCGAGAACGAGTGCAATGCTGATGCAGAGAAGAAAATCGCTGACCTTGATGGTTTGTGCGGTTCCGTTGTTGAGAACGCTCTTAAAGAACTGACCCATTTGTAATTAACTCCTTGTTATTTGCTGTTTTAGGTATGAATAGCTTTGGAAATATCAGCGTTTCGTACGCCGTTCCGTATTTTGAAAACGAGGTTTTGTATATCTTCTCGCGGGACAAGACGTTGACCATCCATAAAGGAATGGCGCCCGAGCATTTGAGCTCCATAAGCACCTTGCCGTCCTCAAGTATTTTCGTGCCGTATGGAGGCGAGCAAAGTGTAAGATCCGTTTGACGGGCGAGGATGTTCTCGTCGAAGGTCACACGGAAATTACCGTCGTCCTTGCAGTAATACGCTTCGCGCTCGTATGACAGGAAAACTGTTGGCTTGAGAGTGCCGTAAAAATCGATAAAATAGTCGATCTCGCGGGAGATCTGACTGCTTTGAATTGCCGCATCGCGATGCTCTACCCACCTCATCGCATCCTGCTCACTCAATGCAAGCCGACGCTTGTAGACGACCTTCTGGTATTTCTTCTTCAACTCGACAAAGACAGTGCTATCCGCTGAAGCAAGCTGATAGGAGCGCACGCGCAGCTTCTCCTTGTAAGCGGGTCTTTCAATAGACCGCCGAATAAGCCGATAACTGTCGGTGTCAAAGTATATGTTGCGTATCGTGCTCCGTCCGTATTTGTCGGGCGACATATACGGTGCCATCGCGTCAAGTATGATCTCCTTTTGCTCAAGCGTCAGCATATATTTCAGCTCGTAACGCTTGAACACAGTCTGAAACGCCATACCGCGTCTCCTTTCCGTTATCTGTTTCGGTAGCTATAAAGGATCACTCTCTATTGTGCTCGTTCTTCGGGGCAGGGAGTATGCGGAAGCCCTTGACACCGGCGATGTACGCTACGGTGCAGGTAATGAGAGACGGAATTATGATAACGAGATATGCCCAGGGATTGAAGTTAAAGACCACGTAAACGATACCGCTGTACATTCCCTCAATGAGTGAAGCGATAAGCCGTCCGACGCCGTAGACGTCCGCGGCCCAACCGGGAGAGATGGGTGTGCCGTTTTTGAATGCGGACGCGCCGTAAAAGCCGATAAGCGCAAGGAGCGCAATTATAAAGTTCGGAATATTGGCATACAGGGACATATAAAGACCCTTGAAGCGATTGTACTTAAGACGCTTTGCGTCAATACGTATCTTCTCCTCGTATCCGATATCCCAGGTCATGGTATAGAGCAGTACCATGTAAAAGCAAGCGCCGAAAACGCTCGACAGAAGGAAAAGCGTGTCGTTTTCGCTCGTTGCAAAGGATAGGGCAATTCCGAAGATCGTCATGCCTATCTGGTTTATGAACATCTTGAAGATGGAATAGGAATTATCCTTGAAAAAGAACTTCATAAGTCGGTGCGTCCCTTCTTATATTAACGTATATCATTACCTATAAGTTTAATTCAATTTTGTGATGGATTTATGAATAAGTAAGAAAAACGAAGAAAGTTTACACTTTGTCAATGAAAAAGTAAAGTATGAGTTATATTATATACATGTAATTGTACTAAATCAGGAGGACTTATGACACAGCTTCCCGAATTTGTAAGCGAATTTTCGCAATATATGCTCGTCGTGCGCGGACGGCTCCCGAGAACCGTCGAGCAGTACGAGATAGACCTTATGCTCTTTTTCAAATTTCTGCGCGCAAAGAGGGAAGGACTGCCTCTATCCGGCGAGGAATTTGATAATATGACAATATTCGACCTCGATTATAATTTCGCATCGTCGGTCAAGAAAAGCGAGGTAATGGAGTTCCTATCGTTCGTCGCCATAGACCGCGATAATCACGCGAGAACGAGAGCGAGAAAGCTCTCGTCGCTCAAATCCTTCTACCGCTATTATTGCGGAGTCGCAATGCGCTTCAAGGATAATCCGACGGCGAATATAGACACGCCGAAGATCCCGAAAACGCTCCCGAAGCACCTGACCGCAGACGAGAGCATCGAGCTTTTGCGCGCCGTAAACAGCGACGACGAGAGCCGATTCAAGGAAAGAAATTTCTGTATAATAACCCTGTTTCTGAACTGCGGAATGCGTTTATCGGAGCTTGTCGGACTGAACCTCGGTGACCTCGACCGCGAGCTTCGTTCGCTCCGAGTAATGGGTAAGGGCGCAAAGGAAAGAGTCATATATCTTAACGACGCCTGCCGCTCGGCGCTCGAAAGCTACATAAAGGTAAGAGAAAAGAATCCGCAGGGCGGTCACCGAAACGCACTCTTTTTAAGCTCCCGCCGTACGCGCATAAGTAAACAGATGGTGCAGACGGTCGTCTATAAATATCTTGATGCCGCGGGCTTTGATAACAGAGGACTGTCCGTTCATAAGCTCCGCCATACCGCCGCAACGCTGATGTACCAGACGGGTAAGGTCGATATACGCGTACTGAAGGATATACTGGGCCACGAGCAGCTTAATACCACGCAGATATATACTCACGTTTCAAACAGCGAGATGGAAAGGGCAATGAGCCAAAATCCGCTCGCCTCGCTTACCGAAAAGAAGGTCGGCAAAAACGAGAGTTGACATCGGCAGGGATTTATGGTATCATATACTTTACGAAATAAACGCCCTTTCGGGGCTTAACGGAGGATAAAAATGACTGATTATCAGGGTAACGGAATAAACGGCGAATTTATCGTATACAAAGATAAGCCGCTTGTAAGAAGAGATAATATGTACTGCTACGGCGACATGAAGGACGATTACGTTCTTTTCCTCATGGTCGTAACAACGAAGAAGACCGACGCGGGAGTTGAGGTTCCCGACCTCGTCATCGTTCAGGTTATGAGCACGGACGAGAGCAAGAGCCCCGCTGACCGCCTCGCAAAGCAGTTCGAGAAGAACGGTCTTTACGACGCTATCGACATCGGACTTATCTGGCTCGAGAAGCTTAACCGCAAGTAATATGGGAAAGCTCGTTCGTTCAATATCGGCAGACGGCACCGTCATAATGATGGCGTCGGATACGACCGATATAGTTGAGACGGCCGCGAGAATACACGGCACGTCAAAGGTATGCTCGGCAGCGCTCGGTCGGCTCCTTACGGGTACGTCCTTTATGGGACAGATGATGAAGGAGGAAAAGGGAACCGTAACGCTCCGTATAAACGGCGGCGGCCCCTGCGGCTCTATTATATGCGTGTCGGACTATCTCGGTAACGTAAAGGGATACGTAATGAATCCTGACGTCGATCTTCCCCTTAAAGAAAACGGCAAGCTCGACGTGGGCGGCGCTGTCGGAACCGACGGTTACCTCTCGGTAATGAAGGACTTCGGCGCAGGCGACCCGTATACGGGACAGATACCTATAGTCAGCGGTGAGATCGCAGAGGACATAACGTCATATTACGCAATAAGCGAACAGATACCGACCGTGTGCGCCCTCGGCGTGCTCGTAAATCCCGATAATTCGATCGCCGCAGCAGGCGGATTTATAATCCAGCTTCTTCCCGCCGCAGGCGACGATACGATAGAAGCCGTCGAAAGATGCTTAAACGGTCTCAAGCCCGTTACGACAATGCTCGTAAACGGAATGAAGCCCGAGGATATCTGCGTAAACGTCCTCAACGAGTTTGAAATGGAGATACTCGACGAGTTCGATATATCCTTCAAGTGCGACTGCAGCAGAAGCAAGGTCGAAAAGGCGCTCATTTCGGCGGGTGTCAAGGAGCTTGAGGATATGGCAAAGGACGACGTTACCTCGGTGAGCTGTCAGTTCTGCCGTGAAAAGTACGACTTCACGTCAGCCGATATCTCGCGCATCCTTATCAAGGCAGCAAAATAATTAAAAGCCCGCATAAGCGGGCTTTTTTATATCCTCATTCGGTTTTTGACGTTTGCGTAGGTCAGATCAAGAAGAGCAGATTCGGCATCGAGCCCGGGTATCGAGGAAAGAGCGTTATAAATCCGGTCTCTTTCCGAAATGAGTGATCCGACCGAAACAGCGTCGGTTATGCCGTCCTGGTATTCAAGAGCAAGTCCGATAGGGAAGCTGTTTGCAAGCTCAAGCACGTCAGGCGATATCGGAATTATCGACGGAAGCCCGTACGCGTTGCGGATCGAAAGCTTGAGTGCGATGGGCAGAGCGTCGCACGGTCTATCTGACTTAATGAGTAAGCTCGGCGGAACCTTTTCGTTAAGCTTGAGATAATCAAGCAACGATTCAAATTCGCGCATAGAACAAGAGAGTTTTGTCAATACGTTCGAATTTAGGGTACAAAAAGTGCCGAAAAGTGACGTTAAAACGTAGGTTATGAGCCCGTTTTGTGCCGTTTTTGACACGCATTTTCCGGCTTTCAGGTCGGTGTATATCTCATAAAGCTCGTGCTTGCGGCTCATTCTGGTGAACTCGTAACACTGCGAAAGAGCGAAGAATACACCGTACGAACCGCGGTCTGCTCGCTCTGTCACGACCGACGCTATTTTGCCGATAAATGACTCAAGCTCGGATTCGCGGTTGCTATCCGACGTGACGAGCGATACGATATCGGAAAGGTCGGTAACGGAATAAATGTCGATATCATCTGACGAGATGTCAAATACATGAAAGGGCGAAACGCGTACCGACAAGCTTTCAACACCGAGAGAGGAAAGCAGGGAAGACGGCGTCAGGGCGTTATCGTCTATAAAGCTGTTTAATGCGCTCCAAAGCTCGTCGCAGTTGAAGGGCGACAGTTGCTCGTAAACGCCGAAAACGCCGCTTAAAAGCCGTTTTACGCCGTTATAGGCCTTATGCCCGACAAGATATTCCATGGACGAGCAGATCGCCGTGAAGCATTCGTAATCCGACGCGCTTCCGTCGAGAATGCGCGCTTCGGCTCCGCAGAGAATAAGGGCGTCACGAACGCTTTTTGCGCTCATAAGAAGATGCCCGATATTGCGATACGGCTTGTTTTCGCGTAAGGATGCTGTATCAAACTGACTGTCGTATATCAAAACTGACGGTAAAAAAGTGTCCTGCATTGTTATCTCCAAAAGTTGTTTTTATCATTTTAGCATATATACCGCGGTTTTTCAATTATTTTTCGGGTAAATTTCGGAAAAATACTGTTCAAATCAAAGACGGTGTGATATAATGAACTAAATTACTAAAAGCGAGGGATCTATTATGAACGAGATACTCAAACTTCTTGAAAATGACTGCCGCCTTACCCCCGAGCAGCTTGCCAAGCTTTGCAAGATGGACGTTGAAGACGTAAAGGCGACGATAAGACAGCTCGAAAAGGACGGCGTTATACTCGGCTATAAGGCGCTTATCGACTGGGATAAGACCGACCGCGAGTACGTTAGTGCCGTTATCGAGCTTAAGATAGCTCCCCAGCGCGACCGCGGCTTCGACCGCTTTGCCGAGCGTCTTATAAACTATCCCGAGGTTCAGAGCGTTCATCTTATGTCGGGCGGCTTCGATATCATGCTTATTATCGAGGGTAAGACGATGAAGGAGGTAGCGTACTTTGTCGCATACAAGCTCGCGCCCCTCGAATCGGTCGTCTCGACCGCTACGCACTTCGTTCTAAAAAAGTATAAGGACAAGGGCGTAATATACAAGTCCGACGTTAAGGACGAAAGGGAGAACGTTCTCTGATGAAAGATTATTCCGAATTACTGTCCAAAAAGGCGCAGGAGCTCAAGCCGTCGGGAATACGTAAGTTTTTCGATATGCTTGACTCGATGACCGACGTCGTTGCACTTACAGTCGGTCAGCCCGATTTCGTGACCCCGTGGCATATTCGCGAGGCAGGAATTACCAGCTTGGAGCAGGGTAAGACCTATTATACCTCGAACGCGGGTCTTATCGAAATGCGTAAAGAGATATGCTCATATTTAAGTCGCCGTTTCGATCTTACGTATAATGAAAACGAAATAATCGTCACGGTCGGCGGCTCGGAGGCGATCGACATCGCGCTCCGCGCGATACTTAACGACGGCGACGAGGTCATAATCCCGACGCCCTGCTTCGTATGCTACGATCCGCTCGTTAAGATGGCAGGCGGCGTGCCTGTTCCCGTCGTTACCGAGGAAAAGGATAATTTCAAGCTCACTCCCGAAAAGCTTAAGCAAGCTATCACCGAGAAAACAAAGCTTCTCGTCATGCCGTTTCCGAATAATCCTACGGGCGCTATTATGACCAAAAACGAGCTTGAGGAGATCGCAGAGGTGCTTCGTGATACCGATATTATGGTCCTATCCGACGAGATATACGCGGAGATGACCTACGGCGGTAAGAAGCACGTTTCTATCGCGTCGCTTCCCGGTATGAGAGAACGTACGGTAGTCGTCAACGGCTTCTCTAAGGCATACGCTATGACGGGCTGGAGAATGGGCTATACTGCCGCTCCGCAGCCGATAACGAAGCAAATGCTTAAGCTTCATCAGTTTGCTATAATGTCGTCCCCGACAACGAGCCAGTTCGCCGCTATCGAGGCGCTGAAGAACGGAGACTCCGACATAGAATATATGGTCGAAGAATACGATATGCGAAGAAGATACCTCGTTGACGGGCTCCGCGAGCTTGGTATACCTTGCTTTGAGCCGGAGGGCGCGTTCTACGTCTTCCCGAACGTCGGTGTTTTTGGAATGCCGAGTGAGGAATTCTGCGAGCGTCTGCTTTACGAGGGCAAGGTAGCTATCGTTCCCGGAACGGCGTTTGGAGAATGCGGCGAGGGATTTGCACGTATTTCCTACGCATACTCGCTTGCACACATCAAGGAAGCACTCGAAAGAATAGCTGCGTTTGTAAAAACGCTTTAAGCTTATGGATAAATTCGTTTCTATTCCCGACGACGTAAAAAGATACGCAAGAAAAAAGCGTTATATCAGATACGGGATCAGGATACTCGCCTTTCTTGCTCTTATGGCGTTTGCTGTTTGGCAGGTGTTTATCGTCGGTGACGAGACCTTTGAAAGAGTTGATCTTAAGGGTCGTATAATCGGTAAAACAGTCATTCTCGCGGCACCTTTTCTTATTATGGGGATCCCGTGGAAGCTTCGTGACCGTTCGTATATCGGCATTGTGAAAACACCGATAGTCAAGACCTTTTGGGGACACTTAGGCAATACGAAAGAGCACAACAAAGACTTCAACTCGCTGTATCTCGTGATCGACACGCCTTTTTCCAAAAAGGACAAGAAGAAAAGGATATCGACTGCCGAATCGAAGTATCTTCAGCATCTTGACGTCTACCGCAAGGGCGACGTGATATACCGCCTCGACGGTGCAAATTACGCATTTCGATTTCCGACCGAGGACGACGGCAGACGCGTTTGCGTTATATGCGGTCTTCAGGGACACGAGGGATGGACCGCGTGCCACGTCTGCGGTTATAACTACATCGTTGGCAACGAGAGCGAAGTCAAGAAAAAGCTTGTTGAGTACGAATACGGTAAGGATACCGATTCTAATGACTCGGAGGAAAACTAATGGAAGAGAATAGATCCCCGATACCTGAGTTTAACTTCGGACCCGATTACGTTTTGGCGAAGTTAAGCTTGATATGCTTCTTTGCTCCGATAATGTACGGGACGTTTTTCGGATATCTTCCGCCGTTTTTACATATCGTGATGATACCGGGATTTATTGCCGTCATTGCCGGCTTGTATTTTCTCGGACGGCTCCTTTCAAGGATAGTCGCAAAGAAGCGCGTTGCTTACGATCCCGAAAAAACTCTTCGGCAGTATATCGTGGTCAAAAAAAGCTGGCTCGGATTTATCGGCGCACTTGCCGTTGGAGCAGCGTTCTTCTTTATCGCGTTGGCGGTGAAGAATTGGTACTGGGCAAAGTTTGACGATGGCACTCAAGCACACGCAAAGGGATACGTTTACGAAACACTTTGTGCCGTTTACGCCTTCTTTGTAACCTATTTTTCGTCAATTACCTGGTTTCTTTACGACGGAATGTTTATGCCGGCAGAGAACTACCGAACGTTCGGTATTGCCGCACCGTTTACTGTTTGGTTTATTATGCCGATGTTTGCCGGACTGCCGAAGTACGCCGCTGCAGTTTATACTGCGATCCTTCTGATCCTGTTTTTAATACGGCATTTCAGAATCAGCTCGTACGATAAGATGATCGACAAGATCGAAAAGAAGCAAAAGTATTCGAGCTACCGTTCAAAATATGATGAATGAAAAAACACCCGCTTGACGGCACGTCAAGCGGGTGTTACTTATTATTTTAATACTTTCTTGCACCAGGTGCGTTTTCCGCACTCGGGACATTTGAGGTAACGGGTTGTACCCATGTGCATCGCATTAAGCGCCTGCGTATAGGTAGGCACGATCTCGTGACCGCAGTTTTTGCACTTGTAAGCGCCTACGCTAACTTCAAGCTTGAGCGCATAGAAGCAGGGGATCATAAATACGACGGCTATCGCAAGAATTGCGACGACCTGCAAAGGTCCCTCGGGTATAAGATAGGCGCAAGCCGCCAAGCCGCCAAGAAGTGCAATAACACTTACGCTCATAATTACCCACATCGTAGTCCATATCGTTTTATTCTTTTGTTCAACCTCTTTTGCCATTTGAAGCAAAAGCTGTTCGTTCTTTTCGTTATTGTTTTCCATACTGATCTCCTCACCACTCAGTAGTTCGTTTACGCTGATCTCCAAAATGCCGCATAGCTCGAGCATAATTGAAACGTCGGGCATTGCTTTGCCGCGTTCCCATTTGGAAATCGCTTTGTCTGTGATGTTCAGCTTTTCAGCAAGCTGCGCCTGCGTTAAATTTACCTTTTTTCTTCTTTCGGCGATAAACCTTCCGATCTTAATCTGGTCCATAAGCGACCTCCTTTCGAGAATAGTGTAGCAAATCCTGCGTTAAAAGTACACCTACCGTTGGTTTAGTTGAAGAGTAGAGAGGTGATAGATATATTATATCATAGTTTTTAAGAAAGTAAA
>JAFTTT010000008.1 GCA_017466625.1 Clostridia bacterium
ACAAAATAATGCCCATCAAAGACGAAATTACGCGTCGCCGCACCTTTGCGATAATATCGCACCCCGACGCAGGTAAAACGACGCTTACCGAAAAGCTCCTTCTTTACGGAGGCGCAATACAGACTGCCGGCTCGGTCAAGGGCAAGGCATCGGATAGACACGCAGTATCAGACTGGATGGAAATGGAGAAAAAGAGAGGTATATCGATAACCTCCTCTGTCATGCAGTTTGAATATGAGGGATACTGCATAAACATCCTTGATACACCGGGACACCAGGACTTCTCGGAGGATACCTACCGTACTCTTATGGCGGCTGACAGTGCCGTAATGGTCATCGACGCGGCAAAGGGTATCGAGCCGCAGACGAGAAAGCTCTTCAAGGTCTGCGCAATGAGAAATATTCCGATATTTACTTTTATCAATAAGCTTGACCACGAAGCCCGCGACCCCTTCGATCTCATCGACGAGCTTGAAAGTGAATTTGGAATCGGAACCTACCCGATGAACTGGCCTATCGGATGCGGAGTTGGCTTCAAGGGAGTCTACGATAGAGTCAAAAAACAGGTCCTTTCTTATGCAGATGCGCATCGCGGACGCGACCGCCTTGCCGCAATAGAGTGTGATATAACGGATACAGAGAAGCTCGACTCTCTGATAGGCGAGTACGACAGAGCTACTTTGACCGAGCAGATAGAGCTTCTTGACGGAGCATGCTTTGACTTTGACCTTGAGAAGGTCCGAGTTGGTAAGCTGAGCCCCGTGTTCTTCGGATCCGCGCTCAACAACTTCGGCGTTGAGACATTCCTCGAAAACTTCCTTAAGCTCACGACGACGCCTCTGCCTCGTAAGGCAGGAGAAAACATGGTCGATCCTTGTGACGAGAGATTTTCGGCTTTCGTCTTTAAGATCCAGGCGAATATGAATAAAGCTCACCGCGACCGTATCGCGTTCATGCGTATCGTTTCGGGTAAATTTGAAAGAAATACCGAGTATTTCCACGTACAGGAGGGCAAGATGATAAAGCTCTCACAGCCGCAGCAAATGATGGCGCAGGAGCGATCTATCGTTGACGAGGCGTATGCGGGAGATATAATCGGCGTCTTTGATCCGGGAATCTTCTCGATTGGAGATACGATCTGCGAAAAGAGCATGGGGATCACATTTGAGGGAATACCTACCTTCGCGCCCGAGTGCTTTGCAGTTATCGAGCAGATAGACAGTATGAAGCGTAAGCAGTTCTCAAAAGGCGTAAACCAGATCGCGCAGGAAGGCGCGATAAGAATATTCTTTGAACCTAACGCAGGATTTGAGCGAGTTTACGTCGGCGTCGTAGGACAGCTTCAGTTTGACGTCCTTGAATCACGAATGAAGAATGAATACGGAGTTGAATACCGTCAGTTTGCGCAGTCGTATACGCTAATAAAACGCTTGCCCGACAATATAGACCCGAGTAAGCTCTATCTCTACGAAGTTAAATGGGTACAGGATGTAAGAGGTAAGAATTATCTACTCTTCAATTCCGAATGGAATATCAGATATACGCTTGAACACAATGAGGGACTCGTGCTCGAGGAGTACGGTTCATAAGCGATAAACTTGCGTCTATGCGCAAAGGAGCATTAAGATGAGAACAAAGAGAATAGATATGCTCGAAGGTCCTGTTCTGAAGAACATGATTCTTTATTCATTGCCTATCGTGTTTTCGGGAATACTTCAGATCCTCTTCAACGCCGCGGACCTTGCGGTCGTTGGTCAGTTTGCGGGAACTGCTGCTACTGCCGCGGTTGGTGCAACGGGATCCTTTATCAGTCTTATCGTTAACACAGTAATGGGTCTATCGAGCGGTGTAAACGTTACTCTCGCTCGAGCAATAGGCGCAAATGACCGTAAGAAGACCTCCGATATCGTTCACACGGCAATGACCGTATCGCTGATATCGGGAGCAATGGTTGGTATAATCGGCGCGTCGCTGTCCTCCTTTGCAATGGAGATAACCAAATGTCCGCCTGAATCCTTTGATAAAGCTGTAGCATATCTCTTGATATATTTCATGGGTTGTCCTGCAATATTCGTTTATAACTTCGGAGCAGCGATCCTTCGAACAAAAGGCGACACCAAGCGCCCGCTATTCTTCCTCATTGTTGCAGGAATAACCAACGTTATCCTTAACCTCCTGTTCGTTACACAATTCGGAATGGACGCTGACGGAGTAGCTCTTGCTACAACCATTTCCCAATACATAGCGGCAGCTCTTACTGTAAAGTGTCTATCTGTTCAGGAAGATGCAACGAGACTGTTTCTCAATAAGCTACGCGTAATAAAGGAAGAGTTTGTCGGTATAGTGAAGTACGGTCTGCCGAGCGGACTCACTAACGCAATGTATAGCGTCGCAAATATTCAGATTCAGTCTGCTATCAATAAGTTCGGCGCAAGTGCCGTAGCCGGCAACTCCGCTGCAGGAAGTCTTGAGGGCTTTATAGCTTCGACTTATGCGGCTATGAATGCTGCTTCCGTTGCGTTTGCCGGACAGAATATTGGCGCGAATAACAAGGCACGAATTAAGAAGATCATTTTCGTATGTCTGTCAATATCGGTAGCCGCCTCCGTCATACTCGGATGGGGTATGTTCCTTATCGGTGATCCGCTCTTCAAGATATACGTTCCTAAGGATCCCAAGGCCATTGAAATTGCAGGCATTAAGGCGAGCATAATGTTTACGACCTACTTTATTCTTGCCGCATCGCAAAACCTCGGCGCCGTTTCCCAGGCATTCGGGTATTCGATGCATATAACCGTGATTTCTATAGTGGGAATCTTCGGACTCAGAACCGTTTGGATGAATACAGTCGTCAAGGCATTCCCCAAAGCGATAGAAGCAGTATTCTGGTGCTATCCCGCATCGTGGGTGCTGATAATGGTCGCTAACGGAATCGTGCTCGGCGTTGCGTATACACGTTATATGAAGAAGGGGTATATCAAGTGACTGATCGGTCTTTAATCGAGAAAACAATAAACAGTGAAAACGTATTTTCGGGCAAGCTTCTTAACGTCTTTAATGACGGTATCGAGCTTCCTGACGGAAATAAAGCATCAAGAGAGTATATAAAGCACGTCGGGGCTGTCTGCGTCGTAGCTTTGACTGATGATAACAAGGTCATAGTTGAGCGTCAGTACAGATATCCGATGCACGAGATAACTCTTGAGATCCCTGCAGGGAAGCTTGACAGTAAGGATGAAGACCCGCTTGAGGCGGCAAAGCGCGAGCTTCGCGAGGAGACGGGCGCGCTTGCAGATAGAATGACGTATCTCGGTAAGTTCTATCCGACACCTGCATATTCAGATGAGGTCATACACATGTATCTCGCCGAGGGGCTTTCCTTTGGCGATCAGTCGCTCGACGATGATGAATTCCTTACGATTGACCTCGTTCCGATAAGTGAGCTTGCGGATCGGATTCTGGAAGGCGATATTCCCGATGGAAAAACTCAGGCGGCAATACTTGCAGTCTGTCGTAAACTTGGCTTATGAGCTTGCAAAGCGGCGCCTTCAAAAAGGCGTATTTTGAGATCACTAACGTTTGTAACGCATCGTGCACATTCTGCCCGGGTAACACGCGTGAAGCCCATTTCGTATCGTACCGGGAGTTTGAAACGGTCCTTAATAAGCTCAAAGGCAGGGCAGAGTACCTATATTTTCATCTTATGGGAGAACCTCTGCTTCATCCGTCTGTCTGTGACCTTGCTCGACGCGCGTCAGAATGCGGCTTCAAGGTGATGATAACGACTAACGGCATTTTAAGCCGCGAGGTCGGCATACCGCTCGTAAACACGGGTGCCGTATCAAAGGTAAGCATTTCGCTTCATTCGTTTGAAGCAAATTCGTTCGGAATCTCGCTTGACGAATATCTCGCCTCTTGCTTTGACCTTGCCGAAGCAGCTGCAAAAAACAAAACCGTTTGTGCGCTTCGACTCTGGAATTTAGGCGCGGATAACGACAAAAATGATGCAGTTTTGTGCGCTTTACGTGCACGTTTCGGTTCAAATTGGACCGAAATACGCAGCGGATTTAAGATTTCAGAATTTATATTCCTCGAATACGGAAATAGATTTGAATGGCCCGATGAAAGCGACAATGATTATGAGGTGACGTTCTGCCACGCTCTGCGAAACCAGATCGGAATCCTCTCAAACGGTACAGTCGTTCCTTGTTGCCTTGACGCTGAAGGACGCATTGACCTCGGAAACCTATACGAAAGCACGCTTGATGACGTGCTGTCATCTCCTCGCGCTAAAGCACTATATGACGGATTTTCGTCGCATAGAGCAGTCGAAAAGCTTTGTCAAAGCTGCGGCTACGCAAATAGATTCAAATAAAAACGCTGTTGCGAAATTCGCAACAGCGTTTTTATTATTCAAGATCCTTCGAAACGTACGGGATCTTGCCGATGAAAATTGCAAGGACGACGGTAATGATCATTTCAGGGATCATATACATCGCGTTGTAGATGAGCGAATATATACCCGCAAGCATTTGACCGTCGAAATGAGAGACAATGAATTTACCGAAGCTTCCGCCGGTCGCTTTGTCAAAATCCTCAAAGAACCAGCTTGCCCAAGCTCCCCAGAGTATCCAGCCGGAGATGAAATGCATAACGAAGCGTGCAGAGGTGCCGACCAGTGCACCGAGAGCAAGTGACTTCGACGGCTTTTCCTTGTTTCTGAAAAGTCCGCTGAGACCTACGAGTGAGAATGCCAGGAAATAGTCAAGAATGACCATGATGACAGCAAGATACCATTTCATCTGGTCGTCGCCCGGCAGAAATGCAGCCGAGATAGTTCCGCCGCCGAGAAGCATCTGTATCAAGCTGTATATGACCGACGACAGGACACCCCATTTTAGTCCGTGTCGGTACCCTATTATTACGAGTGGGAGCATTGACGCAGCGGTAACGCTTCCTCCCCAAGGCATCTCGAACACCTTGATGATCGAGAGAATTGTTGCGAGCGCTATCATGACGGCACATTCTGTCAACGCAATAGTACTCTTTGAAAATTTGGTTTTTGTTTTCATAAAACCCTCCATGTTTGTTCTTGGTCTATGACCGAATATTACAATCGAACATGGCGTTTCTGAACGAATAGAAAAGTGCCTCTCCGTCAAAACAGAGAGGCACATTATGCGCTGTTAAGCAACAATGATCTCCCTACGTTGGCATTACCCATATCAGGTTAAAGGGACCGCGGTAAAAACCGACATCTCAGCCGTTAGGCGCCCCTGTCATGTTCTATTGCATTTGTATTATATCACTGAGTGATATGAATGTCAAGAGTGAATTTTACTTTTTACGAAGCTCTTCTTCGGCGTCGAGGTCTTCTTCTGGATCGTCTGCAAAGAGAGATTCGATATTGATCTCGCGTGTTTCAAAATCGGGCACGACGATCGTTTTCTCCATTTCGGTTACTTTTGCTGGCTTCTTCGAAGCGGCTTTGATCGTTTTGCCGGTCTCCTTTTCCTGCTTTTTCTTTTTGTCGTTAAGATAGATCAGGAGAATGACCGCGGCAATAAGCGCAACGACGAGAATAACAAGGAGAACAGTAAGCACGACCTTTGTTGTCGAATTATCCGATCCCTTGCCGCTGCCGCCTGCTTTTTTGGCGTAAATAAAGTCAATTGTCAGATCGGTATCTGCAACAGTACCGCTGAAGGTGTATTCGTTGAGAGTATAGCCCTTCTTTTTTTCTGCTGTGAAGCGGTACTGGGCGCCGCTCGTTGCACGAACGGTTAGCGGCTCGGTCACTGTGCTTCCGTTTGAGTACTGATAGTTTACTGTTATAACGTAGAGGTTCGAAAGGTCGACGGTTGAGAGAACGCATTTACCTGTGGCTGTCGTACTGAACGTTATTCTACCGTTAGAATCGTCAAAGCTGACTGCGAAGAAATCGCCGTTGTCAGCAACCGTATAAACGTAAAGCGTTTTGTTTTCCATGCCTTGCGGTATAGGGAAGGATACTTCGGCGCTGCCTTCAAAGTCTGCGTCTTCATCGTTAAATTTAAGAACGATCTCATATTGAATGATAGCTTGATCAGAGGGAATAAGGAGAGCGGGAGTAAAGATCGGCTGAAGCTTGTTGAAGTTAAGCTTGTATCCAAACGCGGAATCTCCGAGAATAGATATTTTGCAGTCGTTCTCTGTATCAACGATCTCAACGTATCCGTTTATAATAAACGCAATTCCTTTGTGATCTGCATAGGTGTTCGCGAGTGAACCCTCAACGCCCTTGATCTTGAAACCATCGATTTTTGTGTTGTCATCGTTAAAGCCAACTGCGCTTGCACCTATCTCAACGACGCTCTCGGGAATGAGAATAGACGTCATTATGTTGGGGCCGCGGAACGCCGCCTCACCTATGTGAAGAAGCGTGTTAGGGAGCGAAACGGTATACAGAGATGCGCATCCTTCAAACGCACAGGTCTCAATTCTTGTAACACCGCTTGGAATCGTCGCAGTTACTATCGAAGTTCCTGCGAACGCAGAAGAGCCGATGATCTGTGCCGTGCCGGGAATATCAATGCTTTCGATAGACTCGCATCCGTCAAAGGAAAAGCTTCCGATATTGAGAATACCGTTCGAGAACGTGACCTGCTTGATATACGTCTTATAAACGTACCAGGGCGTTTCTGCAAAGGAAGTATAATCTGGCATCTGACCCTGACCGATGATGCTGAGAACTCCCGTAGAAGGACGGAACTTCCAAACGATAGTATCGGTAACGTTTCCAACGTCGGTGTCGACGGTCTTATACGATTTGAAATTGAAGCCGTTTTCTTCTGCGTAAAGCATCGCAACTGAAGGGGTAAAACCTTCGATCTCAAGCACGTTGCCGTTGTTCGGTATATAGTTACCGTCAGAATATGCATATCCGAGAGCGTGGAGCCCTATAGTTCTGACTTTATATGAAACAAATATTGTCGATAATCCGCTGCAGTCTACGAACGCATAGTTACCTATTGACTCGACGTTGTCGCCGAGAGTAACATTCGAAAGGGAAGCGCATCCGTAGAACATTCCCTCGGGAATCGTCTTGACAATGTCAGAAAACGTAAAAGATGTAAGTGCAGTGCAGTCCTTAAAACAATATATTCCGTAATTCTCAACCGTAGATTCAAATACTATCTCAGCAAGTGAAGTACATCCCTCGAAGGCGTATTGACCTACTGTCACAAGACTGTCTGTTGAAGCTACAGACGAGAGCGAAACGCAGCCCTTAAAGGCAGCTTCGCCTATTTCTCGAACCGTGTTTGAAAGAGTGACGGTTTTTAAGGACGTAGATTCAGCAAATAATTGAGACGGAACCGTCGCGCAGTTTATGGTTGCGTCTGTAAGAAGCTCGCAACCGTGGAATACCATCTCTCCTACCGTATTAAGGGATTCCGGCAACGTTATTTCGGTAAGTCCTGATCTTGAGAACGCTCTCTTGCCAAGAGTCTGAAGCGTCTCGGGTAAGGAAATGGTCTTAAGAGCTGTACAGTAGGAAAACGCTTCATTTCCGATAGATACTATCCCGTCAGACATGCTTACGGAGGAAAGGGACATACAGTTAGCAAACGCTCTATCTCCTATATGTGTTACGGACGATGAGAGTGAAACTTTTGCAAGGGACGAGCAACCGTAGAATGCGCGGTCACCAACACTCGTTACGCCGTCGGTTACGTTAACTTCCTCGATAACGTAGTCACCGTCTCCGCTGATGTAAGCGCTCCAGGGCGTATTAACAGCTATGTATGAGTACATTTCGCCGCTGCCGCTTATTGTCAGAATACCGTCGGGGGTGAGCTTATAGGTAACGCCCCCTCCGCAGTCGCCTGTAAGATCTTCGAGAGTTTTTGTCTTGAACTCAAAACCGTTTTCGTTGGCGTATGCCTCAGCTGCGGTGCCGGTTTCACCTATAATCGTAAACTCGGGAATCTTCGTGTAATATTCTCCGGTGTATGAATATCCGAGTGCATACTGACCGATATCAGTAACGGAATCGGGGATCGCTATTTCATTAACCTTGATATTTACGAAGGCGTTTTCGCCGATGGAGGTGACTCCGTCGATTATAACGATGTTGAGTATAGAGGAGACATGTTCTGCCCACGGTGTATTATCCGCAGTGTAATCGGGCATCTCGCCCTCTCCCATGATCTTCAGCGTTTTGTCGTCGCCTATTTCATAAGTGATAGAGGAAGGGTCACACGTTCCGCTTATAGGTTCGGCAAATGCAGACATTGAGAGTGTAACTGCGGTGAATACCGTTAATATCAGAGCAAGAATACCGGCTTTGAGTTTCATTGTATATTAACCTTTCCGACGCGATGCGTCAAAACTGAATCATTGCATAAATAATCACCTTATATTATACTACAACTATATCTCATTGTCAACCTTGTGAATTAAGTTGAGCATTTTTCCGAAATATAATGTGATAATTTTTGCGAAAATTAACATAATCCCATTGACACGGTTTCATATACATGTTAGAATTTCAGTAAGAAATATTCGCAGTCAATTACTGCGGCACTCAACAAGGAGAACATGTTATGAAATGCGGAATTTTCAGTCAAAACGAATGGTTGTTTACCGATTCTCGCGTCGATGAAGGCAAGGGAAGAGCTGATCTCTTTCTCCTAAAGAAGCAGACCGGCGCTTTTCAGGTAATAATTTCCGATATTGAAATCGGTCAGCCGGTAGCGGTAACCTGTCAAGGACTTGATGGCGTTACCGTTACAGCATACAGAGAAAAGGACGTATGCGTTAACAGAAATACGAATGACGTTCATAACGGTGCTCTTACAACTGAGGACTGGGACGTTGTCGCCTCTCGCCACAGAGTCCGCAAAGCGCCCTACAGAACTTATGATGCTCTTGTTCCTATTGAAGGCCTCGTTTCGGAAGCATCGCAGGAAGTGTATTACGTTACGCTTTGTCCGAACGAATCTGCAAAGAGCGACAGCTATGAAGGCATCATGACGTTTGTATTTGGCGAAAAGTCGATATCTTTTCTTGTCGGACTTCAGGTCGGTAATAAAACGCTCCCAGAGCAGACCCTCAAGCTTACAAACTGGTACAGCTATCCCAACATGGCATGGTCGCACGGTCTGAAATACGGCTCCGATGAGCACGTTGAAATGGTAAAGAAGTACTTCGATCTTCTTAACGAGTGCGGTAATAACGTTTTCTGGTGTACCTTTGATCTGACAAAGGCAACAGAGGAAAACGGAAAGATAACCTTTGACTTCTCCGAGCCGAAAAAGCGTGCTCAGCTTGCGCTTGACTGCGGTGCGAAGATACTTGAATGGGCGCCCATTATAAGCAGACCTACCTGGGAGGATCCGCCCTTCCTAGTTTGGGATTACCGTAACGACACGAGAGGCCCGAACGTTCTCTCAACCGGCGGACGCAAGTATTTTACTGCATTCCTCACAGCTTTTAACGATATGCTCACAGAAATGGGCTGGCGTGATATTTCGATAGTTCACGTAAGTGACGAGCCGAAGGAGCTTTGCGCTTCCGATTTCCGTATAATCTGCGGTATCGTTCGTAAATATTTGCCGGGCATCAAGCTCGTTGATGCTATCGAGATATTTTTCCTTCAGGATGCCCTTGACATATATGTTCCCAAGGATCACTATTTTCAGATGAACAAGAATGATTTTGAAGATCTTCGCGACGACAGAAACGAGATTTGGTTCTATACCTGCAACATGCCCGGCGGACGCTGGCTGAACAGATTTATAGATTCACCGCTCCTTAATACGCGACTTCTTCATTGGGGCAACTACCGCTTTAATCTTACTGGATATCTACATTGGGGCTTTAATCACATAGCAAATGATCAGGATCCATTTGAGCAAACAAGCCGTAACGCCGGGCTTCCCGCGGGCGATACTCATATCGTATATCCTTACGGTGACAAGGTGCTTCGCTCGCTCAGATTTATGCAGATGAAGTGCGGTGTTGAGGATTATGAGATCCTCCGTGCGTTATCACTCAGCGACAAAACGGTTGCAGATAAGATCTGCCGCCGGGCAATGTATGCCTTTGACGAGTATATTACAGACGTCGAGGAATTTGATAAGATACAGAAAGAGCTTGTCGCAGCATACGACGCTATATAAAAAAACCCTCGGTTGTTTTTGCAACCGAGGGTTTTATTATGCTTCAGCTATAACCTCGACTTCTACGAGTACGTTCTTCGGAAGCGTCTTTACCGCAACGCAGGAGCGCGCGGGCTTGTTCACGAAGTACTTGGCGTAAACCTCATTAAATGCAGCGAAGTTTCCCATATCGGAAAGAAAACATGTCGTCTTGACTACGTTTTCAATTGACGTCCCGGCTTCCTTGAGTACTGCGCAAAGGTTTTTGCAAACCTGCTCCGTTTGTCCCTCGATCGTAGCGGCTTCGACGTTACCGGTTGTAGGATCTATCGGAATCTGTCCCGAGGTAAAGACCAGATCTCCGACCTTCATTGCCTGCGAGTAGGGACCTATTGCTTCGGGAGCGTTCTTCGTGTATATCTTTTCCATAATGATTCTCCTTGTTATGAAATTAAAAGAATAAAAGGAACGGACAGGCCGTTCCTTTTATCATTTATGGTCGGAGTGAGGTGATTCGAACACCCGACCTCTTGGTCCCGAACCAAGCGCTCTACCAAGCTGAGCCACACCCCGATAACAGGCAATATTATAACACATTAAACCTTCGTTGTCAATAGAAAGTTTTATAAAATTTCTTCTGTCTGTTCGATTCTTATTAGGTGTTTGTTGCGAAAAAAGGAACGGATCTCCGTTCCTTTTACCTGAATTTTTTTCTGAACTCAAGAGGAGTCTGCCCCGTTCTTTTGTGGAAGATGTCCGCAAAATATGTTGCGTCACAGAAGTTTAGCTGCTCTGAGATGTCCTTTACGGTCAGGTTCGTTTTTTTGAGCAAGGACTGGGATATTGCAATGCGTCTGTTTATAATATACTCGCCCGGGGTAATCGAGTAGCGCGCCTTGAAAATGCGGATAAGATACTGTTTTGAAAAATGGAATTGACGAATAAGATCCTCGAGCGTGACGTAGCCGTCGGGCTGAATGTCAATATACTGCTTTATCAGCTCGGCAGGAGTGGGTTCGCGGTCGCTTTCTCTACGTCTAAGCTCGTCACTGATCTTTTGGATCAACTCAAGAAGAAGTCGCGGGCCCTCTCTGTCTATTGTCTCAATATCTGTTTCACTGTTTATGAGAGAATGAATCTTAAACAGATCGTCCTTTATGTCGAAATCTGAAATATGGTTTACTTTACCTATATTATACGCTCTGAATATATCAGGCGCGGCAGGCCCCGATACCTGCACCCATATCTTGACCCACGGGTCGTTAACGTCAGGATAATAATCGTGATACTGGTCTGCGTGAAGTATGAAAATATCTCCTGCCTTTACATTGAAGGTTCTGTCGTTCTCTGTTACGGTACCTTGTCCTGCGATAACGTACTCAATAGATCCGACGCCGAGCGGTCTTGTGATCCTTCCGCCAACTCCCTTTGTGCATCTCGTGATACCTGACAAGTCAATTGCAAACGGCGCGTTGGTTCTGCGAAGGTTTTCTGATAATCTTTCGTTATTCATCGTTTCACATTCCTCAAATTAAGTTTAACATTCCTAAATAAATGGAGAACATTCTTCATTTACACCGCTATTGTAACATAGTATAATTAAATTGTAAAGATATTTTTTGAAAGGAGAGCTTTAATATGTTTCATAGACGCGGACTATCAGCGCTTCTTGCTGTAAGCTTGTTACTATTGCATACGCTTGGAGCGTTTGTAGTCTATACATCATTAACAGTTAAAGGTCAGGGCACAGATATTATGGAAATTCAAAAGCAAGATAATTTCGTTTACACAGAGTCTTTTGAAAACCATGACGACACGGAGCACCGTGCAAGAGTCAAAATTGACTACAACTGGCGCTTCATCCAAAAGGACGTCGCAGGAGCAGAAGCAAAGGGCTTTAACGATAGCTCGTGGCGGCTTCTTAATCTTCCTCACGACTGGTCCATTGAAGGGGAATACGACCAGGCAAATTCTACCGGAGGTGCTTGCGGCTTCCTGCCTGCGGGTATCGGCTGGTACCGTAAGACTCTTGAAATTCCCGCTGAATATAGGGACGGCAAACAGGTTTCTCTGTATTTTGACGGAGTATTCTGCAACAGCACTGTTTACGTTGACGGAGAAAAGGTCGGAGAAAGCTATTACGGCTGGCTTTCCTTCTCCTGCGATATAACTGAGCAGGTGCAGGGAAAAGAAAGCGTTGAGATCGCTGTAAGAGTTGATAACTCAATTCAGCCGGCTGCTCGTTGGTACACAGGTTCGGGTATTTACAGTCACGTATGGCTTATTTCGACGCAAAACGTACACGTAGCGCAAAACGGCACGTACGTAACTACCCCTGCTGCAGGCGTGAAGGAAGCACCCGACGGAACCGTTATGATAGAAACGGTTGTTGATAACGATTCCGCTGATGATGCAACCGTTGCAGTTCGTTCTACTATACTCAATAAGAAAACCGATCAGCTTGTAGCGCAGGTCACTTCAGGCAGCGTTACTGTCGCTGCAGGCAGTTCTACGACTGTAAATCAAGAAACCAAGGTTGACAATCCTCTCCTTTGGTCGACGGATGATCCCAACCTCTATACGCTCAAAACCGAAATCATTTCGGGTGATGAGGTTCTTGACGATCAGATAACGAGTTTCGGATTCCGCTCTATTTATTATGAAGAGACAGGATTCTTTATCAACGGCGTAAAGACAGAGCTTAAGGGCGTAGCAAATCACTGGGCTATCGGTGCCCTCGGCGCAGCACAGTCGGACAATATGATCCGTTACGCCGTTCAGCTTATGAAGGATATGGGCGTCAACTGTATCCGTACTGCCCATAACGCTCGACCGCCCGTATTCTACGAGATCTGTGACGAGCTCGGAATGATGGTAATGGATGAGCTCTTCGAGGGTCCGACCGGAAAGGCGCCCGGTGACTACGGAACTCTATACTATCAGACCCGTTGGAAGACTGATATGGAGTACTGGGTCAAGCGCGACCGTAACCATCCTTCTATAATTATATGGAGTCTTGGTAACGAGACCGGATACGGCGATAACGGAATGACCGCTCATCTCAAGCAGTTCGATACGACCCGTCCGACAACCGGCGGTCACATATTTAACGGCGTTGATATTCCCGGTGCAAACGGGGCAAGTGAGCAGCCGAGCTTTACGCGTCCCGTTGAAGGCAAGCCGATGATTGCAACGGAAGCTCCTCATACCCATGCAGTCCGCGGCGTATACCGCACGCAGACTTGGTACAGAGGTACAACAATACCGAGCGCTAACCGTTGGCCGATACCGAATCTTACTGATAAGGAAATTTTCGCGTATGACTGGGCAGATTTCCAGAACGCACAAAGAATCTGGCCCTCGTCCTACGATAACGCAGTAAGCCAGAACTCGGTTCGTAAGAACTGGGAGCTTACACGTGACACAGATTGGCGTATTGGCGAATTCCGTTGGACCGGCTTCGACTACCTCGGTGAAGCTAACTACGTTCTCGGTGGTTGGCCGTACAGAATGTTCCATAGCGGCGCAGTTGACACTGCATATTTTGCTAAGGATATGTACTATCTCTATCAGAGCATGTGGCTCGATACGCCTATGCTACACGTTCTTCCTTCCTGGACTCATCCGATAATGGAAGAGGGAACAGAGATCCCCGTTTGGGTATATTCCAACTGTGAAGAGGTAGAACTCTTCTTCCGTGCCGAAGGCGAGAGTGAATTTGTTTCGCTCGGACGTCTTGACCACGGACCTATGTCAGAGCGTTTTGAAGCCGAGATGCAGTTTGAGTGGCTCGTACCGTGGAAGCCGGGCACGATCAAGGCGGTCGGTTACGATAACGACGGTAACGCTATTCTCGAGGAAAGCCATACAACAGCTTCTTCTCCTGCGGGAATTAAGCTTGAAAACACTACGTGCGAAGAGCTTCCTACCGATCCTTCATGGGTCGGCCAGGTAACTGTCAGCACAGTTGATAAGGACGGTAATTTCTATCCTTACGGTGAAAACAGAACTTATTATCACGTTTCGGGTCCTGCTTATCTCAAGGCACTTGAAAACGGTTCTCCTACCGACGTTGAATCGCACGTTATGGGTAATCGCAACGCCTTCATGGGTCTGACTAAGGCATTCGTTCAGCCCACGCAGGATGACGGCGATGTTGTTATAACAGTTGGCGCAATACTTGGTGAAAAGCGTCAGCTTACTACCGATCTTGTTTGCATCGACGTAGAGCAGCTCGCACTTCGCGGAAATCCTGACAAGGATGAATTCGAGATCTTCTACACGACCGACGGATCAGCTCCGAGCAGAAGCTCGAAGCTCTATACCGCACCTTTCTCCGTTGAGCTTGGAACTACTGTCAAGGCGGCAGTATACTTCAAGGGAGAAGCTTCTGCTATATTCGTAATGGAAGAGGCGTTCGGAGAGAACGAGGGTATGTTCTGGAACGTCAGCGACCGTGTTGTTGCAGATAACGTTGCGACTATTGACAACGCAGTTATCGAAGGCGAAGGCATGAAGACGATGGAATACGGATACGGCGAAACATACGCCAACTTCAATAGCAAGCCTGGCAGCGTAACGTACACCATCAATGCTAAAAAGGCGGGTACGCACTACGTCGCAATTTCCTATAATAACGGCTCCAAGACTACATCAGACGCAGGTCTTACAAAGTGGATGAACGTAGAGGTCAACGGCACGTACGTCGGCAATTTTGCATTCTTCTATAATGGAGACTGGGACACGTTCTGGTCTTACCGTTACGTAAAGGTAAATCTTAATCAAGGCGAGAATACTTTTAAGATCTCATCACCTAACACCTCGGGCGCAAACCTTAAAGAGATCATTTACTGGCATGATGATGATGTATATACGGCTGACGCAGCAACTCTTACCGGCGACGACGAGGTTCTGTCCTATGACAGTGCTCCTGACGGAATAGGCATTGACGTTCATCAAGGCGGAACGGTCTCTTGGAAGATAACTGACCGACCTGCGGGAAAATACACAATTAAAATGGTATTCTCTTCGCCTAACCCCGCAACGCATCTAACGCAATTCTTCGGAATCGTTAACGGTGAACAAAAGGCAATTTGGATGACCGATAAGGTTTCGTCCGACTACGGCTCGTCATGGGGCTTCTATACCTCCGAGGTCGAGCTTGCACCCGGTACGAATTCTGTCTCTATGAAGATTCCGAGCGGCGGAGCACTTGTAAGTGCACTTATTATTGAACCGATTGATGAAGCGCAGGTAACTCACGTTACACTCAATTCCGCTTCGCTTGACGGCACTAAGATAGGCGTTGAGAACAACACGGTCCCGACTGTAATTATCGATGAGTATGCCACGGATTACTCAACGTGGGATATGGTTCCGACGACCAGCGGTGCCTTCTATCTTGTTTGCCGCGCTAACGGTATGCTTCTTGCCTCTGACGGCGAAGCGCTTTATCTTACAAGCGCCGCAAATAACGGAGATGCTCTCTGGATAACGAGGGGCGAAATGGAGAACTATGATTTCATAGCCCACCTTACCTCCGAGCTTGTCCTTGCGATCAGCG
This sequence comes from Clostridia bacterium, assembly GCA_017466625.1. Classification (GTDB taxonomy): domain Bacteria; phylum Bacillota; class Clostridia; order Oscillospirales; family CAG-272; genus Colimorpha_A. The sequence continues at coordinate 15,706 of JAFTTT010000008.1, forward strand.
CCGAAAATGAGCTTATTCTTGATGACGCATCAAATTACGATATCGGAGACAGAAACAGCAAAGCTTATTGGACGCTCAAAAAGGCAACTATTGACTTCGAATTTGATGAGAACACACCAAAATCGGTAACAGTTGACAAGGCACCCTTTATTGTGTCCGCTAAATCTCTTGCCTCGTCAGGTACTATAACCTACTCGATCGTTTCGGGTCCCGCAACGATCGATACAAACACCGGTCTTGTTACTCTTACAGGCGAGCTTGGCACCGTAATAATTGAGGCAACACTTGATCCCGACGGTGAAAGCGGCGGTGCAATAGTCAACTTTATAATGGAGGTGACCGGCTCCGAAATTGCCAGGCAACCGGGGAGTGTTTACCCGGCGATCAACGCTACTTATACTAGCGGTTTTAAGTCCGGTACTTCTGATAGCGGGGTCAGTTACGTTGATTTTAATAACCAAACGGGCTCGATCGACTTCGAAGTAACAGTACCTGCAGACGGCGAATATTACGTTGCGGTTAAATATAACTGTGCAAATACACGTTATTTCAATCTTATAGTTAACGACGTAGACACCGGTAGATTTACCTGTCCGCTGACAGGAAGTACCTGGTACGGTAGCTGGTCATACCAGACGTCGAAGGTAACTCTTGATGCGGGCACGAATATCGTTAAGGTATCAAATACCCTCAAGAATTCACCGGTCGTCTCGGAGATCGTAGTATATTCCACGTCTGAATGGCACACTCCGTCTGATATTGACACATTTGAAGGCGGTGCCGTTGTCGTAAAGGATGCGTATAATACCTTTAATAAGGAGCACATCGACTTCGGTCAGAAGGGCGCTGTTTCCTGGAATATTAACGTTCCTACCGGCGGCGAATATAAGCTTATGATAAGCTATTCAACCGGTGCAGCTTGGACGCCGAGACTGAATGCTTATGCAGACGGTAATTTGGTCGGCAACTGGAACGTAATAGCGACAGGTGCGAATTACGGAGATTCTTTCAGCTTCCTTTCCACAAGTACGTTTATGCTTATCGAAGGTATTCACACGATCAAGCTTGAAGCACCGAGCGGCGGAACGTTTGTTGACTCGATACGTCTTGAGCTTGTTAAGGAATACAATCTACCTACAAGCGGCGTTGACGTCTATTCACCGCACGACGCAGTTTATCCGTCGGGCTTCAAGGCAGGCACGACTCCAGACGGCGTTGAGTACGTTGATTTTAATAACAAAACAGGAACTATTGACTATACGGTTAACGTTGAAAGAGCAGGTGAGTACTACGTAGCTGTTGCTTATAATACCGCTAATGAGCGTAGATTTGAGCTAATTGTTAACGGTAAATCGTATGGCGCGTACGTATGCCCTGCAACCGGAACGGCATGGTACGGTAACTGGTCATATCAGATCATAAAGGTAACCTTGAATGCAGGCGATAACACCGTTTCGGTAGGTAGTTATTTAACGTATGATCCTGTTGTAGCTGCAGAGCTAAGAGTTTCTTCCGTACACGAATGGTGGCTACCTTCTGATGCTGATTCCTTCAGCGGAGGTGCGGTTGTCAATAAGGATACCTACTATAATTTCAACGGAGAGCATATTGACTTCGGTCAGAATGGCTCCGCAACCTGGAATGTAGCTGTTCCTTATAATGGCTCTTACCGTCTCATATTCACATATTCGAGCGGAACTAATTGGAATCCTCCTATTAAAGCGTATGCCGACGCAAAGCTTGTTAAGCAGTGGAATGTCGTTCCTACGGGCGGATACGGTACGGCAAGCGGCTTCGTTACCTCTCCCGAGTTCTATCTTACCGCAGGTACGCATACTATCACTTATGAAGTACCGGAGGGAGGAGCATTCGGAGACGCGATTCGTATCGAGCTTGTAAATGAATGTAACGATCACGTTTATGGCGGCGATGCTGTTTGTGACAACTGTACGTACGTATGTCCTCATACTGGCGGTGAAGCGACGTGTAACACACCCGCAAGCTGTACTGTCTGCGGAACATCATACGGTGACGTAAATATCAATAATCACGTCGATCAGGTCGGAGTATACACCGATCTTGATAACGGAAAGCACAGCTTCAACCGTATTTGTTGCGATAATTCTGATATAGCTTCGGAAGACTGCGTATACGGCGACGACAATATTTGCGATAAGTGTGGACACGATCGCACGATCGAAGTAGAGACCGAGGACGTAAAGAACGCAATCGACAACATCGTAAACGGCGGCACTGCTGACGTTACAGTTGTCGGTCCTACGACTACTATGGACGAAACGTTCGTAGTTGAAAAGATCGAAAACACAGTCGGCTATCAGTATGCTCTCTTCAACATCGACTTTGACGAAAACGGCGATCTGTTCCTCCGTCATCACTTCATCGTAACGGGCGAGCTTCCCGAGGT
>JAFTTT010000052.1 GCA_017466625.1 Clostridia bacterium
AACATTGCCAAGGCGGGTGTTGAACACGCCATTAAAAACGGCTTCGATATGGTTTTTATTGATACTGCGGGGCGCCTGCATATCGACGAAAAGATGATGGAGGAGCTTAAGGATATAAAAAACGAGCTCGAGCCGCAGGAAATACTCCTCGTGGTCGATGCAATGCTCGGTCAGGACGCAGTAAACGTCGCCGAGAGCTTCAATTCGCTCCTTGATATCACGGGCGTCGTGCTCACGAAGCTCGACGGTGATACGAGAGGCGGTGCGGCGCTGTCCGTCCGTTACGTTACGGGCAAGCCGATCAAATACGTCGGTGTCGGCGAAAAGCTCGATGCGATCGAGCAGTTCCACCCCGACCGTATGGCGTCGCGTATCCTCGGAATGGGAGACGTCCTCTCGCTTATCGAAAAGGCAGAGCAGGCGTACGACGAGAAGCAGGCAGAGGAGCTCGAGCGCAAGATGCGCACCTCAACCTTTGACCTTGAGGATTTCCTCGATCAGTTCCGTCAGATAAAGAAGATGGGACCGATGAAGGACCTGCTCGCATCAATTCCGGGAATCGACGCGTCGAAGCTTCAGAACGCACAGATCGACGAAAAGGCGATCGGCAGAACAGAAGCGATAATTCTGTCGATGACCCCCGCCGAAAGGCATAAGCCCTCGCTTATCACCCCGCCGAGAAAAAGGCGAATCGCCGCCGGCTCGGGAACCAAGATCGAGGACGTAAACCGCCTTCTCAAGCAGTTCGAGCAGACCTGCAAGATGATGAAGGAAATGTCAAGCGGAAAGTTCAACCGCATGATGAAAAGAACGCGCAAGCACCGTAAATGATAACACTCGGTTGAAATCAACCTTTGTTAATAAAAATTATAATTTATATATTTCGGAGGAAAGAAAAATGGCAGTTAAAATCAGACTCAGAAGAATGGGACAGAAGAAGGCGCCCTTCTACCGTATCGTAGTAGCAGATTCCCGTTCTCCCCGTGACGGACGTTTCATCGAGCAGATCGGACACTACAATCCTATGACCGATCCCGCTGAGGTTCAGATCGACGCAGAGAAGGCGACCAAGTGGATCAAGAACGGCGCACAGCCGACTGATACCGTTCGTGCACTTCTTAAGAAGCAGAACATTATCGGGTGAAGATAATGCCGGAGCTTAAGCAGCTTCTTACCGACATATCTGCGGCGATAATTGATTATCCCGAGCAGCTTGTCATCGACGAGCGCGAGGAAGGCGATACTATCGTTTTCACCGTGACCGTGGCAGAAAGCGACATGGGAAAGATCATCGGCAGACGAGGCAAGAACGCCAAGTGCTTACGCACTGTGATGAAGGCAGCGGGCAATACCGTTGGCAAAAAGATCATCGTAGATATAGCGGAATAAGACCGGAAATAAAAAGCAGTCGCTTGTGCGGCTGCTTTTTTGTGCTTTAAGGATGTAAGAATTCTACGTTCGGGAATTTGTCCGCGAGATTTTTAGGCACCTCGGTATCGCATATCATATAGTCAAGATTATCAAGAGTAGTAAGCCGGTACGGCGCGACTCTTCCGATCTTTGATTCAAGACAGAGATAAACGCGTCTGTCGGCGTTTTCGATCATCGCGCGGCGAACGTCGTTTGCCTCCTGATATACGCAGGTGAGAACGCCGTCGTTGCTTATCGCCTGGCTTGATATGAAGGCGATATCGGCGTGGATCGATCTGACAACGTCGAGCGCCATGCTTCCGACGAGCATGACTCTGTCCTCGTTATACATAAGACCGCCCGTGCAGATGACCTTTACCGAATAGTTACACAGCTCGCGAGCGATCTCGATTCCGTTAGTAATGACTGTTATTCCCTTAATGCCCGCGATTTCGACGGCGAGATAAATCGTCGTGCTCGACGCGTCGAGGAAAACTACGTCTCCTTCTTTTACCAATCCCGCAGCAACCTGCGCGATTTTTTTCTTTTCGTTTTTGCCGAGCTGATATCTGTGGGAGTAGGGAATGTTGCGCGTGACCGAGTCGATTGCTTCAGCACCGCCGTGTTTTCTAGAAATCAGCCCTTTGCTCTGAAGCTCCGAAAGGTCGCGTCTTATACTCGATTCGCTTATCGAGAGTGCCTTGGCGAGATCCTTTACGCTTATATATCCGTTAATTTTGACAAGCTCAAGTATTTCATTTTCTCTTTCGGTGTTATACATATATCCTCCGTCGCGTTTGAGTGTTTTGCTGCGTAAAATTTGGCAAATGAGCATAAAACTCGATAAATATTGCCAATTTGCGCACCACTGTTGACTGAATTGCGCATTTATTCTATAATCATTATAGCTTACTTTTGTAAAAAAGTAAAGAAATTTTCTTATAAGGAGAAAAATATGAAAAAGCGCATACTCTCATTGCTCATGGCGTGCATGATGGTAGTGTCCACGTTCATAATCTCGCGTCCGCTTGTAGACATACATGCAGCAGAGACTGACTCGGGCATTTCATTTACAACGTCAGAGTTTTACCAAGCAACCGATGTGCTGACCGCGCTTCCGCAGACCTTCGAGGCGACGATCAAGCTTCCGTCTACTCAAACTGCGAGAGCAGGTGTTGTCCTCAGTACGTATCAAGGTGCTGATAACACTGCACTTGCGATCGAGGTCTACTCAAACGGAAACCCGCGTTTCTTTTTGCAGAAAAGCAACTGGGCAGACGATATTGACGTTAAGTTTACAGACGTAAACGTTGCTACAGGCGAATGGGTACATCTCGTTATTACGCGCGATATCGCTAACAAGACGCTCAAATGCTATGTTGACGGTGTCCTCAAGCAGACCGTTACCTATACTGAGGATTACGTTGAAACGAACAAGATCCCATATTATATTGGCGGCGACGCAAGAGACGGTAACAGCCAGTATTTCAAGGGTCAGATCAAAGACGTAGCAGTATATTCCGACCTGCGCACCGCGGCAGAGATCGCATCTGACGTAAACGGCATCGGTTATACGGATGCAAACCTTCTTTTCGCACATGACTTTACCGTTAGCGGAAATGAACGCCTTAAGGATTATTCGAATAACAGAAATCATCTTGTTTATACTAACGGTTCGACTACCGAGACTTACGAGGATCCGGGTCTGACCTTTACGCAGACCGAGTTCTATCAGTCCGAAAAAGACGTAGGCACTCCTCGTACGATCGAGGCAACATTTTCTCTTGACGCAAACGCAACAAACGCACGCCTCGGCGCGATCGTCGGAAACTTTTCCGATTATAAGGCAGGAAGCTTTGGTCTCGAGATCAGAGATAACTATACTCTTTCTCTTTGGTGGGAGCCCACAGGCGGAAGCGGAAAAGCTATAAACTTTACGTCCTTCTGCGATACGCTTAAAGCAAGCAGAGGAAAGAAGGTACACGTTGCCGTTACCTTCGCAGACAACGTAGCAACGCTTTACGTAAACGGTGAGTATTTTGATAAGGTAACCGCTACGACCTCCGTCGATCTTACGAACAACATTGGAAGTATAAGAATAGGCGGAGACTACAGAGCTAATAACATAAGATATCTTCAGCAGGCAAAGGTCTATTCCGTCGCTCTCTATTCCGACGTTCGTTCGGAAACCGAAATTGCCGCTGACGTAAGTGCAGTAGATACGAAGGACGCAAATCTCCTTTGCTCCTACGACTTTAACGTAACGGGTAACGACCGTCTTAAGGATTACTCGAAGAACGAGAACCATCTCTCTTATAGTAACGGCACCGCAAAAGAGGAATACGCCGGAAACACAGGGATCTCTTTTGAAAAGAACAACCTGCTCCACACCGATGCCCCTCTTACTGCTGTCCCTCAGACAATAGAAGCATATGTGTACGTTCCATCCTCTGTCGGTTCAAACAGAATCGGCGTTATTTACGGTAACTATAAGACATCGGGCGTTGACTGTGTGAGTATGGAAGTGCTTGCAGGCGGTAAGCCGAGATTCTACTGGCAGATAGGCAGCAAAGCGTATGACTATCAGTTCTCGAACGTAAATATTATAAACAACTGTTGGACGCACGTTACCCTTGTTCGTGATATCGCGAACAGTAAGGCGCACTGCTATATCAACGGTGAGCTTGTGCAGAGCGTCAACATTTCAGATGCAGCCATAGAAAGCGGATACACTACGCCGATCTGCATCGGCGGCGACCTCCGTGGCGGAAACTCCTGCTCGTTCCTTGGCAAGATCAGAAGTATAATCGCATATTCCGACGTCCGTTCGGCTGATGAGATCAAGGCGGATTATACTGCTGTAGCGCCCGATTACAATGATACTGCTCTTATCGCTCATTACGACCTCTCTGAGCTTATTAACGTAAATGGCCGCGAGGGAATTGAAGACCTCACGGAAAACGGAAACGACGTTTATACTCCTTGGATCGTTAACAACGACGTAAACGACTATTCTTATACCTTTGCTGTCGTAGGAGACACCCAGAAGGTCTCCGATTACGATCTTGATAACGGCACTCAGCTCTTTGCAAAGATCTACGATTATATCCTTAATAATATTGACAAGCAGAACGTTAAGCTCGTTATCGGCCTCGGTGATATTACCGAGAACTGGGGATCGTACGATAGCGAATGGGAACTTGCTCAGGAAAATATTTTCAAGCTTAACGGTAAGGTTCCGTATATTCTTAACCGCGGTAACCACGACCCCTCAAATAAGTTTAACGCTTATTTCAACAATACCGCTTACTCGGAGCAGCTTGAGGGAACCTATGACGGAAATATTGATAACTCCTATTTTACCCTCACCGTCGGCGAGATCAAGTATCTCGTTATGGCACTTGATTACGGTCCCTCCGACGCAGTTCTTAGTTGGGCTGCGGGAGTCGTTGATTCTCATCCCGAGCACAACGTAATAATCACGACACACGCTTATATGTACCGCGACGGAACTACCCTCGACCAGGGTGACGTATGCCCCCCTGCTACTACGGGCGGTTATAATAACGGTGACGACGTTTGGGAAAAGTTCGTTAAGAATCATGAGAATATCGTTCTTGTTCTCTCGGGTCACGATCCGTGGGATAAGATCGTTATGCGTGAGGATGACGGTGTAAACGGAAACAAGGTTGTTCAGATGCTCATCGACCCGCAGGGTATGGATGCAAATGCTCCTGTCGGTATGGTCGCAATGTTCCACTTCTCCGAGGACGGAAAGACCGTTCAGGTAGAGTACTACTCGACTGTTGAAGAAAAATGGTATCATCCCGATAACCAGTTCACCTTTACTCTTGACGTAGTTAAGCCCTGTGACCACGAGGGACTCTGGGAGAACGGTGTTTGCTCTAACTGCGGAGAAGTATGTCCCGGCCATACAGGCGGCAAGGCAACCTGTCAGAAGGGCGCTGTTTGTGAGATCTGCGGCAAGGAATATACCGAAAAGGATCTTACTAACCACGTTTCGAACGAATTCATCTACACCGAAATCGACGGCGTTACTCATAAGGTAGCATACAAGTGCTGCGGCACCGAAGCTCCCGACGGCGACTGCGTATACGGAAACGACAATATCTGCGATTACTGCGGATATGATAAGACCGTAGAAGTAGAGACCGAGGACGTTAAGAACGCTATCGACAACATTCTTAACGGCGGCACGGCTGACGTTACCGTAGTTGGACCTACGACCACTATGGACGAAGCATTCGTTGTAGAGAAGATCGAAAATGTAGTTGGTTACGAGTACAAGTATTTCAACGTAGACTTTGATGCAAACGGAAACGTAATTCTCCGTAACCACTTCATCGTTACCGGAGAGCTTCCCACCGTTACCCTTAACGGCGAAGAAGTAGCTCTTAAGCAGGACGAGGGATACAATACCTATTACCTCGACATTACGCCCGTAGCAGGTGAGTACGACGTAGCTAACGTTGTTACCGTAAACGGCGATACGTATAACGTATCTCTCTACTCGTACATCAAGCTTGCTCTTGAGGGAACCGACGTCGATCTTACAGACGCAGAGGAAACTCTCCTCCGCGCACTCTACGACCTGAACGAAGCGTATAGATAAGGAAAGGAGAACATAATAATGGAAAAGAACTTTGAAATGCCTACCCTGACCACGGTAGTATTTGAAAACGAAGACGTTATTACTGCCTCTGGAGTACTTAACTACCTCTTCAGCTTCGGAAGAAACGCGCTTCCCGCGCTTAATCCTTTCGGAGAGTAATAACAAACAAGAAAAGCTCCGCCTTCGGGCGGAGCTTTTTTCGTAGCATGTAAGGAAACGCGGCGAAGGATCGGAACGTCGTCTTGCCTTCCCCTCAGGGGAATGGTGCAAGAGGTAAACCTCGAATGAGCTGTTGGCTCCCCCTTAGTGGGGGAGCTGTCGAAGATGGCGCATACTGAAATAGCAATTTGAACAAAAAATTCAACGAAAATTCGGCCCCGAAAACGCAAGAAAGACTTGACACTTTTTGCGGGGAGGGGTACAATTACTATGTATGCATATATAGTTTTTTAGAAGGAGATAATTATGAAGCGAATTTTAGCAGCCGTGCTTGCGCTGATGCTCGTTATCGGAGTGATCATTTTGGTCAGACCGGTCAAGGTTGAAGCTGCCGGCATTACCTTCAATACCACCGAGCGCTATCAGGCGACGGACAATCTTTCTGCGACTCCTCTGACGATCGAAGCTGTGTTTACGCAGTCAACGGTGTCAAGAGGCGCTATCTTCGGTAACTACATTAACGGTACGACTCCGGGTATTGTATTGGAGATATATACTTCGGGTGAGCCGCGTCTCTTCTGGCAGACGACATCTACCGACGCGATCGACCTCAAGTTCGATCAGGTCAACGTATGTACGGGAGAAGAGATCCGTCTTACGATCACCCGTGACCTTGCGAACAAGACCGCTTACTGTTATGTAAACGGTGTGCTCAAGCAGACAAAGACATGGGAGAAGGACACCGTTGAAACACAGGTTAATCCTATCGGCATCGGTGCTGACCGCAGAACGAATAACAATTCACTCTATTTCAAGGGAACTCTTTACAGCGTATCTCTTTACTCCGACCTTCGTACGGCTGACGAGGTAAAGACCGCCGCAACCGCGAGCGACGAAAACGCACTTTGCTACTACGATTTTTCTACAACCGGAAACGAGCGTCTTAAGGATATCTCAGGAAACGGCGCACATCTTATGGTCGTAAATTCTACGACCTACGCATGCGAAGAGGCTTATTCCGCAAACGGTATCGCATTCGGCTCCACTAACCGTTATGAGACGTCGAAAAATCTTCCTACAGTTCCGCAGACGCTCTCTGCTACCTTCACGCTTTCCTCTACATACGCAAAGACCTCCCGTGCAGGAGCGATCATCGGAGACTATCTGAATCACTCGACGTCGGGTTACGTGCTTGAAATATACACGAACGGTAACCCGCGTCTCTATTGGCGTACGAACGGCGTCGAGGTAAACCTTGTGTTTACCAAGGTAAACGTTATTACGGGCGAAGAGCTGAATCTTACCATTGTCCGTGATATTGCGAACAAGACGGCTTACTGTTACGTTGACGGCGTTCTTAAGGAAACCAAGACCTGGACGAACGATATAGTTGAGCTGCGCGAAAGACCCTCCGCGATAGGAAGCGACAAGCGCCTCGAGAACCGTCAGATGTTCAAGGGCGCGCTTAAGAACGTAACTCTTTATTCCGACGTTCGCACCGCGGATGAAGTTAAGGCAAATAATGTTGACACAACCGACACCGCTCTTCTTTGCCACTACGATTTCACCGCATCCGGCTCGAAGAAGCTTAAGGATCATTCGACGTTCGGAAATCATCTGAAGGTCGTTAATCATTCGACCTCAGAAGGTGTTGATGGATTTATCGAAGTGGATAACACGAATATGACCGGTATTTCCTTTACACAGGATATTCGTTACGTGACCTCGAATGCAGTAGCGGCTCTTCCGAAAACGTTTGAGATCTGGCTCAACGTTTCCAAGGACGCAGGCGACGGCCGTCTTGGCACGATCGTAGGTAACTACAATGGAACCACGCCTGGATATCAGGTAGAGATTCGTGAAAACGGACTCCTGTCCCTTTGGTGGAGACCTGTATATAACAAGGGCGCAAGAGTTGACTTTGATACTTCTAAAGTGGATCTTCGCACCGGCGAATGGACGCATCTTGCCGTTACTGTTGACATCGCAAACAACGTAGCGAACTGCTATGTAAACGGCGTGCTCGTGGATACAGCTGCACCTGTTCAGGATGCACACGAGAAGAAGCTCGTCGAAATGGACATGAGCACTAACCCCTACGTTTACATCGGTACGAACGATCTTACCCAAAACGAAAGATGGCTCCAGAATGCGCGTATCCACTCCGTTGCTCTTTACGACGATATGCGTACCGCTGAAGAGATCGCGTGTGACTATGCCGACGGTATCAGCGAGGCAGGAAGCGATCTTCTCGGATATTATGTTCTTTCGACACAAGGAAACGGACGTCTGCGTGATTATTCATCGTACGGAAATCATCTTAACTATATTTCGAAGGATAAAGCTACCGTAAAGGAAAGCTATGTTGATCTTTCAAACGCACTTAATCTCGGTATGACATTTGGCTGGAACGATTACTATATTGAAAACAGCATTCCCGAAAAGTTCCCCCGTACTATTGAAGCGACGGTTTATTATCCCGATAATTATCCCGATACTAACCGCGGCGGTATAATATACGGTAACTACAACGGAATCCTTCCTTGCTTCGATTTTGAGATCACGACCAACGGTAACCCCCGTCTCTACATCAGAAACGAAGCGGGCAAGACCTACGATCTCAGATTCGGAAACGCAAACGTATATAACGGCAAAGCGACTAACGTCACCTTCGTAATCGAGGACGATTACGTAAAGCTCTATATCGACGGCGTTCTTACGCAGACAACGGCGGAAACTACCGCACCCGGAATCGGCGCGTTCGTTGACTCGATAAAGATGACGAGAGAAATGCTTATCGGTGCTGACTGGCGTGAAAGAAACGAGCAGTATTTCAGAGGTCAGCTTATCGATCTGACGCTCTACTCCGACGCAAGAACCGCTGACGAGGTTGCTTCTGACTACAAGGCATACGGCAGTGACGGACTTGTTGCACGTTACGAGTTCAGCCCGTCGGGCAGCTATCCCGAGACTGTAAAAGACCTTTCCGGTAACGGAAACGATATTTCTCATAGCAAGTACTTCTATGACTACGACGTTCCCGAGGACTTCGCATACTCGCTTCTTATCCTCGGCGATACGCAGTACGTAAACCACCGCTATCCCGAAAACTTCCATAAGATCTACGACTGGATCCTTGCAAACAAGGATGCACATAAGGTCCAGTATATGCTCGGCCTCGGCGATATCACCGACAAGAGCACCGCAAGCGAATGGGAAAGAGCAAAGGAACAGTTTGCCCGTCTTGACGGAAAGCTTCCTTACTCCCTCGTAATCGGTAACCACGATACGACCGACACCTTCAACGCGGCGTTTGACGTTGCTCCTTACAATACGACCTTCGACGGCAAGTACGGCGACGGCGTTGCAAACACCTACCGTTACGTTACTATCGGACGCGTCGATTACCTCGTTATGACCCTTGAATTCGGACCTACCGACGACGTTCTCGACTGGGCAAACGAGGTGGTTGCGGATCATCCTCATCATAACGTCATCGTTACGACTCACGGTTATATGAACAGCGACGGCACGACCCTTGATACCAACGATAAGTGGGCGGCAAGCGGATATAACCCCGAGACCGGCGGATGGGTTGGCTACGGTAACGCACCGCAGTTCAACGACGGCGACGAGATCTGGGAAAAGTTCATAAGAAAGCACGCAAACATTTCCTTCGTTATCAGCGGACATATCGAGTCCAACAGCGTTCTCGTTATTGATGCTGTCGGCGATAACGGTAACGTAGTCAAGCAGATGCTCGTTGACCCGCAGGGAATCGACGCACGTCACCCCGGCGGAACGGGTATGATAACGATCCTCTACTTCAATGAGGACGGCAGCCAGGTCGACGTTCGCACCTACTCTACCATATACGACGGCTTGCACCGTGCGGAGCTTTCCTATACTCCAGAGGTGCATACCGTAAATCCCGATCACGTAGGCGGCAAGGCAACCTGTCAGAAGGGCGCTGTTTGCGAGATCTGCGGCGAGGAATATACCGAAAAGGATCTTACTAACCACGTTTCGAACGAATTCATCTACACCGAAATCGACGGCGTTACTCATAAGGTAGCATACAAGTGCTGCGGCGCCGAAGCTCCCGACGGCGACTGCGTATACGGAAACGACAATATCTGCGATTACTGCGGATATGACAAGACCGTAGAAGTAGAGACCGAGGACGTAAAGAACGCTATCGACAATATTCTTAACGGCGGCACGGCTGACGTTACTGTTGTTGGACCTACGACCACTATGGACGAAGCATTCGTTGTAGAGAAGATCGAAAACACAGTCGGCTATCAGTATGCTCTGTTCAACATCGACTTTGACGAAAACGGCGATCTGTTCCTCCGTCATCACTTCATCGTAACGGGCGAGCTTCCCGAGGTTACCGTTGACAGCGTTGCTGAAACGCTCAAGCAGGACGAGGGATACAACACCTACTACGTAGATACCTACTACGA
>JAFTTT010000053.1 GCA_017466625.1 Clostridia bacterium
ATCGTTCTGCGTGAGAGTCGGTCTGTCATTCGCTCTCGCGTCGGGCGGCGGTCGAATCGGAATAATGACCGACGGTGCCCAAACTTCTGAACGAGTCTTATCTGCGTTTATTCGCGGAATGAGTGGGGTGGCCGACGAGACGGTGGTACTCGGGCAGGGCTTTGAAGCGGCGGCGTCTTACGCCGGATCGGAGCTTGGTCTTGACCTTTCTCTCTTTATCAGGAGCGACGACAAAAAGGTCTCGGTCTTCATTTACGACCGAAACGGACTTTATCCGACGCGCGACTTTGAGCGTTCCTTCGTTTCCTCGTTCGGAAACGAAAGAAAGGGCGCGGAAAAGAAAATGCGCCTTTCGCGCATTGACTTTCTGAACGATATTTATCTGCCGTTTCTTCTTTCAAACAGATGTCCCCTTGAAGGGATAAAGGTGACTGTGAAAAAGGAGGACTGCGCCTCGCGCTTTATGAAGGAGGCACTTATCGGTGTCGGCGCGCAAATGAGTGACGACGGGATAAAACTCTCCCTCTCCGAGGACGGCTATTCGCTTTCCGCCGAGCAGGACGGTTACGTTCTCGACGACTGGCATATAAAGGCGTTACTGCTCAAATACCTCATAAGAGACAAGGTCGCACTTCCCTCCTCCGTTCCGTCCGTCATAAAGGATCTTTGTCGAAAAACGCCTTATATCTATACCCTTTGTCCGACCGGCGATAGCGAAAATGAGGCAAGGAAAAACGTTTATGCTTTCCCCGAGCTCGTTCAGGGAGCGGCAGCAGCGCTGGAGCTTCTCGCGCTCGTTTCGGTTTCGGGCAAAAGCTTCCGTGAGCTTTCTGCTCACGTTCCGAGCTTTGCTCTTTCCTCCTGTGTTCTTCGCATAAACGACAGACGCCGTTTTTCGATACTGACATCCCTCGGCTCGCCGTCGGGCGACGGAGTGATGACGGAATACGAAAAAGGAAGCGTCCGCGTTATTCCACGCAACGGCGGTTACACGATAATCGCCGAGGCGGCGTCGGGCGAGTACGCCGAGGAGCTTATTTCCCTATCTGAAAAGGAGATCCTTACGCTTTTGAAAAACGGGAAATAGTTTTGTCTTCATCTCGGGAAAGGCAATACGGCATCACCGACACCTTTGGTAATGGAGGGGCTTGCTCCTCCGGCACCGGATCGATGCAACATTCCTTTTATGCGGTGCGCCGAGAACGTCGCACCCTACAACTATGTCGATAAGCGTTTTTGTCTTCGCAACAGAATAAACGTGGAAGCAACGGGTCGTCGAAGGCACCGACCCCCTACCGTTGGTACATCGAACGTCTCTCGGTAGGGGCCGGCGCCCACGACAGCCCGTAAATAAACGATATTACTTGACACCTTTCCAATGCCTGCTACAAGCCGCAAAATTAACGCGAAAATATTGTCTATCCCGCCTCCCTGTGATACAATTTCCTTAGTACTTCAAGCGAGGAAACAACCATGTACCAGGACAAAAACGGAAACAAATATTTTAAGGTCGCCTTTCATCTACACTCCAATATCTCGGACGGCAAGCTTTCCCCCGAGGAGATAGCGGCGGCGTTCAAGGAAGACGGTTACGACGCGATAACCCTTACCGATCATTGGCGTTACGGAGAGAGCAAGAAGATCTGCGGTCTTCATATTATTTCGGGCATCGAATACGATAACGGCCCCGGAAGCGCAACGATGCACATCGTCGGATTCGGCATGAAGAGTGACCCGAATGCCGAAAAGAGTGACGACCGTCAGACGATCATCGACAAGATAAACGGTGCGGGCGGCTGTGCCGTGCTTGCTCATCCTGCCTGGTCACTGAACTCGATAGACGACGCGAAGGCGCTTGTCGGTTTTACCGCGACCGAGATATACAACGCGGTTTCCGAGGCGGGACAAAGTCTGCGTCCCTATTCCGATCATTTCGTTGATATGTGCGCGGTGAATGAAATGTATTTCGGCATTTTCGCGGTTGACGATGCGCACTACTACGGCGGTGTCGACGACAGACGCGGCTGGGTAATGGTAAAAGCCGATGAGCTTAACGATGAAGCCATCGTTCGCGCCGTCAAAAACCGCGATTTCTTCGCAAGCCAGGGACCGATGTTGTCGGTCACCCGTGATGGCGACAAGGTCATCATCGAGGCCTCGCCCTGCGACACGATCGCCGTGCTTTCAAACTGCGCTTGGCTTCCGAACAGAGTCGTCAGAGGCGACGGCATCACGCGTCACGAATACACCTTCCGCGACGAGGAAAAGTGGTTGCGTGTTGAGGTCCGCGACGGCGACAAACGCGCTTGGTCGAATATTATTGTGAAATAAATAGCATATAAAAAATCACCCGCAAGCGGGTGATTTTTTGTTTATCAGTAATTCTCTTTTCTGACCTCGAAGTAGCTCTGCGGATGTGCGCAGACGGGGCATACCTGAGGCGCCTTCTTGCCGATAACGAGGTGTCCGCAGTTACGGCATTCCCACATCGTTTCCTCTGCCTTTTCGAATACCTTCTGCATTTCGACGTTATTAAGAAGCTTGAGGAATCTTTCCTCGTGCGACTTTTCGATAAGTGCAACTGCTCTGAACTTTGCCGCGAGAGCGGTGAAGCCCTCCTCTTCAGCTACGTCTGCAAAGCCGGCGTACATATCGGTCCATTCGTAGTTTTCGCCCTCTGCCGCGCTCTTGAGGTTTGCCGCGGTGTCGCCGAGGAGTCCGAGCTCCTTGAACCACAGCTTTGCGTGCTCCTTTTCGTTATCTGCGGTCTTCTGGAAGAGCTCTGCGATCTGCTCGTAGCCCGCCTTCTTTGCAACACTTGCAAAGTAGGTGTACTTGTTTCTTGCCTGGCTTTCGCCCGCGAACGCCGCAAGAAGATTCGCTTCTGTTCTTGTGCCTTTAAGTTCTTTTGCCATTTTATTTACCTCTCTTTATGAAAAGATTTTTGTTTTTTCTCTTATTTCGCATCGGCATTCCATTATCGAGCCGTCGAGTATGATCTCTCCGATACTGTCTGCCTCGATATAACCGGATGCGGGATTTTTGACCGACACGATATTGCCCTTGATCTCCGCCTTCACGTCGGAATACTCGAAGCTGAGATCGGTTTCCTCCATCGTGCAGTTTATGAGAGTAAGATCCTTGCAGTAGCAAAGCGGCTGTGTGCCGATCAGCTTACAGTTGATAAGAGTAAGTCCCTCGGAAAACCACGCAAGGTATTCGCCCTTTATCGTACTGTTTTTGACCGTTACGTTCTTTGCGTGCCAGAAGGCGTCCTTCGTATCGAGGAAGGAATCCTCTATCACGATGTTTTCGCAATACTGAAAGGAATACTTACCCTTCATTCTGATGTTTTTCGCCTCTATATTCTTGCTCTGAAAAAGAAGATACTGCGAGGCGATCTCGGTGTTATCAAGCTTTATTCCGTCACAGATCCATCCGAATTCGTCCGAGACGATGCTCGAATTATCTATTACCGTATTTTTGCACTCGCGAAGGCATTTTATTCCGTTTATACGCGAGTTTCTTATAATTCCGTTATCGGAATACCATATCGGTGCGCGAACGGTCTCTGACATTTCGCAGCCCGTCATTTCGTATCCCTTTGCGTGCCAAAGCGGATAACGAAGCTCAAATCTGCAGTTATCAAGCGTTACGTCACGGCACTCCTTAAGTGCCGATTCGCCGTCTTCTTCGCCTGCAAAGGCACAGCTTCGAACGAGAGCGGCCGACAGGTTATATAACGCACGTTCCTCCGGAAATATGCTGTTTTCTATTATTATGTCTGCCATTTTCTTCTCTACTCAAAGAGGGACGTTATAAAACGCCCCTCAATAGATTTTTCTTATTGTCGTTATTTGATGTTATAGCGTGCGCACCACGACTCGTACTGAACGAGAACGCGATCGGGTACTGCCGGCTCCTCGGGAGCGGATTCGGTAGTTGTTTCATCACCTGCGGTGGTCTCGTCGCCTGCGGTGGTCTCGTCGCCCGTGGTAGTTTCGTCAGGAGCGGTGGTTTCATCGCCTGCCGTGGTCTCTTCGCCCGTAGTCGTTTCTTCCGCAAGAGCAACTGCCGCGCTATTGTCTGCGAAGTTAATGTACGCATCGGTATTCTTGAATGCGGCATTGAGGGAAGCCGCGTACTCTTCAAACGTCTCGGCAGAACCGATATCGTACGACATAAGCCGAGCAAGAACGCTGTCGCTCTCTGCCTTGAAGCCGTCGTAGTCGAGCTCGCTCACGTCGGGATTAAAGAGCAGATAAGGAGCAACGACCGTGTCGCGAAGCTGCTGCTTTGCAAGCTCCCAGTTGTTAGCGCAAAGCGCCTTCGTTGCCGCATCCATGGAGGAATTTTCCTTGAGGAGGAAGAGGTTTCCCGTGTCTGCGGGATTCATATTGTAATCCTTGCTTATGATGTCAAGAACACCGGTATAGTCGTCAACGCGGTAATGTACGTCTTCGATGCCGTACTGGAATATGTTTCTGTATTCAACGTTTGTCTGAAGAAGGTTGACTATCTCAAGAGCTCTTACCGGCTCGACCGCATACTTACTTACGCAGAACACGGTACCGAGGTCTTCCATAACGGGCTTTGCATAAGGAACCACGAGATAATCGTTCTTATACTGCTCGGGGAGCGCCGCGTTGCCCTTAATGAACGCTGCTGCGACCTTCTTGTCGGTCGGAAGCGCGTGAGCGTCGCCCTCTACGATATAGCCCTTGCCGTTAAAGAGGTTGAGATACTTTGCGTACTCGATATACTTTTCGTTTTCCAGAAGCGAGGTCGGGGACTTCTTCGTAAACGCGGTATCGGTATTTTCAATAACGGTGCCGAACATCGTTCCGCCGAAGTTATCGAGGTCGATAGTCGGAGCGTTATAGAGCGTTACGTAGCTTGAGAAATCTCTTGCCGCGTCGACGAGCAGGTTGTTGAGCTCGGGGAGCGTGTCAAGGTTCTTTTCGGCGTAGCCGTACGCATTTGCCACCTCCTTGTTTACGAGAAGGTAGGTATACTCGCCGTAAACGGTATTGTTCGGAATACCGAAGGGGTATTTATTACCGAGAACGCCGAGAGTTGCCATATTGGTAAGTGCGAAGTATCTGTCGGAGATATACTTTCTCATAAGTCCGCTCTTATCTGCGAGGTTAAGAGAAACGGTATATTCGGCCTTATTATACTTTTCGAACATTTCGGAGCCGCGAACCATGAATATATCGACCTGCGTTCCCTTTTCGTCCGGGAATACGAGCTCGTTCTTCGTTCCTTTGTTCTTATCCTTATTAGAGGTCGAGGAAGAACTGTTATCGCCGTTTTCCTCGTACTCCTCTGCAGCCGCAAACGCTTCGTCAAGCTTTGCGTAATATTCGTCCTCCGTGAAAAGCTTCAGAAGCACACGGGTCGTAAGATTTCCTTCCGAATACACGTTAAGACGGTCCTGTACCGCCTTTACCGCTTCGTCGGTAGTTCCCTCACCCTTTATTCCGTAAAGAGTAACGGTTACCGGCTTGGTATCCGATTTTATTTCTGCCTCTTCATCCGAGCACGACGTGAGAACGGGCATGACGAGACATGTCACAGCTACCAAAAAAGCCAACAGTCTTTTTTTCATTATCGGGTTCCTCCTGAAATGCGGCAAATTTTGCCGTATGTATACATGATATATTTTACAACAAATAAGCTGATATGTCAAGCCGATTTTGTCGACCGGGCTTAATTAATCAAGATAATCGCGCAGACGCTTCGAGCGGCTCGGATGACGGAGCTTGCGGAGCGCTTTTGCCTCGATCTGTCTGATTCTCTCTCTCGTTATATGGAACTCCTTGCCTACTTCCTCGAGAGTTCTTGCTCTGCCGTCGACAAGTCCGAAGCGGAGCTTGAGCACCTGCTCCTCGCGGGGAGTAAGGGTGTGGAGCACCTCGTTTAACTGCTCACTCAAGAGACGCTGTGCCGCAACGTCGGCAGGTGCGGGATTAGAGTCGTCCTCGATGAAGTCGCCGAGGTGAGAATCCTCCTCCTCGCCTATCGGCATTTCAAGGGAAACGGGGTCCTGGGATATCTTCATGATCTCTCTGACCTTTTCGGCGCTCATTCCCATGTGTTCAGCGATCTCGTCGGCGCTTGCCTCGTGGCCGAGCTCCTGAAGAAGCTGTCTCTGGATACGGGAGACCTTGTGTATCGTTTCGACCATGTGAACGGGAATACGGATCGTTCTTGCCTGGTCTGCGATGGCTCTCGTGATCGCCTGTCTGATCCACCAGGTTGCGTAGGTGGAGAACTTATAGCCCTTGCGGTAGTCGAACTTTTCGACCGCCTTCATAAGACCGAGATTACCCTCCTGAATTAGGTCGAGGAAGAACATTCCCTTACCGACGTATCTCTTCGCGATACTTACGACAAGACGCAGGTTTGCTCTTACGAGCTCGTCCTTCGCCATGGCGTCGCCGTTTGCCATCTTCTCCGCGAGCATGAGCTCTCTTTCGGAATCGAGAAGCGGCACGGTACCGATCTCCTTAAGATACATACGGACGGGGTCGTCGATGGAAAGGCCCTCCTGGGTGAGCATCTTTTCCATGTCATCTGCGCTTTCGTAACGCTCGACGTCGTTTTCGATCGCCTGGAACTCGGGTGTGTCGAGGTAACCGGTTACCTCGATTCCCATTCCCTCGAGCACCTCATAGAGCTTTTCTACCTGCTCTATATAGTAATAGACGTACTCAAACGCTTCCATTATTTCTCTCTGAGAAAGAGATCCCTTTGCCTTACCTCTTTCGATAA